>CALWRT010000164.1 GCA_944384015.1 uncultured Lachnospiraceae bacterium | reverse complement strand
ACAGCATGAACATTGTATATGGGTTTGTAGGCCTGGCCTCCGCACTCGTCATCTCTTTCGTGGCAACCATTATCCTGTACAAAGAAGATCCTGCAAATTCGGATGGAGATGCGGCAAAAATTGAGGGGCAGGAGGCAGCGGCTGTCCAGACCCAGGAAGGAAGCAGCATCGCTGTGGGAAGCAAGGTTGAGATCGCAAGCCCTCTGGACGGGGAGTTGATCTCGATTACAGAAGTAAAAGACGATGTGTTCAGCCAGGGGATACTGGGAGACGGTGTGGCTGTGATCCCGGAGAAGGGAGAGCTGTACGCTCCGGCAGACGGCAAGGTGGTTATGGTAATCGACTCGAAACATGCGGTTTCCATGGAGACGGCAGAAGGCGTGGAGATTCTCATGCATGTAGGCATGGATACAGTTAAGATGGAAGGAAAAGGCTTCGAGGCCCTGGTAGCCGCCGGGGACGAGGTGAAGAAAGGACAGCTTCTGCTGAAGTTCGATATGGAGCTGATCCGGGAAGCTGGCTATGATCTGACCACTCCGATTGTCATTACGAACGGAGACAAGTTCGCGCTCTCTCCTGCTCAGGTGAAGAATGTGAAGGCTGGAGATAAGATTGCAGAAGTGGAGGCGATTGCATGAGTTTTCCGAAAGGATTCCTGTGGGGCGGCGCTGTTGCCGCCAACCAGGTGGAAGGCGCCTGGAATGTGGATGGAAAAGGGATGTCGGTGGCGGATATCGCCACCTACAAGCCGAACGTGGATGTGAAAAACTATGCGGCCCATGTGGCGGTGAGCACAGAAGCGATTGAGAAGGCGATGGCGGATACGGATACCACCTATTATCCGAAACGCAGAGGGATTGACTTCTATCACAGATATGAAGAGGACCTGGAACTGTTCGCTGAGATGGGCTTCAAGGTATTAAGACTGTCCATTGCCTGGAGCAGGATTTTCCCTACAGGCGAGGAGGAGAACCCCAATGAAGCCGGGCTGGCTTTCTATGAGCGGGTATTCCAGAAAATGAGAGAGCTGAATATCGAGCCTCTTGTGACGCTGAGCCATTATGAGATGCCTTTGGCGCTGGCCAATAAATATAATGGCTGGACAGACCGAAAAGTCATTGATTGTTTTGTGAAATTCTGTCATACTTGTTTTGTAAGATACAAGGATTACGTGAAGATGTGGCTGACCTTTAACGAGGTGGACAGCATTATCCGACATCCGTTTACTACGGCAGGCATTATTCCGGACCGCTGCGAAGGCAGGGAGCTGGAATGCTGCTATCAGGCGCTGCATCATCAGCTTGTGGCAAGCGCCATCGCTGTGAAGGACTGTCATGAGATCATACCAGGAAGCCAAGTTGGATGCATGCTCACGAAGCTGACCACATATCCGCGCACATGCCAGCCGGAGGACGTGGCGGCGACCCAGCAGAAGAACCTGGACAATATGTTCTATTCCGATGTGATGGTGTTCGGGGAGTATCCGAGGATGACCATGCGCCGTCTGGAGAAAGAGGGCATTGCTGTCCAGATGCAGCCGGGGGATCTGGAGATTCTGAAGGAGGGCTGTGTGGATTTTGTATCCTTCAGCTATTATATGAGCATGACGGAATCGGTAGATCCCGACGCTGAGAGAACGCCGGGCAACACAGTGCTGGGCGTGAAGAATCCTTATCTGGCCAGCAGCGAATGGGGATGGCAGATCGACCCAGTGGGTCTTCGTATCAGCCTGATTGAGCTGTATGACCGGTACAGGAAGCCATTATTTATCGTGGAGAATGGCATCGGCAACCGGGATGTGCTGGAAGAGGACAAGACTATCCACGACCCGTACCGTATCGACTATTTCCGCAGACACTTTATTGAGATGGAGAAAGCGATTGACGCTGGGGTAGAGCTGATGGGCTATACAAGCTGGGGCCCTATCGACTTAATCAGCGCTTCCACAAGCCAGATCAGCAAGCGATATGGCTTCATCTATGTGGACGCGGACGATCTGGGCAACGGGACGTATGACAGATACAGGAAGGACAGTTTTTACTGGTATAAGAAAGTAATCGCGACAAACGGAAGCGATCTGGATTAAGGAAGGGACGAGCGAGAGAAATTCGGACACAGTCAAGGTCGGCCTCCATCCGGTTGGGAGAATAAGAGAGGGAGACAAGAACGATGTGGGTGATTGAGAAGGTACTGAACTCCAGCGTGGTCCTGCTGAAAGATGAGAAGGGCCAGGAGAGTATACTGGTGAAGAAGGGATGCGGATATGGGAGGAAGGCGGGAGAGACTGTCCAGGTGAGCGATCGGGAGGATAAAATGTTCCTTCCGGTCTCCGGCCCTGAGCAGACGAAGCTGCTGGAACTTCTGAGCGAGATCCCCGCCGTGTATCTGGAGATCACCCGTCAGATTGTGCAGGAAGCCCAGGAAAACCTGAATATGGAATTGAATGAGCATATTTATCTCGCTTTAACCGACCATCTGCATTTTGCGGTTGAGCGGCAGAAGCAGCAGATGATCGTGCTGAACCGGCTTTTCTGGGAGATTAAGAATTTTTATCCGAGAGAGTTCCAGGTGGGAGTACATGCGGTGAGCCTGGTGAAAGAGATGACCGGAGTGGAACTCCCGGAAGAGGAGGCTGCCAACATAGCGTTTCATCTGGTCAATGCCCAGAAGACCGTGGAAAGTCAGTTCAACGCCCTGCGGGCGGCAAAGCTGATGAGCACGATGGTAACTCTCGTCATCTATACGATGAAGAGCCAGCCGGATCGGGAGAGCATTCATTACAGCCGCTTCATCAGTCACCTGCAGTATTTTGCCGAGCGGTTTTTCGCGGGGAAGATGCTGGACGATCCACAGGACTTCCTCTATATCAAAGTGATGGAAGGATATCCGAAGGCGCTGGAATGCGCAGAGAAAATACGGAATTATATTTACCAGGATTATCAGGTCAAAGTTCCCAATGAAGAGGTAGCTTACCTGGCGATCCATATCCAGAGGCTTTTTTCCAGATGAGGAAAGGGCTTTGAGGGCGCAGACGGTCTGTCCGTTTGCGCCCTTTTGACGGTTCAACGCCGAATGCCCATGCGGCATAAACTGCGATACACTCTCATATCCGACTTCTGAAGAAGCCTCTGTCACATTCCGGCCGTCGTCTAACATCAGCCTGCGCGCTTCGGTCAAACGCTTGAATCTCAAGCCGCAACTTTGCAAGAATCGAATCCATATAAGATCACCTCTTTATCTCGCGCTATGAAAATTATATCATGGATTATCGCCATGTACAAAGAGCCTGCTTAGCAAAGGACTGGACTGCGCTTTTTGAATTAGGGGCTGAATTTTTTCGATTTTCTTAAAGGAGCGTTAAGGAAGTTTATAAATTCCTAAGTCTTTTTACACAGTGCGTTCACAATTAGCCGCTATACTGGACACATAGCAAACAAGGAAGGGGTGATCGGAAAAGAGGTATAGAATCATAGAAGTCAGAATAGAAATATTCAGAACATCTAAGGAATGACAAAAAGAATGGAGGAGTTATATTATGAAATTAAAGAGAGTGAAATTACTGATTGCGGCAGGTGTGCTGACCGTAGCAATGGGAACTGTTGTAGGATGCTCCAGCAGCAGCGACACAGCTGATGAGACAACAACCGAGGAGACAACGACGGAAGAGACAACGGAGGATACGACAACCGAGGATACAACAGCTGAGGATACGACAGCAGCGGATGACACGACAGCGGCTGAAGATACAACGACCGAGGATACGACAGCAGCCGAGGATACGACAGCTGATGATGCGGCAGCAGCAGGAGACGCAGCAACCGAGGACGCAGCAGCAGCTGAAGATACAACAGCAGATGAGACAGCTGGGGATACGACCACAACCGAAGAATCTGCAGAATAATTAAGACATAGTAACCTGACAATACCTAAGAAATTCCAAAAATCAACAATAACGTCCATAAACATAAATATTCTCTTCAAACGGCTCTGGAAACGCCCAATTCCAGAGCCGCCTTTTTCGTAAAAAGAACGCCGCAGAAAAGGCGGCATGTCACCATCAGCAGGGGAGCATACCGCCATCTGCTGTACGATATGGGATGATGTTTTTATAAAAAATCGAATTTGTTTTAGAATTCTTAAGACTTTTCGACTGGATTTTAATAAAAGGCTATGCCATAATACAGACGAATACAGCGCAGGCACGTCCATCCGTATGGTCGTTGTCCGGGACTTTCCTGATATATAGAAAAGAGGAATTTGATTATGATAAAAGTATTTCTGAGGTCCATGCTCCGGCCGCTGTCCTTTGTTCCGGCCTTATGCATGATGATGGTGATCTATCACTTCTCTGCCGCAGACGGGGAGACATCGGCGGCATTGTCCTATAAGGTGAGCGTAAAAGCGGTAGAAATGGCTGATCAGGCAGCTGGCCTGGAATTGAGTGACGAGCAGATCGCTCATTATGCCGACCGAATTCACTATTATGTACGCAAGGGCGCGCACATCACGGAATATTTTCTGCTGGCAGTGTCTATTGCTCTTCCCCTCTATGTCTACGGAATGCGTGGAATTGCGCTGATGCTGGTGGCAGGGGCAATCTGTGTGGGCTTTGCCTGTCTGGATGAATACCATCAGTCTTTTGTGGCAGGACGCGGGCCAAGTAAGAGGGATGTGATGATTGACAGCATCGGCATATTCGCGGGAATTATATTGACCAGGACTGTGGGCTGGACGGGAAGGAAGACGATCTTCCGTCCATTGGCCGAGAAAAGGTAGTATGGCCGCCGCGAATCGCAGGCAGAAAACATTGCTGACGGGCAGAGACAGTATTTACAGCAGAAAGCGCCGCCAAGCGAGGGAGGGCGTTCTTCCGCAAGCATGCCGTTGCCTGGTCCCCGTAGTTTTGCGAGCATAGCCGAAGAAAAAATCAACTGTCTGAGCCCTTCGGGGCGAGTTTTGATTTTTCTTCGAGATAGGCGGCGCAGCAAAACAAGGGGACCGGCAGGGCTGCGGCGGAAGAACGCCCTCTTCTCTATTGCTTTTTCCCACGCAAACAGGGTATAATAACTGCGAAGCAGATATCATGACAAATAAAAGCCGCGAATAGCTGCTCATAGTGGGGAGCGTCTCGAAAGCATTGTCGGCCTGGTCTGCAGTCCGTCCGTCTCTGCTTTGAGACTGGGCTTTTATAAAATAATAACACACTGGAAGGGACAGAAGTGGCAGAAATGACAGAGATAGCTGGGGAAGGCTGCGCAGGGGAACGGGTAGAAATCCTTTTTACCCATGACCTGCATTCTCATATGGATACGGTGTACGGAGAGAATGGAGAGGAGACAGGGGGCTTCGGCAAGCTGTGCGCGGCAATCCAAAGCCTGAGAGAGAAGAATCCTCATGTGGTTGTGCTGGACGGCGGGGATTTCTCTATGGGAACCCTGTACCAGACCATTTACCGGGAGCGGGCGGCGGAATTGTGCATGTTGGGCTATATGGGGTACGATGTAGTTACCCTGGGCAACCACGAGTTTGATTACCGCCCGGAGGGAATCGCGGTTATGCTGAGAGCTGCCTTGCGGCAGGCCAAGGAGCTTCAGATAGAGCTGCCGCAGATGACGCTCTCCAACGTTGACTGGGAGATCAATACATCTGCCGAGAACGAGGTTGTCCGAGAAGGACTGGAAGAATATGGAGCCAGACGCTATGTGATATTGGAGAAAGGCGGCGTGCGGATAGCGGTGATCGGCCTGTTTGGGGAGGACGCATCCGCGTGCGCCCCGCTGTCCGGGCTTTGTTTTGACCATATTGTGGAGTCAGCCAGAGGGCTGGTTCGGCGGCTGAAGGCGAAGGAGCATCCGGATTTGATTGTGGCCCTTTCCCACAGCGGGACCGCCAGCAGGCCGGAGAAATCGGAAGATGAGATACTAGCACGGGAAGTGCCGGATATTGATGTGATTATCAGCGGGCATACCCACACGACCTTGCCTGAGCCGCTGATGGGCAGAGGGAATTATATTGTCTCCTGCGGCTGCTATGGGGAGTGCCTGGGAAGGCTTGTGCTGAGAAGAGGCGAGGACGGCTGGCAGGCAGAGGCTTATGAGCTGATACCGATGGACGGCAGTATTCGAGGCGATGAGGAGATGGAGAGAAGGCTCTTAGACTATCAGAAGGACGTGACAGAGCTGTATCTGCGCAGGTTCGGCTACGAGAGCTGCCGCCAGGTGATCGCGCGCAATCCATACCGTTTCCCAACGCCCAAGGAGATAGAGAGCAATCCTTCGGAATCCACCCTTGGAGATCTGATTTCTGACGCCTACGTCTATGGGGTGAAGAAGGCGGAGGGAGATCGGTATGAGAAGGTGTCTTTAACCCTGGTGGCGTCCGGACTTATCAGAGAGACTCTGAAGCCGGGCGATGTGACGGTGGCGGATGTGTTCGGCATCAGTTCCCTTGGAATCGGAGAAGATCAGGTGCCGGGATACCCGCTGGTGAGCGCTTACCTCACAGGGAGGGAGCTGAAGGCCGCCGCGGAAGTGGATGCGTCGGTCGCGTGGAAGATGGCGTCCGCTAGGCTTCATCCGGCAGGGATGTACTGGGAATTCAACCCCCATCGGATATTTCTGAACAGGGTAACGGAAGTGGGGCTGCTGGACGAGGAGGGGGGGCGGGAACCGCTGGAAGATGGGCAATTATACCGCGTGGTGACCGGCCTGTATCTAGCTCAGATGCTGGGAGCGGTGAGGGAAGGCTCCCATGGCCTTCTCGCGGTTGTGCCCAAGGACAGAGAAGGACGGCCGATTACGGATTTTGCCCCCCATATTATCCACAATCCCGACGGAAGTGAAGTGAAGGAATGGGCGGCCCTGGCCGGCTACCTCTCTTCTTTTCCGCCCAAGGACGGTATTCCCGTCGTCCCGCCGTATTACAGCAGACTGCACGGCAGGAAGAAGGTAAGGGAGTCGAGAAATATCCGAGAACTGGTTAGAAAGCCGAATAAAATATTCTGGGCGGCAGCAGGGGCGGTATGCGCCGCATCGGCGCTGTGTGCCGTTTTAGCCATCGGAGGGATGAAGCTGGCTGTAAGGCATGCCAGGATGAGAAAAGAGAGGAAATGAGAGAATGGATATAGAGTTTCATAAGGTAACGCTTGAGGATCAGGAAACGATTCGGCCATATCTGTGGAAACTGAACTCCAGAAGCGCAGAGACAACCTTTGGGAATATTTATCTTTGGTCAAGGAGATACCCGGTAGGCTGGGCGATAGTAGAGGGAATGCTTGTGATAAAATCCTTTCGGGAGGACGCCTTCACAATACCAGCAGGGGAAGGAGATATCCGTCCAGCGGTGGAAGCCCTGTCTGCTCACATGAAAGATAAGGGCGGGAAACTGGTCTTCTATGTGGTGACGCAGGAGCAGTATGAGAAGCTGGACGAGCTATGGCCCGGCCGCTTCCATGTGGCATACGACCGGAATTACGCAGATTACGTCTATGAGACGGAGAAGCTGGCGGCCTTGTCAGGCAAGAAGTACCACGGCAAGAAAAATCATGTGAACAAGTTCAAACGGCTGTACCCCGACTGGACCTATGAGAGTATAACGAGGGACAATCTGGAAGAATGCTTCCAGATGGCGCTTCAGTGGAGGAGAGAGAACGGCTGTGAGGAAGATCCCGATAAGAACGCGGAGATGTGCGTGGCAATGAATTCCCTGCGCTTGTACGAAGAGCTGGGATTTGTGGGAGGGCTTTTGAGGGTTGGCGGCCAGGTGGCGGCATTTACTCTGGGAGAGCCTGCCTGTGAAGATACCTTTGTGGTGCATATTGAGAAGGCCAGGGGGGATATTGAAGGGGCTTACTCTATGATTAACCAGCAGTTTGTAGAGCATGAGCTGAAGGATAGGTATCTCTATACGAACAGGGAAGACGATGCGGGAGAAGAGGGGCTGCGCCGGGCGAAGCTCTCCTACCACCCGGCATTTATGGTGGAAAAAGGATATGTGACAGAAAGGATGGAGGAACCATGATATCTAAGAAAATGCAGAATTATGTAAACAACAGCTCGGCGATACGGGCGATGTTCGAGGAAGGGAAGCGGCTGTCAGCGCTGTACGGGGCCGAGAATGTATATGATTTCAGTCTGGGGAACCCTAATGTGCCCGCGCCGGCGGCGGTGAAGGAATCTATTATAGATATTCTGAACAAGGAAGATTCGCTGGAGCTGCATGGATATATGAGCAATTCGGGATATGAGGATGTGCGCAGGGCCATTGCCCAGTCTTTGAATGAGCGGTTTGGCACCGCATTTCACGAAGGCAATCTTGTGATGACGGTGGGAGCGGCCGGAGGGCTGAATGTGATTCTGAAGACGCTGCTGAATCCGGGGGATGAGGTAATTGTATTCGCGCCGTTTTTCGGAGAGTATCGAAGCTACACCGACAATTATGACGGGGTGCTTGTGGTGATTTCCCCGGATATCCGCACATTCCAGCCGAATCTGGAGGAATTTGCCAAGAAGATCACTCCGAAGACAAAGGCGGTGATCGTGAACACGCCCAATAATCCGACAGGCGTCGTCTACTCCGAGGAGACCATCCGCCAGATGGCCGCCATTATGGAGGAGAAACAGAAGGAATTCGGCACGGATATCTATCTGATTTCCGATGAGCCGTACAGGGAGTTGGCCTATGACGGAGTGGAAGTTCCCTACCTGACCCGCTATTACCGGAATACGATTGTGGGCTATTCTTATAGCAAATCCCTGTCTCTGCCGGGAGAGCGGATCGGCTATCTGGTACTGCCGGATGAATTGTCCGGTGCGGCGGAGATCCAGGCCGGGGCCAATGTAGCCACAAGGATTCTTGGTTTTGTGAACGCCCCGTCTCTGATGCAGAAAGTGGTGGCCCGCTGCCTGAAGGAGGAGACCGACCTGTCCTACTATAACAGGAACCGGGAGGAACTCTACAATGGGCTGAAAGAGCTGGGATTCTCCTGTATTAAGCCTCAGGGGGCATTCTACTTGTTCGTAAAATCTCCGGTGGAGGACGAAGGGGCATTCTGCGCCAAGGCCAAGGAAGAGAACATACTCCTCGTGCCGGGGTCGTCCTTCGCCTGCCCAGGGTATGTCAGGATCGCCTACTGTGTGGCCTATGAGACCATTGTCCGGGCAATGCCGGGATTTCGCCGGCTGGCGCGAAGCTATGGGCTGGGAGGACAACATGAAAGCAATTGAGAAAAATTTTCGCCGGGTAACGCCCTATGTGCCGGGAGAGCAGCCGAAGAAGGCAGGAATCATTAAACTGAACACGAATGAGAATCCTTATCCGCCGGCTCCTGGAGTGAGCCGGGCGCTGTCCGGGCTGAGTGACGGATCAGACATGCTGCGCAGATACCCCGATCCTGGGGCGCAGGAGCTGGTGAGGGCGCTGGCCAAGGCATGCAAGGTAAAGGAGGATCAAATATTTCCGGGAGTTGGATCAGACGATGTGCTGGCCATAGCCTTTATGACCTTCTTCCAGTCTGGACGGCCGATCCTTTTCCCGGATATCACTTATTCCTTCTATCCGGTGTGGGCCCAGCTGTTCGGAATTCCTTACCGGCGCCCGGCTCTGGATGAGAACTTCCGTATACGCCGGGAAGACTATTATGGAGAGAACGGGGGAGTAATCTTCCCGAACCCCAATGCTCCCACCGGGATTGGAGAACCGCTGTCTTTTATAGAAGATATCCTGAAGCATAATCAGGATACGGTGGTCATAGTAGATGAGGCGTATGTGGATTTCGGCGCACAGTCGGCGCTTGGACTTCTGGAAAAATATGAGAACCTTCTTGTGGTGCAGACCTTCTCCAAGTCCCGCTCCCTGGCGGGCATGAGGATTGGATACGCGGCGGGCTCGCCCCTTCTGATCCGCTATATGAACGCGGTGAAATATTCCTATAATTCTTATACGCTGAGCACCGCGGCGATTCGATGCGGCGTGGAGGCGGTGAAGGACGAGGAATATTTCCGAGAGACGACCAGGAAGATTATGGATACAAGAGAGCGGACAGCCGCCGGCCTGAAGGAACTGGGATTTGCCGTCCTGCCGTCCAGTGCCAACTTTGTGTTCGCCTCCTATCCGGGAATACCGGGCAGACAGCTGTATGAGGCGCTGCGGGAAGGGAACATCTATGTGAGGCATTTTGACGAGCCGAGGATCGGGGATTATCTGAGGATTACCATCGGCACGCCCGAAGAGATGGAGAAGCTCCTCTCCTTTCTTGCGTCTTATATAGGCGGAGGGAGGGCCTGATGGAAGCGTATACGGGATTTGCCCAAGTCTATGACTTGTTTATGGACAATATCCCTTATGAAGAGTGGGGCGGCTATGTGCATGGGCTCCTGATGGAGTATGGGATTGAAGACGGGCTGGTGCTGGACTTGGGATGCGGAACAGGGAATATGACTGAGGTACTGGCAGAGGCAGGCTATGATATGATCGGCGTAGATCTGTCTGAGGAAATGCTGGAGCTGGCCCAGGAGAAGAAATATGAATCCGGGCATGATATTCTCTATCTGCAGCAGGATATGCGGGAGTTCGAGCTGTATGGCACGGTGAGGGCGGTGGTGAGCGTCTGTGATTCCATGAACTATATCACCGAGGAAGAAGACTTGCGGCAGGTGTTCGCCCTGGTGAATAATTACCTTGATCCGGGAGGAATCTTTCTCTTTGACCTGAATACGGAATATAAATACCGGGAGCTGCTGGGAGACAATACCTTCGCCGAGGACCGGGAAGAGGGAAGCTTCATATGGGAGAATGATTACGATCCCAAGACCGGTATGAACGAATACGCACTGACTCTGTTCGTGCCGGGAGATGACGGCAGATATGATAAATTTCAGGAGATACATTACCAGAGAAGCTACTCGCTCCAGACAATCCGGCGGCTGCTTAGGGAGGCAGGACTAGAGTTGGAGGCTGTGTACGACGCCTTCACCCGCAGGCCGCCGGCCGAGGACAGCGAGAGAATCTATGTGATCGCGCGAGAGCACGGCAAAGGAAATCAGATACAGGAGGAATAACGGAAGATGCCGGATTATTTAGTGAGGGCGACAGCCGCCAATCAGCAGATCAGGGCGTTCGCGGTGACTGGACGGGACACTGTGGAGCAGGCGAGGCAGGCGCACAATACAAGCCCTGTGGCCACAGCGGCCCTGGGAAGGCTGCTGTGTGCCGGAGCCATGATGGGGGCGATGCTCAAAGGAGAGAAGGACGTCCTGACGCTTCAGATCAAAGGGGACGGACCCATCGGAGGGATTACGGTCACCGGGGATTCCAGAGCCAGGGTGAAGGGATATGTTAATCAGCCGGATGTGTGGCTTCCACCCAATGCTAAGGGCAAGCTGGATGTGGCCGGAGCTGTGGGAAGGGGGATACTGAGCGTAATGAAGGATATGGGGCTCAAAGAACCCTATTCCGGGCAGACGGCGCTGCAGACTGGAGAGATTGCCGAGGATCTGACGTACTATTTTGCCACATCCGAGCAAGTGCCTTCTTCCGTTGGGCTGGGGGTCCTGATGGAGAAAAACAATACGGTGAAGCAGGCCGGGGGATTTATTCTGCAGCTTATGCCTTTTACCGAAGAGAAGGTGATCGCGGAACTGGAAGAGAAGCTGGCCCGGGTGACATCCGTGACGGCCATGCTGGACAATGGCAAGACTCCGGAGGGAATACTGGAAGAGTTGATAGGGGATTTCGGACTGGAGATTACCGACCGTATGCCCGTTCAGTTTTACTGTGACTGCTCCAGGCGGCGGGTGGAGAAGGTGCTGCACAGCATCGGGCGCAAGGAACTGACAGATATGATACAGGAGGGCAAAGACATTGAAGTAAAGTGCCACTTTTGTAACACCGCCTACCGTTTTACGGTGGAAGAGCTTGCGGATATTCTGAAGGGATGAGTGAGAGATGGAGGAACTCCCATGAGAGATGGATTCGTGAAAGTCGCTGCCGCTACGCCGAAGATACGGGTGGCAGATGTAAAATATAATGGGGAGCAGATACGTAAGGCCGTCGCTGCGGCTGCGGGCGCTGGCGTGAAGATTCTGGCCTTCCCGGAACTGAGCCTAACCGGCTATACTTGCTCCGACCTCTTTTTGCAGGAGCTGCTGCTTTCCAGGGCGAAGGAGGAGCTGGCTTCGATTGCGGAAGATACGAGACAGACCGATATGCTTCTGTTCATCGGCATGCCTCTGGAGGTAAGGGGGCGGCTCTACAATACAGCCGCCGTCCTGTGCCGCGGGGAGGTGCTGGCCTTCGTGCCGAAGACCTACATTCCTAATTATTCAGAATTTTATGAGGGCAGACATTTCGCGAGAGGCCCAAGGATGCCTGAGAAAATAGAATGGATGCCCGGAAGGTTCGCCTGCTTCGGGACGGATATCCTCTTCCGATGCCGGGAAATGCCGGATTTGGTGGCCGCCGCGGAGATCTGTGAGGATCTGTGGGTGGCCTCGCCCCCCAGTGAGCGGCATGCCCTGGCGGGGGCAACGGTGATTGTCAACCTGTCTGCCAGCGATGAGATGACGGGCAAGGGCGACTACCGGAGGATGCTTGTGAAGAGCCAGTCGGCCAGGCTGCTTAGTGTATATCTGTACGCGGATGCCGGGGAGGGGGAGTCCTCCACGGATCTGGTGTTTGCCGGGCATAACCTGATAGGGGAGAATGGGACGATTTTGGCGGAATCCGGCCGTTTTGGCAGCGGAATGATTTCGGCTGATGTGGATGTGAAAAGGATGATTGGGGAGCGCAGGCGGATTACCACATTCCATCAGGAAGAGACGTCCGCTCACCTGTGTCTGGATTTTACCTTGCGGGCGGAAGAGACGAAGCTGCAGAGGGTATTCGCCAGGAGGCCCTTCGTGCCGGAGAGCGAGAGTGACTGGGAACAGCGGTGCGAGGAGATACTGGCGATCCAGGCAATGGGGCTGAAGCAGCGGCTGGAGCACACGCACGCCTCACAGGCAGTGGTGGGCATCTCAGGAGGGCTGGATTCTACATTGGCCCTTCTTGTCACCGAGAGGGCATTCCGGCTTCTGAATCTTCCGGTATCTGGCATATTGGCTGTGACCATGCCCTGCTTCGGAACGACGGACAGGACATACCAGAATGCCTGCAAGCTTGTCCGAAGCCTGGGAGCGACACTTAAGGAAGTGGATATCCGGGAAGCGGTGCTTGTTCATTTCCGGGATATCGGACAGGATGAAGGACGGCATGATGTCACTTATGAGAATGCCCAGGCAAGGGAGCGGACGCAGGTGCTGATGGATCTGGCCAATCAGTCGGGAGGGCTGGTCATCGGTACCGGGGACTTGTCCGAACTGGCCCTCGGATGGGCGACCTACAATGGAGACCATATGTCCATGTACGGGGTGAACGCCTCTGTGCCCAAGACGCTTGTGCGCCATCTGGTCAGCTACTGCGCGAAGACATGTGAAGACAGCAGGCTGGCCAGGGTGTTGGCGGATATCTTGGACACGCCGGTCAGCCCGGAGCTGCTGCCCCCTGAAGATGGAGAAATATCCCAGAAGACGGAGGATATCGTGGGACCCTATGAGCTCCATGACTTTTTCCTATATTATGTACTGCGGTTCGGTTATGCCCCGTCCAAAGTATATCGGATTGCCAAGCTGGCATTTGCTGGCATATATGATGAGAAAACCATATGGAAATGGCTGGACCGCTTCTTCCGGCGGTTCTTCTCCCAGCAGTTTAAGCGCTCCTGTCTGCCTGACGGGCCTAAGGTGGGATCGGTAGCCGTATCCCCCAGAGGAGATCTGCGCATGCCCAGCGATGCCTGCGCGGCTCTGTGGCTGGATGAGCTGGAGCAGATGAGCCGGGATCTGTAAGATATCGTTGTTCTATCGGCATGACCTGCCCCGGTGACGGCTGGGAGGCAGGGCAGCTAGTCGGCGGCTTCTGCTTTGGATAAGGCGGAACGTATGGCGTCCAGCAGTACCATGGACGTGTATTGACTGTCTGCGGAATAGCTGATGTTATCCAGCGACTGTGCCTCGCATATCTGCTGGGATAATTCGTCCAGGGCAGGCTGCACGAGAGGATACATGGCGGATACGGTGTCGTCCAGGTTGACTAATGTGATGGAATTGATGTGATTGCTGTCTACCGCCACTTCCACGTCTACGGTCTGCTCTCCAAGCTGGATGGAGGATGTGTAGACGCCGGCCCGATAGAGAGCGGATGCCTGGGCGTCTCCTGTTTTCTCTTTCCCGGAGGAAAACATGAAAAAGAGAAGGCAGAGGATGATGATGCCCAGCACGGCGAAGAGGGAGGTATACAGTACTTCTCGTTTGCGTAGGACGATGATTTTGGTTTTTGAACTCATAGAAGGCCTCCTGTAACATTCCTGATATAGTTTATTAAGAAGGAATAGAAAATATGTTATGGAAATGTCATAATATTTTGGATTACGACGTTTCCCGCGCTGATTATTACTGCGCGAAGCGCCAAGATTTCCTTAAAGTATTGATCCCGGCCGCTGTATGCAGACCGCGGGGCTGTGAACGGCAGCGGGGCCTGGACTGCAGCCATAGGGATAGAAGCGCTTGCGCTGGACAAGGACGGTTCTGTCTGCTATACTGAGGTAGAGGTGCAAAGGATGGAAGAGACAATCAGCCTTTTGGGCGTGAACCTGCGGTGCGTTCCACCTAATGATATAGAAAGTTTAATAGATGAGTATATGAATAACGGCGTTCTGGATACCATGTGTATGGTCAGCAGGGAAATGCTGCTCTATGCAGGGGAAGAACCCAGCTACAAAAGCATCCTTGAGAGTATGGATCTCCATGTTATTGTAGAGAAGGAGATATTTGTTGCTGCGGAGAATCAGGATGAAGAGCTGCTGCGCAAGGTGGAAGAACGCAGAGTGTTTCGGGATGTGCTGCAGATAGCCGGAAGAGAGAAGAAGGCCTGTTTCCTGCTGGCGCAGAATGAGGAGCTGCTTGACGGACTGAAGGAGGAGCTTCTGGCAATCTGCTCGGATTTATCGGTTGCCGGTTCCTATGTGGCAGATAACTGCAGCGGGGATCCGGAGATGATTGTCAACGAGATTAACAGTGTTATGCCGGATGTGGTTCTGTCACTGATGGATCAGCCGTTTCAGGAAGAGTTCTTGTACGAGCAGAAGCAGAAGATCGGAGCGAAGCTCTGGTTCGGCCTTGTCCCGGAGGGGATTCTGGATCAAGACAAGGGAAGCTGGCTGAAGAGGCTGATCGGCAGAAATATGTTTCGCAGGAAGGTGCAGCAGTATAAAAATCGTCAGGAGGAGGAGTAAAGATTTGGGGAAATGCTGACGAAATCAGTGCTTTTCTGGATCGGAAATTTATACAAAACGGATCTTTGTACACTATGTATAAAGTTTGGTGTTCTAATTTTGTTAAAAAAGATGAGGAAATGCATAAAATCACTTGCATTTCCTCTTGCTTTTTCTGTATAATTGCATTAACGCACATAATGTAATCATAACTTTGCAACAAAAGGTAAGACTAAATTTGTGAAAGTTGCATAGGGGAATCGGGGAGCAGAAAACTATAGAAAGAAGGAGAAACGGATATGATATCAAACCAGATACTTCAGACAACACTTGACGGACTGAAAAATATTACAAGAATTGATTTGAGCATCATTGATACCGAGGGGAAGCTGCTGGCGACAACTGCGGCGGATGACGAAGATTATGCGAAAGAGGTGCTTTCCTTTGTGGAATCTCCGGCCGACAGCCAAGTGGTCCGCGGACATCAGTTTTTCAAGGTGTTTGATGAGCAGCAGCTGGAATATGTGCTGCTGGCCAACGGGACGAGTGAGGATGTCTATATGGTGGGCAAGATTGCGGCCTTCCAAGTGCAGAATCTGCTGGTTGCCTACAAAGAGAGGTTTGACAAGGATAATTTTATCAAGAATCTGCTGCTGGACAATTTGCTGCTGGTGGATATTTATAACCGGGCGAAGAAGCTGCACGTGGACATCGATGTGCGCAGGGTTGTGTATATTATTGAGATCAACCGGGAGAAGGACACGACCGTGCTGGAGAGCGTGAGAGGTCTGTTCGGAGGCAAGACGAAGGATTTTATCACTGCTGTGGATGAGAAAAATGTCATTGTGGTTAAGGAAGTGGCTCAGGGGGAGGGCTATCCAGAGATCAATAAGACAGCCAGAATGATCCTGAATCTGCTGCACGCGGAGAACAATGAAGATATCCACATAGCCTACGGGGCGATTGTGCCGGAACTAAAAGAAGTATCCAGATCTTATAAGGAAGCGAAGATGGCTCTGGATATCGGGAAGATCTTTTTTGAGGACAAGGATATTATCTCTTACAGCGCTCTCGGTATTGGACGGCTGATCTATCAGCTCCCGATTCCGCTGTGCAAAATGTTCATACGCGAAGTGTTTGACGGTAAGTCTCCGGACGATTTTGACGAGGAGACCTTGACCACCATCAACAAATTTTTTGAGAACAGCCTGAACGTATCCGAGACTTCCAGACAGCTCTATATTCACAGAAACACCCTTGTGTACCGGCTGGATAAGCTGCAGAAGAGCACGGGACTGGATCTGAGAATTTTCGAGGATGCGATTACATTTAAAATAGCGCTGATGGTTGTGAAATATATGAAATACATGGAAACACTGGATTATTAAGCCGAAGCATGATACAATCAGTTGGGGAAATGCTGATCGGATGAGGCGGTTCCATGGCCTCAGCCTATGAGAGGCTGTTCACAAGCGGGGAGAGCCCCTTATTCCGTCGGAGTTTCCTTAAGAAGACATTTATTCTATACAGCATGAAGATTCAGCAACAAAAGATTTTAGGAGGCACAAGCTAAATGATCACAATGGAAAATGTGAGCAAAGCTTACGTAGAAGGGATACCAGCGATCAAAAACATTAACCTGAAGGTTGAGCGAGGGGAATTTGTATTTATCGTAGGAGATAGCGGGTCCGGTAAATCTACGTTAATCAAGCTCCTGCTGAAGGAGCTTGAGCCTACCAGCGGGAAGATTATTGTGAATGGACAGAATCTGGGACGGCTTAGGAGGAAGCAGATCCCCAGATATCGCAGGAAACTGGGAGTAGTGTTCCAGGACTTCCGCTTACTGCGGGACCGGAACGTATATGAGAATATAGCCTTTGCCCAGAGGGTTATCATGACGCCTACGAGGAAGATCCGCCGCGAGGTGCCTAAGATGCTCTCTATGATTGGATTGGCGGAGAAGTATAAGTCTTTTCCCAAGGAGCTCTCAGGAGGAGAGCAGCAGAGGGTGGCTCTCGCGAGAGCTCTTGTGAATCACCCGGATTTGTTGTTGGCGGACGAGCCTACCGGGAATCTGGACCCGAAGAATTCGTGGGATATTATGCGCCTGCTGGAGAAGATTAATAAGAAGGGTACGACTGTGCTTGTAGTAACCCATAACCGGGAAATCGTCGATGAGATGAAGAAGAGGGTCGTCACGATGAAACGCGGCGTGATTATCAGCGACGAGAAAGAGGGAGGGTACATCTATGAGGGCTAGTACGGTATGGTACACGCTGAAGCAGGGCATTAAGAATATTTACCGTAATAAGATGTTTTCCCTGGCGTCAGTAGCGACAATGGCAGCTTGTATTTTTATGTTCTGCCTGTTTTTTGCTGTTGTAGCGAATTTCCGTCATATGGTGGACGAGGCAGAGTCCGGCGTGACTGTGACGGTATTTTTTGATGAATCTCTCACTACAGAGCAGATTCAGGCAATTGGAACTGAGATCAATAACAGGCCGGAAGTGGACTATACAGAGTATGTCACAGCTGATGAGGCCTGGAGCGAATATATCGAGGTGTATCTCGGCGGCAATGAGGAGCTGGCCGAGGGGTTCAAGGATGATAATCCTCTGGCGAACGCAGCCCATTATATCATTTACCTGAACGCGGTGGAGGACCAGGAGAGCCTCGTCGCGTATTTGGAGACGGTGGATGGCATTAGGGATATCAACCATTCGGAACCGGTAGCAGAGACATTGAGCGGCTTTAACAGTCTGCTGGGTTATATTTCGATTACAATCATCTTGGTGCTGCTCTTCGTTGCGGTATTTTTGATCAGCAATACGGTTATGATCGGCATTGCGGTGCGCAAAGAAGAAATAGCGATTATGAAATTAATAGGAGCTAACGATTTCTTTGTACGGGCTCCGTTCATTGTAGAGGGAATTCTGATTGGCGTTATCGGCTCTTCCATTCCGCTGGCGGGAATTTACTTTCTGTACACGAGAGTCGTAACCTTTATCACGGAACAATTTGCCGTGCTGAATAATTTGCTGGATTTTGTGCCGGCGGCGGATCTGTACCGCATATTGCTTCCCGTGGGGCTAGCGCTGGGAATTGGGATTGGCTTCCTCGGAAGTTTTGTAACAATACGGAAACACTTAAAGGTATGATAGAAAGAATTGAGAGAGCATGAGAAGAGTACATAAGAAAGTTGGCCTGGCGCTGGCGGCGGCTGTCTTTCTGTCAGCATCCGTGGGAAACCGGGCAGAGGCCAGCAGCCTGGAGGATCAGAAGCAGGAAGCCCTTGACGAGATCGAGAGCCTGAAGTCGGACATCCAATCAGTGGAAGAACAGATTGAGCAGATGCAGCAGTCTAAGGATGATATTCAGAGCTATATCACACAGCTGGATGCCCAGATGGCGGATCTGGAAGCCCGCCTGACAGAGCTGGCCGAGGATATTGAGACAAAGGAAGGGGAAATCGCGGATACCCAGGTAGAATTGGAGGCTGCGATTGAGACAGTGAATCAGCAGTACGAAGCGATGAAGCTTCGGATACAGTATACATATGAGAATGGGGGATTTAGTTATCTGACGCTGCTTCTGGAATCTGACAGTATCTCGGATTTTTTGAATCGGGCGGAATATGCTACGCAGATGGTAGAATATGACAGAAGGATGCTGGAAGAATATCAGCTGGCTCAGCAGAAAGTGGAGGACACGAAGGCTCAGCTTGAGACAGAGCAGCAGGAATTAGAAGATTTGCAGGCAGATGTGACGGAGCAGAGAGAGTCTTTGGATGAATTGATCGACGCTAAGACGCAGGAGATCGCAGATTATCAGGCCAAGATTGCCAACGCGGAATCCGAGGCAGATGACTATTCTGCTCAGTTGGAGGAGCAGGAGCGTCTGCTAGAACAGATTGAAGAACAGATCGCTCAGGAGGCGGCCAGAAAGGCCCAGGAACTGGAGGACAGCGGCACTGTCACTTCGTCAGCCAGCGGTTTCGTGTGGCCCTGTCCATCCAGCCACCGGATTACAAGCAGCTTCGGGCCCCGCAGCCAACCCACAGCCGGAGCGTCCACGAACCACAAGGGGATTGATATCGGGGCGTCCACAGGTTCTGCGATTATCGCTTCCGCGTCCGGAGTGGTGACTACTGCTGCTTACAGCAGCTCTGCCGGCAATTATGTGGTAATCTCCCACGGCGGAGGAATCTCCACTGTCTATATGCACTGTTCGGCGCTCTATGTGTCGGCGGGGCAGACGGTCAGCCAGGGGGAGACAATTGCAGCAGTGGGTTCTACAGGATATTCCACCGGTCCGCATCTGCACTTTGGCGTGATTGTAAATGGAAGCTATGTGGACCCGCTGGGGTATGTAAGCTGAGATAGAAGCATAGAATAAAGAATAAGAGGGACGGAAGAATACTTCCGTCCTGCTTTTCACGAAAAGGAGCGTATAGATGGACGAGGACATGAGAGAGAAGAACGGTTACAGAAAGGGATTTCTGAGCGGGGTCTTAGCAGCAGTATTTATTGTGCTGGCAGCACTGCTGGTGTATGCTGTGCTGGGGATTGGCGGGGAGCTGCCGTTCCTGGGAGATTCCAGCAGCGCTGTGGGGAGTTCTCAGACAGGAGATAAGCTGGAGAAACTGGAGACGTTGATCGACCTATATTATCTGGGAGACGTAGAGGAAGAAGACCTGGTGGAAGGAATGTATGCCGGGCTTGTGAGCGGACTGGATGACCCTTACTCCGTGTATTACACGGAGGAGGAACTGGATGCGATGATGGAGACTGCGGCTGGGACCTATGTTGGGATTGGCGTCACTGTCACCCAGGATGCCCAGACGGGACAGATAACGCTGCTGAATCCCACGGAGGGAGGACCAGCGTATCTGGCCGGCATTAAGAGTGAAGATATTCTGCTGGAGGTGGACGGGGAAGCTGTCACGGGACAGGATTTGAATACCGTTGTATCGAAAATTAAAGGAGAAGAGGGATCTTCCGTGCTTCTCACTGTCCAGCGGGGGAGTGAAGAGCTGCAGATCGAAGTGGAGCGCGCGACAATTGAGACACAGACCGTGGGCTATGAGATGATGGACGGACAGATCGGATATCTCTACATCCTGGAATTTGACGATGTAACCACCGGACAGTTCTTAGAAGCTCTGGAAGAGCTGGAAAATGCAGGGATGGAGAAACTGATCATTGATCTCAGGGACAATCCGGGCGGGAATGTGCAGGTTGTATGTGATATCCTGGACAGGATCCTTCCAGAAGGGCTGATTGTGTACACGGAAGACAAATATGGAGAGAGGGAAGAATATATGTCGGATGGGGAAAACTATCTGGACTGCCCGCTTGTCGTTCTGATCAATGAAAACAGCGCAAGCGCGTCGGAAATTTTTGCCGGGGCGGTGAAAGATTATGGGATTGGAACGCTGGTAGGGACGACAAGCTATGGAAAAGGCGTCGTGCAGAGCATTCTGGATCTGGGGGACGGGACGGCGGTGAAGCTCACCGTGTCGAAATATTATACACCGAATGGGAACAATATAGATGGAGTAGGGATTGAGCCGGACGTCGAGGTGGAAATCCCTTCAGAGGCCTATGAAGATTATGTGATCACTTATGAGGAAGATACCCAGCTGCAGAAGGCCCAGGAAATACTGCAGGGGGAATGAGAGCCCTAGGGCGGAGAGGAAAGATCCGGCAGTAAGGAAGGAGGCGATAAGAATTGGGGAGAAAAATGCTGTTTATCTATAACGCTCATGCGGGCAAAGCTAAAATCAAGGCGAAGCTTGGAGATATCCTGGACATTTTCACGGCGGCCGGCTACGAAGTGACGGCGTATCCGACGCAGTACCAAGGGGAAGCGATACAGAAGGTACGGGAAGCCAGAGGCTACGACCTGATTGTATGCGGCGGCGGAGACGGCACGTTAGACGAGACAGTGACAGGAATGATGGAGAGGAGCCGGGAAGACCGGCTGCCCATCGGATATATCCCGGCTGGCTCTACGAATGATTTTGCCAAGAGCTTAGGAATCCCGCAGAAACTGGATGACGCGGCGAAGACAGCTGTGAGCGGGAAGCGTTTCCCATGCGATATCGGCTCTTTCAACGAGGATCACTTCGTATATATCGCGGCCTTCGGAATTTTTACCGATGTCTCTTATGAGACCGGACAGCAGATGAAGAATGTGCTTGGTCATATGGCATATATTCTGGAGGGAGTGAAGAGGCTGGCCAGTATCAAGTCATACCGCCTGAGATTTACATGGGAGGGCGGCTGCGTGGAAGATACGTTTATCTTCGGCATGGTGACCAATTCCAGGTCAGTGGGCGGCTTTAAAAACATTATCGGCAAGGAAGTAGTGCTGGACGACGGGGTATTTGAAGTGACGTTTGTGAAGCTGCCCAGGAATATACTGGAGCTCAATGAGATCTTGGGAGCTTTGGCGCTTATGGAAATCAATGAAAATTATATGTATTCCTTTAAGACAGATCGGATTGTGGTGGAATCGGAGGAAGAAATCCCCTGGACATTGGACGGTGAGTTCGGCGGAGGACATAAGCGCGCAGAGATTGTCAACTGCCATAGGGCAGTAGAGCTGATGGTGTGACTTGACCTAGAGGAACGCTGATTAAAGCGTTTCTCGCGCCGGATTTGCCCGCGAAGCGGTATTTTCCGTTGCAAATCCGTGCGCATCCTGCGGCGCATCTAAGGAAATGCTGATTTAATCAGCATTTCCTTAGGAGGCACTGCGGCGACGGAGCGCTGTCCCGGTAAGGGAGGAGAAATGCTTATGAAGAAGCTGTTGTTAAGCGGGATATTGTTGTCAGCTCTCGCAGCAGGCATTTTGTCAGGCTGTACAGGAAGCGGGAGCGGACAGGAGAGTGTGGACGAGACGACGGATCATCTGGAGGCAAAAGGAGCGCCGGGCGTGGAGGAACTCCATATCGGCGTCTGCATCTATCAGCTGGATGATGAATTCATGTCCCTGTATCGGGAAGAACTGGAAAGCTACTTGGAAGCAGGAGGCGCAGCTGTCACAGTGATGGACGGCAAGAATGATCAGGCGGAGCAGACAAGTCAGATTGATAATTTCCTTACTCAGGGAATCGATGTGCTGATCATTAATTTGGTGCAGACTTCTGCTGCAGAACAGATAACTGATAAATGCGCGGCTGCGGGAGTGCCGGCTGTATTCATCTGCCGCAAACCAGATTCCTCCGAGGTACAGAGGTGGGAGGATGAAGGGATTGCGGCAGCCTACGTGGGGGCCAACGAGGCGCAGGCAGGAACTTATCAAGGAGAAATCATCCTGGATACCAAGAACCAAGGGGATATCGACGGCGACGGCAAGATTAGCTATGTGATGGCGCAGGGGGATATGGAAAATACCGATGCTCAGTACCGGTCCTATTATTCTGTGAAAGCGCTGCTGGACGGAGGGGCGGCTGTGGAGAAGCTGGAGGAAGAGAGCGGTTTCTGGGACCGGGAAGAAGGAAGGGAAATTGCAGCCAAAGCTTTAGACGCTCACGGGGAAGCTGTAGAAGTGGTATTCTGCGGAAATGATGAAATGGCCCTGGGCGCGCTCCAGGCGATACAGGAAGCAGGAAGAACTGTGGGAGAGGACATTTATTTGGTGGGTGCTGACGCGCTGGAAGAGGCTCTTGAGCAAACGGAGGCAGGCAATATGACAGGGACCGTGTTCCAGGATCACATCGGGCAGTCTCACAAGGCGGCTGAAATCGCAGGAAAGATGTCGGCGGGGGAGGCAGTGGACACGGTAAATATGATTGACTGCATCAAAGTGACGCAGGAAAATGCCGGTGAGATTATGACTCTGCTGTGATTTGCGGCAAGATTATCAAAAGAGCAGGCAAAAATATGATTTATATATTTTCTTTTTGGACAAAATAGGGTAGAATGTAAGAGCGAACCCGCAGGAGCGGGAGGAGACTGTACAGCAATAACAGAGCAACCACTAACAGGACATCCGGCGCCTGAGCAGGCGCCGCATAAAAGGAATATGGAGGTATACGATGTTAGTATCAGCAAAAGAGATGCTTGAAAAGGCAAAAGAGGGCAAGTACGCAGTCGGACAATTCAATATCAATAACCTGGAATGGACGAAGGCAGTTCTTCAGGCTGCCCAGGAGAGCAAATCACCAGTTATTCTCGGGGTGTCTGAGGGCGCGGGAAAATATATGACCGGCTTTAAGACGGTGTCGGCTATGGTGAAGGCTATGCTGGAAGAGATGAAGATTACCGTCCCGGTAGCGCTCCATCTTGACCATGGCACATATGAAGGCTGCTACAAATGCATCGAAGCAGGCTTCTCATCCATTATGTTCGACGGATCCCACTATTCCATAGAGGAGAATGTGGAGAAGACAAGAGAGCTTGTGAAGATATGTCATGAGAAGGGAATGTCTGTGGAGGCAGAGGTTGGCTCCATTGGAGGAGAAGAGGACGGAGTAATCGGTCTGGGTGAGTGCGCGGATCCCAATGAGTGCAAGGCGGTGGCGGATTTGGGCGTTACGATGCTGGCTGCCGGAATCGGCAATATACACGGGAAATATCCCGAGAATTGGCCGGGGCTGCGCTTCGATGTGCTGGACGCGATTCAGCAGAAGACTGGCAAAATGCCGCTGGTGCTTCACGGAGGCACAGGAATTCCGGATGATATGATTCAGAAGGCCATCTCTTTAGGGGTAGCCAAAATTAACGTAAATACCGAGTGCCAGCTTGTATTCGCCGAGGCGACGAGAAAGTATATTGAGGCAGGCAAGGATCTGGAGGGCAAAGGCTTTGATCCGAGGAAGCTGCTGGCTCCTGGGACAGAAGCAATCGTACAGATTGTGAAGGAGAAGATGGAGCTGTTCGGTTCTGCTGGAAAGGCTTAACCGGCATAAAGCCCATACAGGGACAGAAGGAATAAGGGTGCTGCATCTGCCAGCACCCTTAATAATTGGAGGATTGAGATGGAGAACATTACGGAAATTTTCGGGGAGAACGTATTTAATGATTCCGTTATGCAGGCGCGCCTGCCGAAGAAAGTGTACGCGCAGCTAAAGGAGACGATCCGGGAGGGGAAAGAGCTGGATGCAGCCATGGCTGACGTGATTGCTCACGAGATGAAGGAGTGGGCCATTGAGAAGGGAGCTACCCACTATTCCCATTGGTTCCAGCCGCTGACAGGGGCGACGGCAGAGAAGCATGATGCCTTTTTGTCTGCGCCGAAGGAGAATGGCAAGGTTCTGATGGAGTTCTCCGGAAAAGAATTGATCAAAGGAGAGCCGGACGCCTCATCCTTCCCTTCCGGGGGCTTAAGAGCTACTTTCGAAGCCAGAGGATACACCGCCTGGGACTGCACTTCCCCGGCGTTTGTCAAAAAAGATGAGAAAGGGGCGACGCTCTATATCCCCACGGCTTTCTGTTCTTATAAGGGAGAGGCGTTAGATGAGAAGACGCCTCTGCTGCGGTCGATGGAGGCCGTGAATAAGCAGGCGCTCCGCTTGATCCGCCTATTCGGCAATACAACGTCCAGGAGGGTGACGCCTTCTGTCGGCGCGGAACAGGAATATTTTATCATTGACAGGGAGAAATATTTAAAGCGCAAAGATCTGATCTTTACCGGAAGGACGCTGTTCGGGGCAATGCCGCCAAAAGGCCAGGAGCTGGACGATCACTACTTCGGAGTCATCCGGGAAAGGATCATGAATTTCATGCGGGAAGTCAACGAGGAATTGTGGAAGATGGGAGTGTCAGCCAAGACCCAGCACAATGAGGTGGCTCCCGGACAGCATGAACTTGCCCCAATTTACGCCCAGTGCAATGTGGCGGCAGACCATAATCAGCTGGTTATGGAGACGCTGAAGAGCGTGGCTTACCGGCACAATCTCCAGTGCCTTCTCCATGAGAAACCTTTTGCGGGAGTGAATGGATCCGGCAAGCATAATAACTGGTCTTTGACAACAGACGATGGGATTAACCTTTTGGATCCAGGGAAGACACCCCATGAAAATATCCAGTTTCTGCTGATGCTCACCTGCATCTTGAAGGCAGTGGACTGCCATGCCGATCTTCTGAGAGAGTCGGCTGCGGATGTGGGAAATGACCAGAGGCTGGGCGCAGATGAGGCGCCGCCGGCTATCATATCCGTCTATCTGGGTGAACAGCTGGAGGACGTGCTCACTCAGCTGATCAGTACAGGGGAGGCTACCCACAGCCTGCACGGGGAGAGGCTGAATACTGGCGTGCGCACGCTGCCGGATTTCCGGAAGGATGCCACGGATCGGAACCGTACTTCTCCCTTCGCCTTTACCGGCAACAAGTTTGAGTTCCGTATGGTGGGCTCCAGAGACTCCATCGCCTCCGCCAATGTGGTGCTCAATACGATCGCGGCCGAAGCGTTCTGTGAGGCATGTGATGTCCTGGAGAAGGCGGAAGACTTCGAGATGGCTGTCCATGACCTGATTAAAAAGTATGCGTCGGAACATGCCAGGATTGTATTCAACGGCAACGGATATTCCCAGGAGTGGGTGGAGGAAGCCGCTCGCAGAGGGCTGCCGAATATTGCCTCCGCAGTGGATGCGATTCCATCCCTCACCACTGACAAGAGCGTGCAGATGTTTGAAAAATTCCATGTGCTGACCAAGGCGGAGCTGGAATCCCGCAGAGAGATTAAATACGAGTCCTACGCGAAGGCAGTGAACATTGAAGCCAGGGCGATGCTGGATATCGCCAGCAAGCAGATTCTGCCGGTTGTGGTAGAGTATGCCACGATGTTGGCTCACTCGGTAAATGAGGTGAAGGCTGCCTGCAGTGAAGCATGCACCTGCGTGCAGGAAGAGATGCTCTGTGAGGTGTCAGGACTGCTCAAAGATATGAAGGGCGCGTTGGACTGCCTGAGGGCGCGGACCGATGAGGCGTCCCACAAGGCGGCGGGTGAAGAGCAGGCGCGGTATTTCAAGACGGAAGTGGAACCGGCCATGCAGGCTCTGCGTGCCCCGGCTGACCGGCTGGAAATGCTGGTGGCTAAGGATATGTGGCCGATGCCGTCTTACGGCGATCTATTGTTCGAGGTATAAGAGGAGGCTTCTGGAAGAGGGGACTGTTATGCCGAAGCCTGCCTCATGAATGGATGAGGAAGGTGTTTACTCAGAATATAGAAGAGGGGAGAACTATGGAGGAGTGGAGAGAGGCTGTAAGAGATTTTCTGGAAAATATGGGGAGAATGTGTTTTGGGATCGTGTTCGCCGGAATTACCGGAGTTGCTGTGGGGCTGCCGGCCGCTGGTTTTGCTGTCGTCATGGACAAGCTGACACAGTTTCGGGGAGCGCATCCCTGGATCATTGTCCTGCTGCCGGTGGGCGGAGTGATCATCATCGCCATGTATCGGGGGCTGAAGCTCTATAATCCGAGAGGGACGAATCTGGTACTCTCCGCGATTCACTCCCAGGAGAGCATACCGTTGGCGATGGCGCCGCTCATCGCGGTTTCCACGTGGATTACCCATCTGGTGGGCGGATCTGCAGGGAGAGAGGGGGCGGCCCTTCAGATAGGCGGGAGCCTTGGAGAATGGCTGGGAAGGCTTATGCGCTTTGACCAGAAGGACAAGAACGTGGCTGTCATGTGCGGAATGAGCGCCGCTTTCGCCGCGGTGTTCGGCACTCCTCTGGCGGCGGCGATTTTTCCCTTGGAAGTGGTGAGCGTGGGGATCATGCACTATTCGGCCCTCGTGCCTTGTATGTTCGCCGCCCTGGTTGCGAGCAGAATGGCTCTGGCAGTTGGGCTGCATCCCGAATCATTTCCTGTGGAGATACTGCCTGATCTGTCTGTACATAGTGTGGCGGCTGTGATGGCGCTTGCCGTTCTCTGCGCTGTGGTCAGCACCGTATTTTGTATTGTGCTGCACAAGACAGGAGAGGCCTTTCACCGGGAATTTTTTCAGAGGCATCCCTATATCCGGGTGTGCAGCGGGGCGCTGATTCTGTTGGCCTCGATGCTGCTGCTAGGAAGCCAGAACTATGCGGGAGCCGGATTCCCCATGATAGAGCGGGCCTTCGCGGGGGAGACCGGACCTGCTGATTTCGCGGTAAAAATGGTACTTACGGCGATCACCCTGGGATGCGGGTTCAAAGGCGGGGAGATTGTCCCTTCTTTCTTCGTGGGAGCCACGTTCGGCTCCTACTTTGGAAGCCTGATGGGGCTGCCCACACCGCTGTGTGCCGCAGTGGGAATGGCGGCGGTATTTTGCGGAGTGACCAACTGCCCCATATCCACCCTCATGATCAGCTTTGAGCTGTTTGGATTTGAGGGGATGCTGTATTACTTGATCGCGGTCTCGATTAGTTATATGGCGTCGGGATATTATGGACTGTACCATGATCAGAAAATTATGTACTCCAAGACGAGGACGGAGTTCATTAACCGGAAGACAAAATAGGCATATCAGAAAACAGTAAGGGAAAACACGAATCAGAGGCGCGGGGCAGAGGTAGGGAAATGAAACATACACGGCTGAGAGAAGAGAATCTAGGGAAAGAATAAGAAAGAGACAGAATAAGGAAAGAAATACCCCTATAAAAGGGAGGAAGCCAGGTAACCGCGTCTGCGGTTCCTGGCATATATTATGAAAAAGTTTAATCAAAAAAGTGATATCACTTGGTTGCGTCTTATTTTATTGTTTATCGTTTCTATGGTTTTATTATATGCAGGAGAAATGAAGAAATCGTGTTGATGAAGTAAATGATTTTTAAATATAAAGTGAATAAATTGTGAACGAGTGAATGGATCGAATGGGAGACGGATCAGCCTCATAAGGGGCGAGAGGCTTTTCAAACCATGCCACATCGTGCCATCTGCCGTTTTTGTACCCCGTGTTTTTATGTATGCCGAGCAGCCGGAAGCCAAGACTGGCGTGCAGGCCCTCGCTGCGAGCATTGGGAAGAGTGACCACACCGTAGACAGTCTTGACGCCTTGCTGGGCCAAGAGATCCATAAGGTAAGTGTAGAGTTTTGTTCCTATTCCGCGGGAAACGCAGGCAGAATCCAGATAAATAGACAGCTCGGCATTCCACTGATAGGCGGCCCGTTCCATCTGCCGGTGAGCGTAGGAGTAGCCAATGATTTTGCCGTTGTCCTCGCATACAAGATAAGGATAGAAGGAGGAGATGAACCGAATCCGTTCCTGGAATTCTTCTCTCGTGGGAAGGGTATACTCAAAAGTAACGGGGGTGTCGATATACTGCCCATAAATTTCCAGCAGTTCATCGGCATCCTCTGCGGATACAAAGCGAATGATCATTATGAGAGACCTCCTGTCAAGTGAACCGGCACAGGGGGCATTTCCGGCACAACGCTCATCTTGGAAATGGACCGAAGTGTATATCAAGCGGCGGTTCCTATATGTTATCTATTATTATTGTATCTATTATAGAGAGAAGGAGAAGGAAAGACAAGGGAGCAGAAAATGTTGTAAATTTTATGTGTCTGCCTTATAATAGTCTGTATATAGATGGCAGATGACGGTATGTGTGAGGTAATATGGATATTGTAGGACAAGGAGTGAGGAACGGCCATGGTAAAAAAACTGATTCTCGTGACGTCGCCGCCGGCATGTGGCAAGACTTATGTATCGAAGAAGCTGGCTGAACGGCTGAAGCACGTAGTCTATTTGGATAAGGATACGTTGATTGTGCTTTCCAGGCAGATATTCCGGGCGGCAGGCCAGCCGTATGACCGAAGCAGCCAGTTCTTTGAAGACCATATTCGGAACTATGAGTATGACTGCGTTGTGGAGTTGGCGCTGGAAGCGCTGACATATGATGATATTGTGTTAATTAATGCGCCCTTCACAAGGGAAATCCGTGACATGGACTATATCAACCGCCTGAAGGGGAAATTGGAGCCGAAGAATGCGACGCTGGTAGTGATC
>CALWRT010000163.1 GCA_944384015.1 uncultured Lachnospiraceae bacterium | reverse complement strand
TGGGTCACATAGACGAAGGTGATGCCCAGCTCATTTTTCAGGCGAATCAGCTCATACTGCATATCCTGGCGCAGCTTCAAGTCCAGGGCTCCCAGGGGCTCATCGAGCAGGAGAACTTTGGGCTCATTGACAATGGCCCTGGCGATGGCGATCCGCTGTTGCTGACCACCGCTTAGGGAGTCAGGCCTGCGGTTCTCGTATCCTTCCAGATTCACAAGCTTAAGGGAATATTTGATTTTATCTTTGATATATTCTTTGGATTTGTTTTTGATTTTCAGTCCAAAGGCAATATTTTCCGCAATGGTCATATGGGTAAACAGCGCATATTTCTGAAAGACCGTGTTCAGCTGCCGTTTGTTGGGGGCGAGATTCGTAATATCCTGTCCGTCAAAGATGACCTGACCTTTGTCAGGAGTCTCAAAGCCGCCCATAATACGAAGAGTCGTGGTTTTGCCGCAGCCGCTTGGGCCCAGCAGGGTAAGAAATTCATTCTCACGTATGTACAGATTCAAGTCATCTAAGACCAATTCTCCGTCAAAAGATTTAGAAATATGCGACAGATCAATTAGCTTTTGGCTCATCGGTGCTCCTCCTTCGTAATATCTAAGAATGTGCAAATTTAGGAAAACGCTGCGTTCATCAGTGCCTTCTTAAAAGCTGGGGGGCGTGCTCACCCAAATAAGCGTGGCCCCGGTTTTCTCACCTGCAGTGATATAATGCCTTTGGTTCGGCGTAAAATAGAAAGATTCTCCTTTTTTCGCTTTTATCGTACGAGAGCCGAGATGAATGATAATGCTGCCGGACAGGACGTACCCGAACTCCTCGCCCTCATGGGGGTTGTCGGGATAAGTGCTTCCGCCTGGCTGCAGCGTTAGACGGATCGGTTCCATAATATTTTTCTGAGCGTTTGGAATGATCCATTCAATCTTATTCTTCAGTTCCGCGTCGATTTTCTCAAAATAGTCGGCGGCCTTGAAGACGATCTGTTCCTCATGGGATTCTGCCGCGAAAAACTCCGGCAGATCCGTGCCGAGGCACTGGAGGATGTCGATCAATGTGGCGATGGAAGGAGAGGTCAGATTGCGTTCTACCTGAGAGATAAACCCTTTGGAGAGTTCGGCGCGATCGGCCAGATCTTCTTGAGTGAGACCGTTCAGTACCCTGAGCTCCTTGATCTTGCTACCGATATTCATGTATACATCTCCTTTGTTTGTTACATAACATGATAAAAGCCCTGTCTCACTGCGGGGACGGACGGGCTGCTTCAGCTCGTATTTTTGTCTATGCATGGCCGTTGGAAATATAAAGCTTATAAAAGGAATGACAATGGTTATGAATAAACAAAAAGTTTACTATTAGTATTAGAAAGTAAAAATAAACAAAAAGTTTACAAATTCTAAACTGGCAGCCAAATACATTATACACGTTTTGGGGGCAGTGTCAATAAGATTTTAAAAAATGTTTCTGTTAACAACGAGAATATTTTGTGGTAGAATAGAAAATAATCGCGCCGATGCAGAAAAGCTGCAGAATTAGACGGCAGGAGGTAAGAACATGGACAAGGAGAAATATGTGGCGTATGTTGGCACTTATACGCACGGAAGCAGCATAGGGATACATCTGTACGACCTGAACGTGGAGGAAGGGACGATGACGGAGAGGAAAGTCGTTCCGATCAACAATTCTTCCCATCTTGTGAAAGCACATAATAAGCAGTTTCTGTATTCGATATCAGATGAAGGAGTCGAGGCGTTCAAAATTCTGCCGGACGGAGATCTGCAGTCTATTAATAAGGCAAGCATAGACGGCATGAGAGGATGTTATGTCTCCACAGACGCCAAGGATCGCTTCCTTTTCGTCGCGGGGTACCACGATGGGAAGGTGACGGTGCTGCGGCTTAATAAGGACGGCAGCATAGGGAATATTACAGACGGGATTTTTCACAAGGGCCTGGGAAGCGTTGCGGAGAGGAACTTTCGGCCGCATACGAGCTGTGTGAAGATGACTCCGGATCAGAAGTTCCTGTGTGCGGTGGACAATGGGATCGATCATATTAAAATTTATGGATTAGACCATAAGACGGGCAAGCTGCATCTTGTAGACATCCTTCGATGTGAGCTGGAGAGCGCGCCAAGGCAGATCACTTTTTCCAAGGATGGGCGGTTTGCCTATGTGCTGTGTGAGCTGAAGAACTATATCAACGTATATGCCTATGACGGATCCGGCAAGGCGCCGAAGTTCGAGAAGATACAAAAGATAGATACCCGCATGGATGAGAAAGAGAAGACATGCGCTGCGGCCAGCCTGAAGATATCCAGAGATGGAAATTATCTGTACAGCGCGTCTGCCGGGGACAACAGCGTGTCCATTTATAAGGTGGGGAAAGAGGACGGTATGCTGGAGAGGCTGTGCGCCCTTCCGATCAGCGGCAATTATCCGAAGGATCTGGACGTATTTCCGGATGATAAGACGCTGGTCGTGCTGAACCATGAGTCTAATGAGATAAGGACTTTCCGAATTGATTATGAGAAGAGGATTTTTGTGGAGAAGGGGAAGCCGCTGAAGGTGGAGACTCCCAATAGTATTATGATTTCCAGGCTGTATAATTGAAATGCGGAGCAATCCGTCAGGCATCTTTTGGCCTTGGTATTTTGAACAAGCATCGAAAGGGGAGATATGATGATGACAGGTGCAGATGCGATGGTGAAGTGTCTGGAGAAGGAAGGGGTGACCGTCCTGTATGGATATCCGGGGGTGGCCATCTGCCCGTTCTTCAATAGTATTTTAGATTCCGATATCCGGGCAGTGCTTGTGCGTACAGAGCAGAATGCTGCCCACATGGCCAACGGCTATGCAAGGGTGACCGGCAGGCCGGGAGTATGCGTGGCAACTTCTGGTCCCGGGGCGACAAACCTGCTGACGGGGATTGCAACGGCTTATATGGACAGCATCCCGCTGATCGCCATTACCGGCCAGGTGAACACGGCTCAGCTGGGGCGGGATGTGTTCCAGGAGGCGGATATCACGGGGGCTGCGGAATCCTTTGTGAAATTCAGCTATATCATTAAGGATGTGAAAGATATCCCGAGAGTGTTTAAGGAGGCATTCTATATTGCCAACACTGGAAGGAAGGGACCGGTGCTGATTGATGTACCTATTGACATTCAGAACGCCGCGCTGGAATTTGAATATCCGAAGGAGGTCTCCCTCCGAACATATAAGCCTACAGTGAAGGGGCATGCTATCCAGATCAAGAAGGTTGTGGATGAGCTTGGCAAGGCGCATATGCCGCTGATCTGCATTGGGGGAGGCGTGCATCTGAGCGGGGCGGCCGCAGAGGTTCGCGGTTTCGCGGAGAAGTACGGGATTCCAGTAGTGTCTACGCTGATGGGACTATCCGCCATGCCTACTGATCATCCGCTCTATTTCGGGATGGTAGGCAATAATGGCCAGGAATACGCCAACAAGGCAATGAATGAGAGCGATCTTCTGATTGTCATAGGGGCAAGGCTGGCCGATCGGGCGATCCAGCAGACGAATCTGAATATTTTGGCAGAAGAGAGGACAATCGTCCATATCGATGTGGATCCGGCGGAGATCGGAAAAATTGTGGGGCCCACGATACCGATTGTGGGAGACATTAAACACATCATGAATGATTTTGAGAAGAGAGACTTCGAGAATGACTTCACAGAATGGGTGAAGGTGCTGAATATGTGGAGAGAAGAGATGGCTCCACACAGGAACCCGAACCCGGACTATGTGGATCCGGCCGGGCTCGTTAAGCTGCTGTCCCAGAAGCTGGACGACGATGCGGTCTATGTGGCAGACGTGGGACAGAATCAGATCTGGTCGGCCAACTACTATGTGGCGAAGAAGGGACGCTTCCTCACTTCAGGAGGAATGGGGACGATGGGATATTCTATTCCCGCGGCTATTGGTGTGAAGAGCGCCGATAAGAGCCGGCAGGTGGTGGCCGTATGCGGAGACGGGGCGTTCCAGATGTCCTTCATGGAGCTGGCTACGATGCAGCAGCATGATATCCCTGTGAAGATCATCGTCCTGAAGAACAACTACCTTGGCATGGTGAGGGAATACCAGCACTACACCTATCACGACCGGTACAGTGTGGTGGGCCTGGAAGGGAGCCCGGATTTGGAACAGATCGCCGCGGCGTACCAGATTCCATTCACCAGAGTATGGAATATGGAAGGGATCGAGGAAATACTGGATAAGTTCTTGTCCTGTGAAGGGCCTGGGCTGATGGAATGCGTGATTGACAGCTATGACTTGGTGAAATAGGAAGAGAGGGAACTGATTTGAAGAAGATATTTTCGGTATCGGTGGAAAACCGCTCCGGCGTGCTGAGTAAAATTGCCGGGCTCTTCGCCCGGAGGTGCTATAATATTGACAGCTTGGTCGTGGGAGAGACGGAGGATCACAGCGTATCCAGAATGACCATCGTCTCGTCCGGGGATGAACAGATTATGCAGCAGATTGAGAAGCAGCTCAACAAGAAGCTGGACGTCATTAAGGTGAAGACCTTCGAGGAGCAGGAGAGTGTCTGTAAGGAGCTTATGCTGATGAGGGTGAAGTTCAGCCCCAACAACCGGAAGGATATTATAGAGACTTGTTCTATCCTGGGAGGGAAGATTGTGGACATGTCTATGACGTATTTCCTCATTCAGTTCTGCGACTCCCCGGAGAAGATACAGCTGTGCATACGCATGATGCTTCCTTTCGGAATCTCGGAGCTGGCCAGGACAGGGACGGTTGCGCTGACAAAGTGCGCGGACTGACAGGATCATTGCTGGGGAGCCTGCCTGTCAGCGTCATATCATTACAGAGCTGTCAAAGAAGGAAAAGTGTGAGGGAGCGGCTGCGTGGGCCGCTCCCTCACCTGATTCGATGATTTTGCTCATTCCCTATAATTGTAGAAAGAATCCAGTGAGAGGACTTGACAAATAATTAGTCATAGAATATACTGAATGTGAGTTAGGGATTACTAATCATTTTTTTTGCGCCTGTGGTTATCTGCTTCTAACTTAAGGAATATGATGATATGTCCGCGCGTGTATACGCGCCCGTGCAGCAAGCATAAGCTGCTTGCCATTCAGGTTATGGCAGAACTGCTGCGCGAAGATTATAAATTGTGAGGGATGGATGACATGACATTAGTGGACGCACTGGAAGGAAAAGAATATATTGTTCAAAAAATTAACACAGATGATGAAGAGCTAAATGCTTTTCTGTTTTCGCTTGGCTGTTATGCCGGTGAGCCTATTACGGTGGTGTCTCATTTAAAAGGAGGCTGTGTGGTATCGATTAAAGACGGCAGATACAATATTGACAGCCAATTAGCGGCGGCAATTGAGATTTGACGTAACAGTTCAGCCGTCCTGTTCCGCGAGGTGCCACGCTGCATTTGCGGCGTAATCCCGTGAGCTGCAGGCGCCACATTGCGAGAATCGCAGTGCGTGACTGGGCATCTTGTATGCCGTCACTGACAAATGGTTACTGTACGCAGGTTAGTGGACGTTAACCGAAGCGTATTGTAATATATCGCAAGTACATTGTATAAAGAGGAGGAATTTTTATGCGTATTGCCTTGACGGGCAACCCCAATTCTGGCAAGACTACCATGTACAATGCCTTGACCGGCCGGAATGAAAAGGTGGGCAACTGGGCAGGGGTTACTGTTGAAAAAAAGGAACATCCAATTAAGAAAGCTTATTACAGCGGATCGGAAGAACTGATAGCGGTGGATCTTCCAGGCGCTTACTCTATGTCGCCGTTTACATCGGAGGAAAGCATTACCAGCTCTTATGTAAGAAACGAGCATCCAGATGCCATTATCAATATCGTAGACGCTACCAATCTCAGCAGGAGCCTATTCTTTACTACGCAGCTGCTGGAGCTTGGGATTCCGGTAGTAGTGGCGCTGAACAAGAGCGATATCAATGAAAAAAAGCAGACGACAATTGATGTGGCTGCTCTTTCGGAACAGCTTTGGTGCCCGGTGATCAAGACGGTATCCACTGCGGGAGAAGGGCTGAAAGAGGCGGTAGACGCTGCTGCCGCGGCAAAGGGACAGATTCAGAGAGCGCCTTACGAGGAAGGAAATGTGGATCTGACAGACAAGAAATCCGTGGAAGAAGCAGACCGCAAGCGGTTTGAGTTTGTAAACCAGCTGGTTTCCAACGTAGAACAGCGGAAAGTTCTCACAAAGGATAAAGGGACAGGGGACGCGATTGACGCTGTCTTGACGAATAAGATTGTCGGAATACCAATTTTTGCCTTGGTGATGTTTTTAGTATTTCAGATTTCCCAGGTTTGGGTCGGGCCGCTGATCGCCGACACACTGGTGGCCTGGATTGAGACTTTCCAGGGCTATGTCAGTGAACTGCTGGCTGACGCGAACCCTCTGCTGACCGCCCTGCTGGCAGACGGTATTATCGGAGGCGTGGGCGCTGTCGTTGGGTTCCTGCCGTTAGTTATGATTATGTATTTCCTGATCGCCCTGCTGGAAGACTGCGGTTACATGTCCCGCGTGTCTGTGGTACTGGATCCGATCTTTAAGAAGGTCGGGCTCTCCGGCAAGTCTGTGATTCCTTTTGTTATTGGCACGGGCTGCGCGATTCCGGGCGTTATGGCCAGCCGTACGATCCGCAATGAGAGAGAACGGCGAGCTACGGCAATGCTGACGCCTTTTATGCCCTGCGGAGCCAAGATTCCGGTCATTGCGTTGTTTGCCGGCGCGTTCTTTGATGATGCGGGATGGGTAAGTTTTCTCATGTATTTTACCGGTATTGTCTTAATTTTCCTGGGAGCGCTTCTGGTAAACAAAATTGCTGGATATAAAAACCGCAAATCCTTCTTTATCATTGAACTTCCCGAGTATAAGGTTCCGTCGCTCCTATTTGCGTTTAAAGCCATGTGTGCCCGGGGCTGGGCGTACATTGTAAAGGCTGCCACGATCATTTTGCTGTGCAATACGGTGGTACAGATTATGCAGACCTTCAATTGGAGCTTCCAGGTGGCAGAAACAGCAGATAGTTCGATATTGGCTTCCATCGCCGCTCCTTTTGCCTATCTGCTTGTACCGATTGTAGGCGTACTGAGCTGGCAGCTGGCGGCAGCAGCGGTTACCGGTTTTATTGCCAAAGAGAATGTGGTTGGAACACTGGCTGTCTGCTTCGTCGGTCTGGAAAATCTGATTGATACAGAGGAATTGGCTATGATTGAGGGTACCGGGACAGAAATCGCCGGTATTATCGCGATCACAAAGGTTGCCGCGCTGGCTTATCTGATGTTTAACCTTTATACCCCTCCTTGCTTTGCGGCCATCGGCGCGATGAACTCGGAAATGAGGAGCTCCAAGTGGCTATGGGGCGGTATCTGCCTGCAGCTGGGTACGGGTTATACCGTTGCTTTCCTCGTTTACCAGATTGGCACACTGATTACTACAGGCTCTGTGGGGGCTGGATTCCTGCCGGGACTGATCGCTGTGGTGATTATGGCCGCCATCGTTGTCTATCTGTGCTTGAGAGCTGATAAAAATGTGGCGCGTGAATATGCGCTGAGTGGGGCGAAATAAAAATGATTGACTTTATTGTGATTGGTATTCTTGTATTGATCCTCGCCGGTGCCGGAAGATATGTTTACATAGCAAAAAAGAACGGAAACAAATGTATCGGCTGCCCGGACGGGTGTTCCTGTCAATATCGGGAATTTAAGAGAAAGGATGTGCATAGAGGTTGCTGCGGGGCACCGCATAAAAATTGACATGCTGTTGAGTGGGGAACCGGATACCGTAGCCGTATCCGGTTCCCTGCGCAGAAGTTAAGATAGGGCTTCAGGTTCCAGAACAAGAAATGGGGGCGGAAAAATGGCAGATATTGTCATTGCTTTATTGGTTATTGTAGTTTTGCTGTTTGCTCTGAGAGGGACAATCAAACATTTCAAAGGAGAAGGAGGCTGCTGCGGCGGCGGAGGAGGATCAACGGCCAAGAAGGCTGCAAAGAAAAAATTAGCCGGGCCTGTCATAGACAGGAAAATTGTGCACATCTCCGGAATGCACTGTGAACACTGTGCTGTAAGGGTAACAAGAGCGATCAATGAGATTGAGGGAGCGTCGGCAAAGGTTAGCTTAAAACGTGGAGAGGCTGTTGTGTCCTGTGACCGAAACGTGGAGGCGAAACTTGTATGCCAGGCCATAGAACAGGCGGGATACCGCGTGGTTTCCATTGAGGCCTAGTCACAGGGGGCTGGATTCATACGTGACGGGAGGATGCTGATTTGGAGAACGAGAAAGAGATTATTATACAGAAGCTGAAAGCCAATGGATGCAGGATTACGAAGCAGAGAATGGAACTGCTGGATATTATTTTGGATAACCGCTGCTCCAGCTGCAAAGAAATATTTTACCGAGCGTCTAAGGTAGATGAAGGGATCGGGATCGCGACAGTATACCGCATGGTGAATGCTTTAGAAGAGATTGGGGTGATCAGCAGAAGGATCGTATATGAGTCAGCGAATAGAGAAGACGATAACATTTATCGTTAATCTCGGTTATCGTTGACTAATCCGGTTTTTGGAATTTATGATTACCCTAATTTGAAAAAGCAAGGAGGCAGATACATATGATGAACATAATATGTAAGTGGAATTGGAAAAAAATCAGTATTTTCGCGGGAGGAGTCCTCTTCGGAACTGCCGGCATCAAGCTGCTGTCCAGCAAAGACGCGAAGAAGGTCTATACAAACTGTACAGCGGCCGCTCTTCGGGCGAAGGACAGTGTGATGCAGACCGTTACGACGATACAGGAGAATGCAGAGGATGTTCTTGCAGAGGCAAAGCAGATAAATGAAGAGCGGGCCGCCAGAGAAGAAGAATGTGTCCAGGAAGACGCGTGCGCAGACGAAAATGAGGCGGCAGGAACGGAAGAATAAGGGAGGACGCTGCATAAGACGCAGCGCATAGGAGGCGGGGCCGCACGTAAGGCTCCGCTTTTCCGGCATTAGGAACCGTCATTGCCTGACAGGACAGACACAGCTGTCTGTATCCGGCGATGCATGGGAGAACAGGAAGTGAACGAGGATGAAATATTATATTAAGCATGAGATCCAGGGAAGAATACGGGTACATATGGCGCAGAAGAGGATGAGCTGCCGGGAAGCAGATATTCTGCTGTACTATATCCAGAACCTTCCGGGAGTAACCAGCGCCAAAGTGTATGAGAAGACAGCGGACGCATGGATTGTGTATGAGGGGGAGAGGGGGCGGTTGCTGGCGTCTCTTAGAAAATATCATGCCGAAGATGTGAAAATCCCGGACGGTCTTCTGGATCACTCCGGAAGAGAATTGAATGCCCGCTATCAGGATAAGCTGGCGGGCAAGATACTGGCCCGCGCCGCAAGGCAGCTCTTCTTGCCGGCCCCGCTGAATATGGCTTATACGGCGGCTTGTTCTGCGCATTATCTGTGGAAGGGAGCCCGCTGTGTAAGACATGGACGTCTGGATGTGGAGGTGCTGGACGCCGCCGCGATCGGGGCTTCTATTGTGAGAGGAGACTTCAAGACCGCAAGTTCGGTGATTTTCCTGCTGGGAGTGGGCGAGATACTGGAAGAATGTACACATAAGAAGTCGGTGGATGACTTGGCCCGCAGCATGTCGCTGAATATCAGCAAAGTGTGGATGAAGAGAGGAGAGCAGGAAGTGCTTGTCAAAGCCGCTTCCGTACACCCTGGGGATGAAGTGGTGGTACATATGGGAAACGTTATTCCCTTCGACGGAATTGTTACAGCGGGAGAGGCGATGGTAAATCAGGCCTCCCTGACCGGGGAATCCCTGCCAGTCCGCAAAATCCCGGATAAATACGTGTACGCGGGCACAGTGCTGGAAGAGGGAGAGCTAACGATCCAAGTCCAGGCAGTCTCCGGTTCAACCAAGTATGAGAAGATCGTGAAAATGATTGAAGATTCCGAGAAGCTAAAATCAGCTGTGGAGGGAAAAGCGTCCCGGCTGGCGGACAGGCTTGTCCCTTATACGTTCATGGGAGCCCTGTTTACCTGGCTGTTAACGAGAAATGTGACAAAAGCTATGTCGGTGCTGATGGTAGATTTTTCCTGCGCCCTAAAGCTGTCCATACCGATCGCCGTCCTGTCGGCCATCCGAGAGTCCAGCGGCAGACATATCACGGTCAAAGGAGGAAAATATCTGGAAGCTCTGGCGGAAGCGACGACCGTTGTCTTTGATAAGACCGGCACTCTCACAAAGGCGAAGCCTACCGTGAAAGACGTGATTGTGTTCGCGGAAGGAGGAGACGCGGATGAGATGCTGCGCACCGCGGCCTGTCTGGAAGAACATTTTCCTCATTCCATGGCCAACGCGGTGGTAGCGGCCGCGAAAAAGCGAGGTCTGGAGCATGAGGAAATGCACTCTAAGGTGGAATACATCGTAGCGCACGGTATTTCTTCTTCTATCGGAGAGAAAAAAGTCGTGATCGGAAGTTATCATTTTGTATTCGAAGATGAGGGGTGCACCGTCGATCCGGCCTATGAAGAAGATTTCCGGTCACTGCCGGCAGAATATTCCCATCTGTATATGGCGATTGATCAGAAGCTGGCCGCAGTAATCTGCATTGAGGATCCGCTGCGGGAAGAGGCGGCGGATGTGGTACAGGCACTGAGAGAGTCCGGTATCCGTAAAATCGTGATGATGACCGGGGACAGCGAGCGGACAGCTGCCGCCATAGCCCAGAAGATCCGAGTGGATGAATATTACTCAGAAGTGCTTCCAGAAGACAAGGCAGATTATATTGAACAGAAGAAGGCGGCAGGGGAGAAAGTCATCATGATTGGGGATGGGATCAACGATTCCCCGGCCCTGTCTGCCGCCAATGTCGGCATCGCTATCAGCGATGGGGCAGAGATTGCCAGGGAAGTGGCGGATATTACCATTGAAGCGGAGAACCTGTATGAGCTTGTAACGCTTCTGGAGCTAAGCAAGAGATTGATGGGACGGATTGACCGGGACTACAAAGCGATAGTGGGGATTAACTCGGGCCTGATCCTGCTCGGCGCGGCAGGAATCCTTCAGCCCGCCGCGTCGGCTCTGCTGCACAATGCTTCCACAGTGGCAATCAGCTTGAAGAATATGCAGAACTTGCTGTAATCATGGACATGCCCTCTTTCACGGGTATTTCCAGATGGAAAAGTCCGCATTTCTTTTGTTCCTTCACCTATAAAATTGCTGGATTCGATCCAAGCGGGAGCTCATATTGACGAAGAGCAGATCTGTGACAGCCAGCGCAGCCATGGATTCCACGACGACGACGGCCCTGGGTACAATGATGGGATCATGCCGGCCATGAATCTGGACGGTGATTTCCTCCCCTGCCTGATTAATTGTCTGCTGGGGACGGGAGATGGAAGGGGTAGGCTTTACAGCTGCCCGCAGGATGATATCAGAGCCGTCGCTCATGCCGCCCAGAATCCCGCCGGCATGGTTCGAGGCTTTCTTGGCTGTGCCCCCGGCTCCCGCGATAAAGCTGTCATTGTTCTGGCTTCCTCTTGCGATAGAGGCGGCAAATCCGTCCCCCACCTCGAAACCTTTTACAGCGCCGATAGAGAGAATGGCATGGGCAAGGACCGCGTCCAGCTTGTCGAAGACAGGCTGGCCGATGCCCGTGGGCATGCCGTGAATGACGCATTCTATAACCCCTCCGCTGGAATCTTGGGATTTCATGCAGCCGTCCAGGTAGGCTGCCGCTTCTTCGGCCGCCTTGGCATCCGGCATATACAGAGGGTTCTGATAGATGTCCTCAAGACAGAATCTCTCCGGGGATATGCAGATGGGGCCGATGGATTTTGTGTAGGCGGTGAGAGTAATTCCGAGAGTGCCAAGAATCTTGCAGGCAATGGCTCCGGCTGCCACACGGGCGATGGTCTCCCGGCCAGAGGAGCGCCCTCCGCCCCGATAGTCCCGGAATCCATACTTCTGATCGAAGGTAAAATCCGCGTGGCCGGGCCGATAGTAACCCGCGATATCCCGATAATCTTTGGACTGCTGAGTCTTATTGCGCACAAGCATGGATATGGGAGATCCTGTAGTACGCCCCTCGAAGACGCCGGAGAGAATTTCCGCCTCGTCCGCCTCCCTGCGGGGGGTGGCGTAACGGGACTGTCCCGGCCTGCGGCGGTTCAGGTAAGCCTGAATATCAGCTGGGGAGAGATCAAGTCCTGCCGGACAGCCGTCCACGACAACGCCAATCCCCTCCCCATGGGATTCTCCCCATGTGGATACTTGAAATAATGTGCCAAATATGGAACCTGCCATAGTATCGTCCTCCTGAAATCTGAAAGTTAGGGAAGCGCTGACTGCAGCGGTTCCTCAGTCCCATCATAAAATCTTAGATTGTCAAATGCAAGGGAAATCTTGCAAACAGAAGGAAAAGAAGGTATACTAAGGAAACGCTGATGAAATATGAAAAGGCATTGAGACGGCGGCAGCTGGAAAGGAGAAGGGGTTTGGGATATGTATCGATTGCTGAAAAAAGACGGAAGGGCTAAGAGAGGAGAGCTGCATACCGTTCACGGGACGATTCAGACGCCGGTATTTATGAATGTGGGTACCGTGGCTGCAATCAAGGGGGCAGTGTCTTCCATTGATTTGAGAGAGATCAGAACACAGGTGGAGCTGTGCAATACCTATCACCTTCACGTTCGCCCAGGAGATGAGGTTGTGAGAAAGCTGGGAGGGCTGCACAAATTTATGAACTGGGACCGGCCTATCCTGACAGACTCCGGCGGCTTCCAGGTGTTTTCTCTGGCAGGGCTGAGAAAAATTAAAGAAGAGGGCGTATATTTTCACTCTCATATAGATGGTCATAAAATATTTATGGGGCCGGAAGAGAGTATGCAGATACAGTCTAACCTGGGTTCCACCATTGCAATGGGATTTGACGAGTGTCCGCCTCATCCGGCGACAAGGGAATATATGCAGAATTCTGTGGATCGGACAACCAGGTGGCTCGTGCGGTGCAAGGAGAAGCTGACACAGCTGAACAGCCTGCCGGACACGGTCAATCCTAGACAGATGCTGTTCGGCATCAATCAGGGAGGAACATTCGCAGATATCCGGATAGAACATGCCAAGGCTATCCGGGAGCTGGATCTGGACGGCTATGCCCTGGGGGGATTGGCAGTGGGAGAATCCCATGAGGAGATGTACCATATTATCGAGGAAACCGTGCCCTATCTTCCGGAGGATAAGCCGGTGTATCTGATGGGGGTGGGGACTCCGCCGAATATACTGGAGGCAGTTGAGAGAGGGGTAGATTTCTTCGACTGCGTCTATCCGAGCCGGAACGGGAGACATGGCCATGTGTATACGAACAGCGGAAAGCTGAACTTGTTCAACGCCAAGTATGAGCTGGATGACCGTCCGATCGAAGAGGGCTGCGGCTGTCCTGCATGCAGGCACCACACAAGGGCCTACATCCGTCATCTGCTTAAGGCCAAAGAAATGCTGGGCATGCGTCTGTGTGTCCTGCATAATCTGTATTTCTATAATCATATGATGGAGGAAATACGCCAGGCGATTGAGGAAGGGCGCTACAGGGAGTATAAGGCGGAAAAGCTTCGCAAATATATGGGCGGCTTGTCATAATGAGAGCAAACTTGGCTGTATAGATTGTTTAACATCGGTTGACGAACGATGGCGGAGATGATAGCATGAATCTGCTGGAATAAGTGGTGGGGTCTGCCATAAGAGGTTTCCTCGTATGGATCCAGCAAAAGGGCCAAATCAGGGAAACGCGGATGAAAGCGTCTTCACAGATGTATAGGAGCTATCTTTTGCTGTCGGGCGGGACTTCTGTAATGACCATGAAGTTCCGCCCTTTTTATGTCTGCGGGATAAAAGGTAATTTTTGTGAGGGAAGGAAAATACAAGCTCTATGGACGTATCATTATCATACTTTATCCAAGGCATGGCTGCGAACCCCATGCTTCTTATATCGGTTTTGCTGACGCTGGGTGTTATCTTTGTCAACGGGTGGACAGATGCGCCTAATGCGATTGCCACCTGTATTACCACAAGGTGCATGCGGGCGCGGACAGCGATCCTGATGAGCGCGGTGTTTAATTTCCTTGGCGTGTTCGTCATGACCCAGATTAACAGCTCCGTTGCTTCGACGATCAGCAATATGGTGGATTTCGGCGGGGATACTGACAGCGCGCTGATTGCTTTGTGCGCAGCGCTGTTTTCCATTGTTGTGTACAGTGTAGGAGCTTCTTGCTTCGGTATTCCCACCAGTGAGAGCCACAGCCTGATCGCAGGACTGACCGGCGCGGCTGTCGCTGTCCAAAGCGGAATCGGCGGAGTCAACATGGCGGAGTGGGTCAAGGTTCTGTACGGGCTGGTACTCAGCCTAGCCTTGGGATTTTTGAGCGGCTGGCTGATCTGCAAGTTGATTGTGCTGCTTTGTGCGGGACTGGATCGCAGCAAGGCCAACGGTTTCTTTACAGGCGCTCAAATATTCGGGGCTGCAGCTATGAGCTTTATGCACGGCGCTCAGGATGGACAGAAGTTCATCGGCGTTTTGTTTCTGGGAGTTGCCTTCTGCAACGGACATAACAGCGTGGGCGGCGCAACGATACCTGTGTGGCTGATGCTGCTGTGCAGCATTGTCATGGGGGTCGGCACCAGTGTGGGCGGCGAAAAGATTATCAAATCGGTAGGGATGGACATGGTTAAGCTGGAGAAATACCAGGGATTCTGCGCTGACTTGTCGGCTGCGTTCTGTTTGCTGCTCTCCAGCCTGTTCGGTATCCCGGTATCAACGACTCACACCAAGACAAGCGCGATCATGGGGGTGGGAGCGGTAAAGAGGCTGTCCGCCATCAATTTTGCGGTGGTGAGAGATATGATGCTGACCTGGATATTCACATTCCCTGGCTGCGGGCTGATCAGCTTTTTTATGGCAAAGCTGTTTATGTTTATTTTCTGATTTTTTTCATCATTCAGATCATTCATGAAGAGGAGATTTCTATGTCAAAGAAACAAGATACATTTTATTTCGAAAATTTTATCGCCTGTACGGAAAAGGCATGCCAGGCTGCACAGCTTCTGGAGGAGACGATGCGCTATTTTGACGCCTCCATTATGGAACAGCGTATTGATGAAATGCATAAGCTGGAGCACGGGGCGGATGAGAAGAAGCACGAAATTTTGAGCGTGCTGGCCAAAGCGTTCATAACTCCCATTGACAGGGAAGATATTCTTCTTCTCAGCCAGAGTATCGACGATATGGTAGATAAGCTGGAGGACGTCCTTCTCCGTATATACTGCAACAATGTACAGGATATCCGCCCAGACGCCCTGACATTGATGGAAGTGATCATCCGATGCTGTAAGGAAGTTCAGAAGCTGATTGGAGAATTCCCCAATTTCCGCCGCTCCAAGACATTGAGGGAATATATTATCCATATTAATTCTATGGAGGAAGAGGCAGACAGACTTTTTATTGATAATTTGCGCCGTTTGCACACAACCTGCACAGATCCTGTTGAGATTATCAGCTGGCGCGAAATTTATAACTACCTGGAACACTGCGCAGACGCGTGTGAGCAGGTGGCGGGAGTGATCGAGAGCGTCGTCATCAAGAACACATAACATATAGCCAGAAGACGTTAGGGTTGACGCAGAACCTGGAATTGTGTAGAATAGCAGTAATGGATAATTGCAACAGGGAGCAGTCGGCTTGTACGCATAGATGTTCACTGAGCAGATGTTTAGGAGGAGCAGAAAATTATGGAGCAAATGATCATTATTGTACTGTACGCGCTTGTCTTTGGCGGGTTCATTTATTTTATGGCGGTGCGTCCCCAGAAGAAGGAGCAGAAGAGACTGAATGCCATGCTGATGGAGATGCAGGTGGGGGATACCATCCTTACAACAAGCGGATTTTACGGGGTTGTCATTGATATTTCCGAGGATGATGTGATTGTGGAATTTGGCAGTAACCGCAATTGCCGGATTCCGATGCGCAAGTCGGCGATCGCTGAAGTAGAGAAGGCTGAATAGGCCGGATTGTTCAGTCGGGAACACCAGTAAAATAGCATATAGCTGTATACACAGCGGCATGGCTTTGGTCATGCCGCTTTTCAAAAGAATTTTCTGCGCGGCAATTCCGTTCTCTTGCCTGGGAGGAACTATGCTCCATTGGCGGCGTGATCCAGAGACTTATGGTTCCTTTGCTGCGGTACAGCGGAAAATTTATTGAAATCCATGGAAAAATAGGATATTATAAAAAATAGTATGATGTCGGGGTCAGAAGCCCTTAACTATGATGCCGCCGGATGGTTCTGCGCTGCACACTCTCACGGTCTTGCCTAAGGTCTTTCCCCTGCGGATGCGTAAGTTCCTGTGGGCTTAGACCTTTTGACCCCGGCATCATAAGATTGCGTCCGCGTGTGAATGGCTGCGCGTCTGCCGAGACTGGCCTGCATCCGCGGAAAGATAAGGAAGGATGGTTGACATGGAGAAGAAAGTGGCAGTGATTGCCGGAGACGGGATCGGACCGGAGATTACAAGGGAGGCACGGAAAGTGCTGGATAAAGTATGCCGGAAGTATGGACATACATTTATATATACGGACGTTTTGATGGGCGGCGCGTCCATCGATGTACACGGCGTCCCTTTGACGGATGAGGCGATTGAGACGGCTAAGAGCAGCGACGCGGTCCTTATGGGATCTATTGGAGGAAATACATCCACCTCTCCCTGGTATCAGCTTCCGCCGGACAGAAGGCCAGAGGCAGGACTTCTGAAGATACGCAAGGCGCTGAACTTGTTTGCCAACCTTCGCCCGGCTTATCTGTATGAGGAATTGAAAGACGCATGCCCGCTTCGCCCGGATATTATAGGGGATGGCTTTGATATGATGATCATGAGAGAGCTGACGGGCGGCCTGTACTTCGGGGAGCGTAGGACTGTGACAGAGAACGGTATGCGCAAAGCGATCGATACATTGACTTACAGCGAGGAAGAGATACGCAGGATTACTGTCCGGGCGTTCGATGTGGCCAGGAAGCGCAGGAAGAAAGTGACAAGCGTAGATAAAGCGAATGTGCTGGATTCTTCCAGGCTGTGGAGACAGGTTGTAGAAGAAGTGGCGGCGGACTACCCGGATGTTGCGTACGAGCATATGCTTGTGGATAACTGCGCTATGCAGCTGGTTATGAATCCAGGACAATTTGACGTGATCCTGACAGAGAATATGTTCGGGGACATTTTGTCCGATGAGGCAAGCATGGTAACTGGTTCCATCGGCATGCTCTCTTCTGCCAGCCTGAATGATACGAAGTTCGGACTCTACGAGCCGAGCCACGGCTCTGCTCCGGATATTGCCGGCAAGGATGTGGCTAACCCGATTGCCACCATCCTGTCGGCGGCGATGATGCTGAGATTCTCCTTCGATATGGATGAGGAGGCGGACGCTGTGGAGGCGGCTGTGAAGCAGGTGCTGAGGGAAGGATACCGGACCCAGGATATTATGTCGGAAGGGAAGAAGCTTGTGGGAACAGCCCAGATGGGAAGCCTGATCGCAGACCGCATCTGACAGAGATAAACTGGATGTCAATTTCGATGGATTATTCTTATTTAGAAGATATGGAAGAGGAGTGAAGACAATGAAAAGTGATTCTGTAAAGACTGGAGTGCAGCAGGCACCCCATAGATCCTTGTTTAACGCGCTTGGTATGACGAAGGAAGAGATGGAGAGGCCCCTTGTCGGTATCGTAAGCTCTTATAATGAGATCGTGCCGGGACATATGAATCTGGATAAAATTGTAGAGGCTGTTAAGATGGGAGTGGCTATGGCTGGGGGAACGCCGATAGTATTTCCCGCGATTGCCGTATGCGATGGAATTGCCATGGGGCATATCGGGATGAAATATTCCCTTGTGACCAGAGATCTGATTGCGGACTCTACGGAGGCGATGGCTCAGGCCCATGCCTTCGACGCTTTGGTGATGGTGCCCAACTGTGATAAGAATGTCCCTGGACTTCTGATGGCTGCCGCCCGCATCAATGTTCCCACGGTGTTCGTAAGCGGCGGGCCGATGCTGGCAGGACATGTCAAGGGCAAGAAGAGAAGCTTATCCAGCATGTTTGAAGCGGTGGGAGCTTACACAGCCGGAACGATAGACGCCCAGGAGCTGGAGGAGATGGAAAACAAAGTATGCCCGACATGCGGCTCCTGTTCTGGCATGTATACGGCCAACAGTATGAACTGCCTGACAGAGGTGCTCGGTATGGGGCTGCGGGGCAATGGGACGATCCCCGCTGTATACTCTGAGCGCATTAAGCTGGCAAAGCATGCGGGGATGCAGGTGATGGAATTATACAGGAAGAATATCCGCCCGAGGGACATCATGACAAAAGAAGCGTTTATGAATGCACTGACAGTGGATATGGCTCTTGGATGTTCCACAAACAGTATGCTGCACCTGCCTGCTATCGCCCATGAAGTGGGTATTGACCTGAATATGGATATTGCTAATGAGATCAGCTCCCGCACGCCGAACCTGTGCCACCTGGCGCCGGCGGGCCCGACCTATATTGAGGAGCTGAACGAGGCGGGAGGCGTCTACGCCGTGATGAACGAGCTGGCGAAGAAGAATTTGCTGAATTTGGATCTGATCACTGTAACCGGCAAGACCGTGGGAGAGAATATTGCCGGCTGTATCAATAAGGATCCGGAAGTGATCCGTCCCATCGAGAACCCTTACAGCCAGACCGGAGGAATCGCGGTGCTCAGAGGGAATCTGGCTCCAGATTCTGCCGTAGTGAAGCGATCCGCTGTTGTGCCGGAGATGATGGTCCATGAAGGGCCTGCCAGAGTGTTCGACTGCGAGGAAGATGCCATCGAGGCAATCAAAGGCGGAAAAATTGTGGCTGGAGACGTGGTGGTTATCCGCTATGAGGGACCGAAGGGCGGACCAGGCATGAGGGAGATGCTGAATCCTACCTCAGCCATTGCCGGTATGGGGCTGGGCTCCACGGTTGCCTTGATCACAGACGGAAGATTTTCCGGAGCGTCCAGAGGGGCATCCATTGGTCACGTATCTCCGGAGGCTGCTGTAGGAGGACCGATTGCCCTGGTAGAAGAAGGCGATATCATCAGCATCAATATTCCGGAATGCCGTCTGGAACTGAAGATATCAGAGGAGGAGATGGCTAAGAGGAGGGCTGCATGGAAGCCGAGACAGCCGAAGGTGACAACCGGATATCTGGCAAGGTATGCGGCAATGGTGACCTCCGGCAACCGCGGGGCAGTCTTGGAGATCCCGGGAAACCATGAATGAATCATCATACAAAGGGGAAGGTAACATGCAGTTAACAGGAGCAGAAATCATTTTAGAGTGTTTAAAGGAACAGGGAGTGGACACGATCTTCGGGTATCCGGGAGGAACCATTCTGAACGTATATGACGCCCTGTATCATTATAGTGACCAGTTCCGCCATATATTAACCTCCCATGAGCAGGGAGCTGCCCACGCGGCCGACGGCTACGCAAGAGCGACAGGAAAAGTAGGGGTGTGTATGGCGACTTCCGGCCCGGGGGCGACAAACTTGGTGACAGGGATTGCCACCGCCTATATGGATTCGGTGCCGGTAGTGGCGATCACGGCAAACGTGGGCGTTTCCTCCCTGGGCAAAGACAGTTTTCAGGAGGTAGACATCGCGGGTGTCACAATGCCTGTGACGAAGCATAATTTTATTGTGAAGGATATCCGCATTTTGGCACAGACGATCCGCAGAGCGTTTCAGATTGCTAAGAGCGGACGTCCCGGCCCCGTCCTTGTGGACGTGACGAAGGATGTGACGGCGATGAAGGCGGAATTTGAGCCGCAGACGCCGGAAGCAATTGTGCCGTACACCGCCCAGATTACGGAAGAGAGTCTGACAGCGGCGGCGGATATGATTAACCGGGCAAAGAAGCCTTACGTACTCGTGGGAGGAGGAGCAGTGATCTCCGGAGCGTGGAAAGAGGTTCGCAGCTTTGTTGAGAAGATACAGGCACCGGTAGCAGATACGCTGATGGGCAAGGGGGTTTTCCCGGGAACAGAAGAACTGTATACCGGTATGCTCGGCATGCATGGAACGAAGACGGCGAATTACGGCGTCAGCCAGTGCGATCTGCTGATTGTGCTTGGAGCCAGGTTCAGCGACCGTGTGGTGGGCAATCCGAAGAAGTTTGCTCAGAATGCTAAGATCCTCCAGCTGGATATTGACGCGGCAGAAGTGAATAAGACGATTGCGGTAGATGCCTGTGTGATCGGGGATCTGAAGGAGACGCTGAAGCGTCTGGAAAGCCTGGTGGAGAAGCAGGATCATGAAGAATGGATCGCCTATATCCAGGACCTGAAGGAAAGGTTCCCGCTGAAATATGACCATAATGCGCTGACAGGTCCGGGGGTCATTGAGGCGCTGTATAAGGCTACGAGAGGGGAGGCTGTGATCACAACCGACGTAGGCCAGCACCAGATGTGGACTGCCCAGTATTACCGGTTCCAGGAGCCGAGAACTTTCTTAACGTCGGGAGGGCTTGGTACAATGGGATACGGACTTGGGGCTTGTATCGGAGCCAAGTGCGGATGCCCTGACAAGACGGTCATCAACATAGCCGGAGACGGGTGCTTTCGTATGAATATGAATGAGCTGGCCACGGCATCTCGATATGACATTCCCATTGTTCAGATCGTGATCAATAACAAAGTGCTTGGAATGGTTCGCCAGTGGCAGACGCTCTTCTATGGCAGAAGGTATTCCGCCACAATCCTGGACGATAAGGTGGATTTCGTAAAAGTGTCAGAAGGGCTTGGCGTTCCGGCAGTCTGCGTAAAGAAGCGAGAGGAGCTCATGCCGGCTATCCGGCAGGCTTTGGACGCCAAGGGGCCTTTTATGATTGAAGTACAGATTGATTGTGACGATAAGGTATTTCCAATGGTGGCGGCCGGAGCCCCTATCGAGGAAGTATTTGACGAAGATGATCTGGAAAAAGACGAGTAGGAGCCAAATGGACTTGTAAACATCCATATGGTCTGCTGCTCGCAGGAAGAAAGAACGATAAGATGCCTTCCGGAAGAAAGATTCCTCCGGGATTCGCGTACAGGAGGGAGCGAATAAAAATACCGGAAGGCAGCAGGGGGGCTATGCAAAAGATGAAAAGGGAGAGGCTTCCGTCGAAAGTAATTTTTACAATTCTCGTACTGGCTATGTGCTCCTATGTGGGGGTTGCCTATTATTATAATCAATTCTTTTTATTCCACACGCAGATTAACGGAGTGGATGTATCTCTGCTCCCAGTGGATTTTGCCGAAGACCGGCTGAACAGTGAGCTGTCCAATTTTGAATTGACGATCCGCGGACGGGATGGGGAAGAGGCTGTCTTCACAGGCGAACAGATAGGACTGTGCTACCAATTTGACGGAGAGATTGAGAAGCTGAAGGACAGCCAGGACGCCCTTGGCTGGCTGCCTGCGTACTGCGGGATGGGAAGCAGTTATTCCGTTGGTCTTACGGCGGCATTTGATGAGGAGCGTCTTGCCCAGGCCTTTGAAGGGACAGATTTCTTGAAGGAAGACAATATGGAGCCGCCGGTGGACGCTGTGCTTACCTATACGGAAGAGGAAGGCTATGTCTTAACTCCATCCCAGGAAGGAACCGAGGTTGATATGGATAAACTGAGGACCTTACTGCAGGCTGCGTTCAGCGATGAAGAGACGTTGAGGGAAGGACGCAGTATGATTGATCTGGAGGAGGCAGGCTGTTATCTAGCTCCGAAGGTGACTGAGGAGAGCAGCTCGATCCGCGCAGTGACAGAACAATTGGACGCCTTGGCTGATTTCACGGTGACCTATGAATTCGGAGATGCGGAAGAAGTGCTGGAAGGGCAGAAAATATGGGCCTTTTACCGCAAAGACAAAGATGGAGAACTTATTCTTCAGAAAAACTTGGTGAGAGACTACGTGGAAGAGCTGGCGGATAAATACGATACGGTCGGCGGGACAAGGGAATTTACCACCCACAAGGGAGACGTGATCGAAGTGTCCGGCGGGCCTTACGGCTGGAAGATCAACGTATCCCGAGAATACGAAGAGCTTCTGGCCCTTGTGGAGGAGAGAAGAAGCGAAGTGCGGGAGCCTGTGTATTCCCAGAGAGGGTTTGGGGAGGAACGGCAGGAGAGCGATATCGGAAGCACTTATGTGGAAATATCTATTGATGAACAGCATATGTGGTATTTCGAGGACGGAGATCTGTATATGGATACGGATGTGGTCACAGGCAATGGAGGCCGCTACACCCGCAGAGGCGTGGGCTATATCTATAACAGAGCGAGGAACGTGAACTTGGTGGGAGAAGATTATGTCTCCTTTGTGCGCTACTGGATGAAAGTCTGGGGAGGAATCGGAATCCATGACGCATCCTGGAGAAGCAAGTTCGGCGGTAATATCTATCTGACCAATGGCTCTCACGGCTGCATCAACACTCCGCTGGAGAACGTCATTAAGCTGTATGAACGGGTAGAGATCGGAACACCGGTGGTAATCTATTGAATTTTCAGAACTTGACGGGAAAATAAGAAAGTTGTATGATGTGGATAATGTCACAGGCCGTCAAGAACGGCCTTGATATGACAGCAGGAAGCAAAGAATGAAGCAGGAGGAAATGAAAAAATGAGCAGAGTTTATAATTTTTCGGCAGGGCCGGCAGTTCTGCCTGAGGAAGTGCTGCGGGAGGCTGCCCAGGAAATGCTGGATTACAATGGAACGGGCATGTCTGTGATGGAGATGAGCCACCGTTCGAAAGCCTTTGAGGAGATCATACAGACCGCGGAGGCAGATCTTAGGGATTTGCTGAAGATACCAGACAACTATAAGGTGCTGTTTCTTCAGGGCGGGGCGTCCCAGCAGTTTGCGATGATTCCGATGAACCTGATGAAAAACAAGGTTGCAGATTACATAGTGACGGGCCAGTGGGCAAAGAAAGCTTACCAGGAGGCCTGCAAGTACGGCAAAGTAAATAAAATCGCATCCTCAGAGGATAAGACATTTTCTTACATTCCGGACTGCTCGGATCTTCCGATCAGCGAAGACGCCGATTATGTCTATATCTGTGAAAATAATACCATTTACGGCACCAAGTTCAAGACCCTTCCGAACACAAAGGGCAAGACGCTGGTGGCAGATGTCTCTTCCTGCTTCTTATCAGAACCTGCTGACGTATCAAAATATGGGATTATGTACGGCGGTGTCCAGAAGAACATTGGGCCTGCCGGAGTGGTGATTGTTATTATCCGTGAGGACCTTATCACGGAAGACGTTCTGCCGGGGACTCCCACGATGCTCCAGTACAAAGTACATGCAGATGCCGATTCTCTCTATAATACGCCGCCGGCTTACGGCATTTATATATGCGGCAAAGTGTTCCAATGGCTGAAAAAGCAGGGCGGACTTGAGAAGATGAAGGAGTATAACGAGAAGAAGGCTGCGATTCTCTACGATTACCTGGATCAGAGCAAACTGTTCAAGGGGACAGTGGAGAAGAAGGACCGCTCGCTGATGAACGTGCCGTTTATCACAGGAGATAAAGAACTGGATGATAAGTTTGTCAAGGAGGCCAAGGCGGCAGGACTTGAGAATTTGAAAGGACACCGTACAGTGGGCGGCATGCGCGCGAGCATTTACAACGCAATGCCCATCGAAGGCGTGGAGAAGCTTGTGGAGTTTATGGAGAAGTTTGAGGAGGAGAACCTGTAATGTATAAATATCACTGCCTGAATC
>CALWRT010000162.1 GCA_944384015.1 uncultured Lachnospiraceae bacterium | reverse complement strand
CACTGCGGCATTGCTTTTGCCGGCCGCAGCTTGCCAGCGCGGCGATTGACAGCGCTGACTCTCTGGTGGAGTGCGGCTGTCGGACATTGTCGGTGTCTCTGCCTGTTTGGGAGGAGAACTGGCGCGCCGGATATGTGAGCGGGCAGTGTGTGGAGGGCCTGGCCCAGACACTTGTAAAGATGGTAACGATGTGAGATATAGACGATAACAGAAGGGTAATGCTGTGAGGGATTCACAGAATGGAAGGAGTAGCAAATGAAAAATGACAGAATGCGAATTGTAGTTTCGCTGATATGCAGAAGTTTAATCAGTGCCACAATTTTTATGATTCCTTATATTCAGACGACATATTACAATGAGTTGGTGGGAGCTCTAGGCGTAACCAGAAGCCAGGTGGGTGTCTTGATGACAGTCTTCACGTTGGTTTCCACAGCGATCTATATCCCGGGAGGATGGATCGTGGACAGGACAGACCCGAAGATGGCGATGGTGGTCTCTTCTGTCTCCACAGGTGTCGTCGGATTGTGGGCGGCGTTTAACCTGAATTATACCGTGTTTATTATCGCGTGGGTACTTTTTGCCGTCACCACCAATCTGCTGTATATGGGCGGCTCCATTAAGGCGGTGCGTATGCTGGCCCCGGCGGGAAGTATCGGCAAGACTTACGCGATGTCCAGTGTGCTGGCGCTTATCGTCGCGACTCTGATCGGATTTATCGGCAACGGTATCTACGCCATGTTTGAGGGAACTCCCAATGCGTTCCGCAATGTGCTGATCATGTATGCCTGCTTCAACATTGTGACAGGCTTAATTACGCTGATATTCTTCCGCTTCCCTAAGGAGGCTGTTGTGCTGGAAAAGAAAGAAAAGGTATCTGGGCGTGTGCTGATCAACACCCTGAAAAATCCTGTCACCTGGGTAATTGCGTTTCTTGTATTTTTCTGCTATGCGTTTATGGCGGGAGGCACTTATTTTACCCCTTACTTTGCCGATGTTTTTGGATTCGACGCGAGTTCGTCCCAGGTATTCGGAGTAATCCGCAATTATGGACTGGCAGTTGTCTTTGTACCGCTGGCAGGCTGGCTGGGTGATAAATTTGGGACGATCAGCAAGGTGATGGCTTATATCTTTGTGATCTGTTCCGTGGTTCTTGTGGGCGTGCTTGTGGGAGGAAGTCATCTCTCCATCGCGGTCATGGTAGTTGTTTCACTGGCGATCGTGGCAAGCAGCCGCGTGCTGGAGAGTATGCAGTTTGCCACTCCGCCGGAGGCAGGCGTTGCAACGGAAGTGGCCGGGATTGTAGCGGCTGTATCCAGTATGGTAGGCTATCTGCCGGACCTGTTCATCCACCAGATGTTCGGCGCTTGGCTGGATAACTATGGAAATCAGGGCTATACCTATATCTTTCTTACGATGCTAGTGTGCTGTGCGGCTGGAATCGCCTGCGCATGCTATATTATCCGTGTGCATAACCGGCTTGCTGCGGCAAAGTAGGACTCGTACATTGAGATTGGGCCTGTTGTAGAACAAAAGGCGAATATATGCCTGGCGCCGGTAGATAAAGATGACCTTCTGCATACCGGCGCCGGGCTGATTGTAATTAATTGACGGAAGGGCAAGGGGACAAAATGAAGAAGGAAGGAAGACATTTCTATAGAAATTTTGCATACGGGGCGGGGTCTCTGGGAGATTCTCTGAGCTACAATTTATTTTACAGCTATTTTATTTATTTTCTCACAACAATAGCAGGAATCCGGCCAGCCATTGCGGGAGTTATTTCCTTTATCGCGGTTGTGTGGGATGCCGTCACGGATCCGATCATCGGATATTACTCTGACAACAGCCGATTCCGGGCAGGGAGAAGATCCCCTTTTTTGCTCGCGTTTTCAATTCCGCTGGGACTTACGGTATTTGCGCTGTTTCAGAATCCTAACATTTCGGATACCGGCAAGATCGTATACTACCTGATCGTAAACATTTTATTCTGGCTCTTTTTTACCTGTACGGATATACCATATCTGGCATTCGGGGCAGATCTGACAACCGACTATGATGAGAGAACAAAAATAAGAAAATGGGCCCGCATTTTTATGAGTTTTGGAGATATTGCCGTAGTGGCAGGAACCCTTCCGCTGATTGAACTTTTTACTCAGTGGCAGGGAAGCCGTTCACAGGCGTGGGGAACTCTGGGCGGGCTATACGGGGGAATATCAGCGGCCGCATTTTTTATCACCGGATTTTTGCTGAGAAAGTATGATACCCCCTCGGAGAATAGAGTAACCTCTTACTCGCTTAAGACCATTTTCCGGGAATTTCCTCAGATTTTAAAAATCCGTGAATATCAGAAAATTGTGTTGATTTCCTTTCTGACAAACTTGATTATCGGCATCGGTTCAAGTACGAATATGTACATGTGGACATATATCTTTCAATTTGACTCAGCACAGATCTCCTTTGTCGGGCTGATTGGAACGGTGTGCGCGCTGTTCGCTTCTTTTACGGCAGAAGGGCTGTCAGCAAAGATGGGAAAGAAAACGACAGGTATCGTTTCCTTTCTGTTGATTGTGGGAGGATATGTGATCCTGTACTTTTGCCCCCACACGCTGCCTTTCGCTATTTTGGCCCAGATCATTAAGCTGCATGGGGTAAGCATGTTCTGGACGATTGTCTATTCTATGACTTACGATATTGCGGAAGTGGATGAATTCAAAAACGGAAGCCGCAGAGAAGGACTGCTGACGTCGGTGAACAGTTTCTTTATGAAGTTAGGTGTCTCTGTCGGAATGGGGGCTGCGGGGATTTCTCTGGATCTGATTCACTTTGATCCGACAAAAAGCGTACAAGGGGAACAAATGCTGCAAAACCTGTCTTCCATGATTATGTTTGTACCTATGGCGATCGCGGTACTTGGCATTTTGATTTGCAGGCAGTATAAAATCACAAAAGAAAACCATAGACTGCTGAAGGAGGCGCTGCGAAGAAGGCAGGAAGGGCTGCCTTACGCGACAGAAGGGATAGAAGAGATTACGAAATAGATAAAGAGACAAGATGAAAACTAGAAAGATGCAATTTTTTCATGTCGTTTGGGCTGTATAAATGACAGATGAGAACATAGTGGAAAAATAGTTTAAGGAGGTGCAGAAAAGCGGCAAAAAGCAGGCTCTGCCGGTTCTGGAAACAATCAGGACCGGCAGAGCTTTTTCTGCATTCGGCGGTGATGAAGGATATAAAACTTAAAGATGAAAAGCCTTCATTTCAGTAAAGAGAAAAAATTTGCTACGCTAAACACGATATAGAAATGTCTGTCTAGGTAAACACGACGAAATAGGCGTTTACTTAGGAATATGCTCAATGAAATAGTCGCGGATAAACTGTACTGCGGTAGACATCATAGAATCTTTCAGCCAGTATAAGAAGAGTTCTCTCTGAGCGTCTTTTTCCGCCAGAGGGAGAACTGCCAAATTCATGCCGTTTAATGGGATCATTGGGGAGACGGTAATTCCCATCCCAATGCAGACAAGCATGAACTGTTCCATCCAATCGCCTACATATCGAAGAATGTTCGGACGATAGCCGCGGGATGTGAACATTTCACATACATGGTTGGCCAGATTGCCTCCTTGATTGTAGAGGAGCAGGGGCTGCTCCTTGATGTCATCCACATGCAGGAAGGAACGGCGGGCAAGAGGATGATCTTTCGGAAGATAGACGAATAACTGCTGAGTGTAGAGGGGAACGTGTTCAAATACTTTATTGCCCTGGGGAATGGTAGTGGTAAAAGCCAGATCCACTTCATTCGCGATCAGCAGATCTTCCAGAGGCTTGCGGCCATTGTTGATGATAAATTGAATGGATATATTGCTGTCAGGATTCTCCAGGTAGTACTGGCGGAAGACATTGCTGACAATCTCGAAAGCATTGATAAAACCATAGGCAAAGCGGACGACGCCGCTGTATGGATCTCGGAGCTTTTTGACGGAGGCCTTGCCGTCCTCGATGGACTGGAGGATGGTATTCACATAGGGAAGAAATTCTTCTCCGTATTTCGTGAGAAACACTTTCGTGCCGATCTGCCGGCTGAAAAGGGGGGCATCCAATTCCCGTTCCAGGGAGTTGATGGCATGACTCAGCGTGGACTGGGAAATATATAAATTCTCAGCCGCCTTGGTAAAATGTAAGGTAGATGCAACTTCACGAAAGTAAATGAGTTGTTGAAGATTCATAGTATTTCCTCCTAAAGCAAAGAACTTTTTGTCAATTCATTATAAAACTAGCACAAAATCTGAAATACTTCAAGGTTAAGAAAATGAATATGACAGAAAGGAAAAGAAGAAGAGCAGCAAAGAACTTAACAAGAGAAAGGGGTTTTACAAATGAACACGGCGGTTACATCTATTATTATCGTGGCTATAGCCATTGTCCTGTATGTGACAGAAAAAATTCCGCTGTCGGTGACAACGATTTTCGCCATGCTGGCAATGGCAATTACCGGGGTACTTACCTATGAAGAGGCGTTCTCCGGCTTCGCGGCCAGCGCCACCCTCACGACGGCAGGGCTGATGATCATTGGGGAGGCATTTACGGAGACCGGGCTGGCGCAGGCGATCGGGAAATTTTTGACCAGCCATCTGAGGGCGAAGAAAAAGTGGCTTGTCGTACTATTCTTCCTCGCGGCTGGATTTATGTCTATCTTCTTTACTTCCACGACAGTTCTGCTTTTGATGATGCCCATTGTAGACAGTATGGCCAGGGAATCGAAAGGGGAAGCCATCCGGCGCAAAGATGCCTATTATCCCATCGCGGTGGCAGGGATCCTCAGCAGCAATATGTCCATTATCGGATCCATATCCATGATGACATCCATAGGACTCCTAGAGAATTCCTCCCTGTGGCACGGCGGAGACGTGGCTTTCTTGGCACCGCTGCCGGTGGGGGCTCCAGCCTATATCGCCTGTCTTCTTGTATACATGACCTTTGGGTATCGGATGCAGGATAAGATCTTTGACTTCCCGGATGTACTGCCTGATTACGTGGAGAAAGAAGAAGTGAATGAACGGCGCAGCAAGAAAAAAATGATCTTTACGGCAGTAGTATTCTGCTGCTGCCTGGTCTTCTTCTACATCGGGGTCATTGATATCGCGGCGGTGGCCTTGGCTGGGGCGACGATTCTCATCCTTGCCAAGTGCCTGGACGAGAAGACCGTGTTCCGCAAAATTGACTGGAATACGATTATCATCGTGGGAGGAGCCATTGGATTCGCGAAGGGGCTGGAAGTGGGCGGCGGCGCCCAGCTGGCGGCCAATGTCCTGCTGGATCTGGTAGGGACCATCAGCACCACGCCCTTCGCCATGTGCCTGACCATGCTGATTATCAGCACGCTGATCTCCAATTTCTGCTCCAACACGGCAGCGGCGGTCATGCTCGTGCCAATCAGCCTGATGATGGCCCAGAATTTCTCGTATGACCCGTTCCCCTTCGTGATGGCCGTGGCCGTCGGCGTCAATCTGTCGGTATCCACGCCCATCTGTGTATCGACCATTACTATGACGCTGACCGCCGGATACCGCGCCAAGGATTATCTGCGTATGGGAGGATTCCTGAATATCCTGTCGGTGATTGTCACGGCAGTCGCTTTGCATGTACTGTATTTCTAGATGGGTGATAAGTTATGTCGATTTCTCTGATTGTGAGTTTCGCAGGTATGCTGGCAGCCATTTTTGTCATGTCCTTTGCCTGTTACCGAGGTTACTCTATGGTATTGGCAGCTCCGCTTGCCTCCATACTCATCCTTTTGACCTCCGGGCTTCCTGTCACAGAGGGACTGTTCGTCACCTTTGCGGGAAGTGCCGGAGGCACTTTTCAAAATCTGCTGTTTACCTTCATCGCGGTATCAGTATTTTCCCAAGTTATGATCGAGACAAAAGCGACAGACGATCTGGCGGAATGGATTGCGCTGCATATCCCTGCGGAATACGCACCCGCCTCGGTCTGTGTGCTTTCAGCGCTGCTTACCCTGGGGGGGATGGTGGCGATTGGGGTCTACCAGGTGGCAGCTCCCGTGGCCATTTCTCTGTGCAGGAAGGCAAATTATTCCAGGGATATCGGACTGGCAGGCATGATATGCGGGGCGTGGAGCTTTGTCCTATGCGCCCCGTACACGCCTTCCAGCCATAACACGGTATGTATTGAATTGATGGGAACCGATATGGGGGCTGGAGCTGTCCCGGGTCTTGCGGCATGTGCTATGATGGGTATTCTGGATATTTGCTATCTGGTGTGGCAGGCAAGGCGGTGGAGGAAGAAGGGACGCACCTTCGGCAACAATGCGGGTGATACAGGCTGGCGCGGCGAAATGACAGAGGGAGAGGGATGCGGCCGGCGGGCCGTGCGGGCAGTGCTGCCCATCTTGCTTGTCCTCATGTTGTATAACCTATGCGCATTTCCCATACAGGCTGCCCTGTTCGCCGGAGCGGCCGCAGGTGCCCTGCTGCATGTCCGGAGGCTGCCGCCGAGGAGATGGCTTAGGCTGACAGAGTCCGGATTTCTGAAAGGCGTGGGGAATATCGCGACGGTGTCGCTGGCCGGAGGACTCGGCGGCGTTCTGATGGAGACGCCTGCGTTCCAATATCTGTTGGAACATTTGGGGAGTATGGAAATACAGCCCTATCTCCTGGCCTTCGGCGCGGGGGCCGTGATGTCCGTCTGTACCGGCTCCGCCATCAATGCGCTGAATACGGTAATCCCGTATCTGATGCCCCTGTTCGCATCCTATGGAGCATCGGGGATTTCCATGGGATATCTGCACCGGATGCTGTGCATGGGTGCGCTGTCCTTGGGAACCATGCCGTACAACGGAAGCCTGCAGGTGTGCATCAGCGACTATCACACATCGGTGAGGGAGGCTTACTTTCCTATATGGGTGACATGTATGGCAATCCCGGTGCTGGCATCCTTGTGCGTGGGACTGCCGCTGGCGGTATGGCTGGGCTGAGGAGCGGTTTTGCGGATGAACGTTATGAATCTTTGAAATGAAATCTATGAATTTCCCTTCCATTTATCCGGTTGCTATGATGTAGCTATCAAATTTTTCACGAGGAGGTATTGCAATGTATCAACCACTAAAAGGGGTGAAAGTGTTGGACTTCTGCCTGGCGGGGTCAGGCCCTTCTGCCACGAAGCTGCTGTGTGAATTCGGGGCGGAAGTGATCTGGGTAGAGCCGCTCACCGGCAGCTCCACGAGAGATGTCCACAAATACGACTTCTATACAACGGGAAAACGGGCAATCGCGCTGAACCTGAAGACCGAGAAGGGGATGGAGGCCATGCGGCGGCTCATCGCGGGAACTGACGTATTTGTGACAAATTACCGGCCCAAGGCAGTCAAGAAATTGGGGCTGGACTACGAGACGCTGAAGAAGGACCGCCCGGATCTGATCTATGCGGTTCTGACCGGATTCGGCACAGAGGGCGAGGAGGCCAATGACGCGGGGTACGACCCGGTGGCCTATTGGGCCAAAGGCGGCATGCTGGTAGATATCGCGGAGAAAGGCACTCTGGTCGTGCCGCCGATCGCAGTCGGAGACATCTCTACCGGCGGGCTCCTGTTCGGAGGCATTGCGGCGGCACTGTACGGAAAAGAGAAGACAGGGGAAGGGTGCCAGGTTATGTGCTCCCTCCTGTCCACGGCGATCTATATCAACCATGACGCGATTGTGGAAGTACAGTATGGAGAGAAATATCCGAAGTCCAGGCTGGAGCCGAGGCGTCCGCTGAATAACACCTATCAGTGCTCAGACGGCAAATGGTTCGTGCTGTCCTTGTTCAACCAGTTCGACCGCTATTTCAACCGATTCCTGACAGAGGTCATTGACCGCCCGGATCTGGTAGGGAAGTACAGCTCCTATGAGGATACGATGAAGGAGCATTCCAGAGAGTTCACGGCAATTTTGGATGAAGCCTTCAGCAAAATGACAAGGGACGAGGCGATTAGAAGGCTGAAATCCATCGACGCGCCGGTGAACATTGTCCAGACAACGGAGGAAGTTATGAAAGATCCCCAGGCGCTGGCCAATAAATACTTGTACAAGATCAAGGCCACAGTTCCGCCGGCAGACAGCACAGATGGAGAGATTGTTGTCCCGGCCTCGCCTATCAAATTCAACAATGTGGACAGCGGGACCGAACGGCATGAGAGAGGGCCCAAGATCGGCGAACATACGATAGAAATTCTGAAAGAATATGGCTATGCAGACGAAGATATCCAGCAGATGCTGAACGAAGGGGCCGCGGGCAGCAGCAAGTAAGGCGCCGGATAACGGCGGCCGCGGAAAGAGGAAAGGAGGAATCGGCATGAAGCCTTTGGAGGGGCTCCGTATTCTGGACTTTACACAATTTATGTCCGGCCCGGTCTGTACGATGATACTCGGTGATTTCGGCGCGGAAGTTATCAAGATTGAAAACCCGCCGCTAGGAGACAGCACCCGCTATGGCAACATCATGGAGGGAGGAGGCAGCAGCCACTACGCCACAAGAAACCGCGGCAAAAAATCTGTCGTCCTCAATATGAAAGACAGCAGGCAGAAGGCTTTGTTCTTGGAACTGGTCAAGACAGCAGACGCTGTCGTAGAGAATTTTAAGCCGGGAACCATGGAGAAATTCGGCATTACCTACGAACTCCTGGCAAGTATCAATCCGCGTATTGTCTATACATCCATCTCGGGCTATGGGCAGGAAGGACCTTATGCGGGGCGGGCGGCCTTCGATCAGACTGTACAGGCGGAGTCCGGTGTCATGAGCATTACGGGAGAGACAGGCGGGCACCCACTAAAGTGCGGCGGCGCCATCGCCGACTATTCAGGCGGGCTCATGGGATGCATCGGGACGCTGATCGGCATGCTGGATGCCCAGCGGACAGGCCGCGGGCGGAGAATTGACGCGTCCATGATGGACTCCCTGCTGCTTCTTCAGGAGAATATGCTCAGTGTTTTCCTGCGAAACGGCATTGTCCCCAAACCCAACGGCAACCGTTACCCGCAGGCCAGCCCCATCGGAGATTTCTTATGCAGAGACGGCGTACCCCTGATGATTACCATTGGTACGGATGCTCAATTTAAGAGTTTCGCAGAGGCTCTCGGCCAGCTGCAGTGGCTGGAAAATCCCAACTTCGCCACGATGGCGCTGCGGGGCAGGAACTATCTGGAGGTGGAGGAGGAAGTACGCCGGGTATTCGCGCAGTACGACAGCGAGGACATGATCAGGCTGCTGGAGTCTAAGAAGCTTGTGTACGGAAGAATCAATGACTACGAGGCAGTCAAGGAGCATCCCCAGGTAAAATTCCGCAAGTCCTTCGTCAATGCGGTATATGAGAATGGGACCACTTTCCGCGTCCCAGGCAATCCGCTGTTGATAAGCGGGGTGGAGCGGGAGACAGATTATCTCGCGGCAGCGTTAGGGCAGCATACGATCGAAGTGCTGTCTGAGGTGGCCGATACGCAGACCGTCCACGAGCTCATGGATCCGGTGCTGGAGCAGGCGGCCGCCAAGACAAAAGAGATGTACGGTGATATTTCACCAAATCAGTAAAGGAGGAACGAATATGAGCAGAGAAGAAAACATGTTTTCCCACATTATCGGAACAGGCTTAGGGCCGAGACGCATGGACTACACCTGGAGGGACGTGGCCCTCTACAACATCGCGGTAGGGGCGACGAAGGATGACCTGCCGTATGTCTATGAAAAGAGCGGAGATTTCAAGGCGCTGCCGACCTTCTATATGACGCCCTATCTGAATTCCATTCTGATGCAGCCTGTGCGGGAAGTGCCCTACGCGCCCAATGAGATACTGGGAGATGTCATTATCGAGGCGAGAAACGGCAATATTCCGAACCGTCTGCACATGGCCATGGACGTAGATATCTACAAGCCTGTCACACCCTTTGGCGGCACATTCCTGACCAAAGACCGGGTAAATAAAGTGTACGACTGGGGAGACAAGGGCGTTGTAGGAGAGATGACCATGAACTTGTTCGACCTGGCCGGCAACCCGGTAGCCGACTTGACGAGCCTTCACTACCACGCGGCCTTCGGCAACTTCGGAGGAGAGCCGTTCAAAGGCTCCGGCGGCGTCGTATATCCGGACAGAGAGCCAGACTTTGTCGTAGAAGATCAGCTGGCAGACAATCAGGCAGTGTTGTACCGCCTGATGGGAGATACCTACAGCACACACGTAGATCCGTCGGTGGGCAAGGGATACGGATACGAGGGGACCTTTATGCAGGGGCTGTGTACCCTTGGGTTTGCCTGCAGAATGATGATCCAGAAGCTCATCCCCTACCAGACCGAGAGGGTAACCCACTTCGGCGGCCAGCTGCGCAGCATCTGTTATCCTGGAGAGGCGCTGAAGCTCCACGGATGGAAGCTGGAAGAGGGCAAAGTGTGCTATAAGCTGTTCGGCAGGGACAATAAGCTGCTGGTAAGCAATGGAACGATGATTTGGAAATAGTTACTGTTCACAGTAGTTGAATAAACATTAAGGAGGATTTGATCGTGGTAAACTATCGTCACGCGACAGAAGAACAGAAAGAACTGGCTATGGGAGCCAGAAAAATATTAGAGAAGGAACTGCTTCCAAAGATTGCGGAATATGAGGAGGCAGACGGCGGACTGGGGCAGTACCCGCTGGACGTCCATTACAAACTGGCAGAGGCCGGATATTATGCGATGAATATCCCCGAAGAGTGGGGCGGGCTTGGCTTTGATATTGTAACAGAAGGTGTGATCGCGGAGGAGATGGCCAAGATTGACGCTGGATTTACAATGGGATTTCACAACTGCGGCTCGTATTTCCACTTCATACTTGACACGAAGATGAGCGATGAGGAGAAGGCCAAATGGGCACAGCGGTTCTTGAGCGGGGACGCGAGAGGCTCCTTCTGCGTCACAGAGGCAGGAGCAGGATCTGACGCGGCGGCCATGCGCACAACCGCAGTAAAAGATGGAGATGAGTGGGTGATCAATGGGACGAAGTGCTTCATCTCCATGGCGCCGGTATCCAACTTCTTCGTTGTGGCTGCCTGGACAGACAAGACGAAGAAGGTCAGCGAGGGCGTGACATTCTTCCTTGTGGAGAAGGAACGGGGAGTCAAGATCGGCAAGAAAGAAAATAAGATGGGACTGCACTTGAATGAGACGGCGGAAGTCATCTTTGAGGATGTGCGGGTTCCGGCAGACCACGTAATCGGGGAAGAGGGAAAAGGCTTCATCATCAGCATGCAGGAGATCAGCATGGAGGGCAGGACGCTGGGAGCGACGTTTGCCCTGGGCATCGCCCAGGCTGCCCTGGACTATGCCATTGAATACGCGAAGACAAGAAGGCAGTTCGGCAAGCGGATCATCGATCAGCAGGGGATCGGGTTTAAGCTGGCCGATATGCAGGCTAGGACAGAAGCATGCCGCTCCATGATATTTGAAGGCCTGACCTGCCTGAGGGACGGCATTCCCATCGGATATCTGCCGAACATGATTAAGATGTACACCTCCGACTGCACAATGCAGACAACAATGGATGCGGTTCAAGTATACGGCGGGTATGGGTACATGAAGGATTATCCGGTAGAGCGGCTGATGAGAAACGCGAAAATCTTCCAGATCTTCAGCGGAACCAATGAGATCCAGCACAAGAACATTATGAAGGCGATGGCGGGCAGAGATCCTGAGAGGAAATAACATTTCAAAGAAGAGCTCCCAGGCGGAGGAGGGCATCCTCCGCCTGGGAATGGATGTAAGTATGAAAAGAGGAGGAAGAACTTATGGGTATGGATGTATTGTCGGTCATCATTTTGTTCGTCGTGCTGATACTCTACCTGATACCGAAGATTCCCATCTGGGTGACGACGATTATGGCTATGATCGCGATGGCGATTACGGGGATCGTGGACTGGAGCACCGTATACGGAGGATTCAGCAACAATATCATGTTCCTGATGTCAGGTATGGCAATTATCGGACGGGCCTGCATAGAGAACGGCATCGCTCAGAAAATCGGCGGCCTGCTGTACAAGGTGGGAGGCAAAAATGAGAGGCTCTGCGTGATTGCGATTCTGGCGATCTCTTCATTCTTGTCAATCTTTATTGTGGGTTCCCTTACCATCGCGATTATGATTCCCATCGTGGACAGCATCATTGTACAGTCCAACGGGAAGATACGAAGAAAAATGGTCTATTTCCCCATGGGAGCCGGCTCCGTGCTGGGCAACAACCTGACCGGTTTCAGCGCGTCCTCTATGGTGGCGGCGTCAGCCATCCTTGTGGAGATGGGATACCGCTCCATCGGGGCTTTTGAGCCGACATTGATCGCGGCTCCGGCGCTGATTATCCTGATCATTTTCTGGGGTATCTGGGGCGTGAAACTTCAGGAGAGATGGTTCGACTTCGAAGATGTCCCTCTGAGCAATACAGCGATAGAGGCGGAGACAAAAGAATATGACAAGCGGAAAATGATTATCTGCGGAGTTACCCTTATCTTGACGATTGTCGGTCTGCTCTATTTTGACGATTTCGGAACTGCGCCGCTCATCGGCACGGTGATCGTTATGCTGACAGGCTGTATTGACACGAAGAAGGCGATGGATTCTGTGCCTTGGACGACCATCATTGTCGCCGCCGGCTCCATCGGATTCTCTCAGGCGCTGGATGTGAGCGGGGGCGGCCTGCTGATCGCCAACGCAATCATCGACCTGGCGGGACCGATTGCCCAGAGCGGCATCGGCATGTGCATCATCATGTTTATCGTAGGATCTCTGCTGTCTGATATTATGAACGATACAGCCACGACAGCGATTCTCGTCCCGATCGTCATGGTCATCAGCGAGGGACTTGGATTAGACCCCCTGCCGATTATCCTGGCCACCGCTTCCGGCATTAAGCTTGGTATTGCGACACCGATATCCGTCGTATGTATGACCCAGGTACAGCCAGCAGGATACCGGTTCAAAGATTATATCAAGGCCGGCGGTCTCATCAATGTGTTGTCAGGTATCTGTATTCTGATAGGTATCTATCTGGTGTATTACCTGTAAAGCCGCAAATAGAACCGATAGGATTTCGGTTAGGGAAACGCTGATTTCATCAGTGATTCCTTAAGAAAAGTCGGGATATCTGCGGGAAGCGGGTATCCCGGCAAAGAATAAGGAGGAAATTATGAATATTTTAGTGTGTGTGAAGCAGGTTCCGGACACGACAGAGATTAAGATTGATCCGGTGACCAATACGCTCATCCGGGCAGGGGTGCCAAGCATTGTCAACCCCTTTGACGGATACGCCCTGGAGGTGGCTGTCCGCCTGAAAGAGGCAGTGGGAGGCAAAGTGACCGTGATGTCCATGGGACCGGAGCAGGCGAAGGCAGCCTTGAAGGAATGTCTCTCTGTAGGGGCAGATCAGGCATATTTAATCAGCGACAGGGCCTTCGGAGGCTCTGACACGTTGGCGACAAGCTATGTGCTCTCCGTCGCCTTGAAGGCAGTAGAAGAGAAGGAAAGGGCTCCCTTCGACCTGATCTTCTGCGGCAAGCAGGCCATTGACGGGGATACCGGACAAGTAGGCCCAGAGCTGGCAGAACATTTGGGCTATGCGCAGATTACCTATGCGTCGGATGTGATCATGGAAGATGGGATGCTGCAGGTAAAGAGGGAGAGCGACGAGGGTTATGACTACATCACAGCGGAACTTCCGGCTGTCATCACCATTGTAAAGACACCCTTTGAACCCCGGTACGCGACGATCCGCTCGAAGATGGCGGCGAATAAGGCGGTCATCCCGACCCTTACCGCAGCTGACATGCCGATCGATACAAGCAGGTGCGGGCTGAAAGGGTCTCCCACGAAGGTGAAGAAGACTTACACGCCGGTGCGGGAGAAGCACGGAATCAAGATTGAGGGAAAGCCGGCCGATGAAGCTGCCAGAGAGCTTGTGGGACTGCTTTCCGACGCGAAAATCATGTAGGAGGTTGCCGAGAAGATGAGCTTTGAAGAATATAAGAATCTATGGGTATTCCTGGAGACCGAGGAGGGCAAGGCGAAAAATGTCGGCTATGAGCTCCTGACGCCGGGACGCCGCCTGGCAGATGAAACCGGCGAGAAACTGGTGGCAGTGGTCATCGGGAAGGACACCGAAGAAGTTGTAAAAAATGCTGTCGCCTACGGGGCTGACCAGGTGCTCGTCGTGGAAGGATACGAGTATTTCAATTATAACACCGATACGTTTTCTTACGCCCTGGAGCAGCTGATCACAAAATATAAGCCGTCCATCGTGCTGATCGGAGCGACGAATAACGGGCGGGATATCGGGCCAAGAGTAGCCTGCCGGCTTCGCACCGGACTAACCGCCGACTGCACGGGACTGGACATTGACGAGGAGACAGGGAACATGGCATGGACCCGCCCGGCGTTCGGCGGGAACCTGATGGCCCGGATTCTCTGCCCGGATACAAGACCTCAGATGGGCACCGTACGACCCGGGGTGTTCAAGAAGGGCGAGAAGGACGAGACAAGGACGGCGGAGGTCATCTATGAGGATATTCATCTGGAAGCTGACAAGGTCAAGACGAAGCTTCTGGAGAGAGTAAAAGAAGTGGCTGAGGCTGTGAACCTGGAGGAGGCCGAGATTATCGTATCCGGAGGAAGAGGACTTGGAGAGGCTAAGAATTTCTCCTACATCCGAGAATTGGCAGAAGTACTCGGCGGAGCGGTAGGATCATCCAGGGCCGCAGTGGACGCGGGGTGGATTCCCCATGCTCACCAGGTGGGACAGACCGGCAAGACAGTAGCGCCGAAGATTTACATTGCCTGCGGCATTTCCGGAGCCATTCAGCATCTTGCGGGCATGTCAGGCTCCGATACGATCATCGCCATCAACAAGGATCCGGAGGCTCCCATTTTTGATGTGGCGGATTATGGAATTGTGGGGAACTTGTTCGATGTCATCCCCGCATTGATTGAAGAGATAAAAACTTTAAAAAATTCCTGAGAGAAAGAGGCAGAATATGGATTTTCATTTATCAGAAGAACAGAAGGACTTGCAGGCGCTATATCAGGACTTTGCCCAGAATGAAGTAAAGCCTCTGGCGGCGGACATTGACAGAGAAGAACGGTTCCCCCAGGAGACTGTGGCGAAGATGGCCGAGATGGGACTGCTTGGAATTCCATTTCCAGAAGAGTACGGGGGAGCAGGCATGGATAATCTGTCCTATGCTCAGTGTGTGGAAGAACTGTCCAGAGTGTGCGCGTCTACAGGGGTGATTGTATCGGCGCATACCTCCCTGTGCGCGACGCCCATCTACCTGTTCGGGACAGAAGAACAGAAGAAGAAATATCTTGTTCCGCTGGCTAGCGGAGAGAAGCTGGGGGCATTTGGACTTACAGAACCCGGAGCCGGTACTGACGCCGCCGGGCAGAAGACGACGGCAGTACATAAAGATGGACATTATGTCCTCAATGGAAGCAAGGTATTTATCACAAACGCGGGCCCGGCCGACATCTATGTGGTGATGGCCATGACCGATAAAGAAAAAGGCAATCACGGCATATCCGCGTTTATTGTGGAGAAAGGATTCCCAGGCTTTTCTATAGGAAAACATGAGGAGAAGATGGGAATTCGGGGATCGGCCACCAGTGAGCTGATTTTTGAGGACTGTATCGTCCCGGAAGAGAATCTTCTGGGAGAGGAGGGCAAGGGCTTCAAGGTGGCTATGATCACATTGGACGGAGGCCGGATCGGGATTGCCGCTCAGGCAGTTGGAATTGCCCAGGGTGCCATCGACGAGACTGTCCCCTATGTGAAGGAGAGGGTGCAGTTCGGCAAGCGGCTCTCCCAGTTCCAGAATACCCAGTTTGAACTGGCCGCCATGCAGGCCAGGGTAGACGCGGCCAGACTGCTCGTATACCGGGCCGCCTGCGCGAAGGACGCCCATGAACCCTACAGTCACCTGGCGGCCATGGCTAAGCTGGTGGCCTCGGAGACTGCCAGTGATGTGACAAGGAGATGTCTGCAGCTGTTCGGCGGCTACGGCTATACGCGGGATTATCCGATCGAGCGGATGATGCGGGACGCGAAAATCACAGAAATCTACGAGGGGACGTCCGAGGTACAGAAAATGGTAATATCTTCCTGGATGGGCGTCAAATAATCTAAAGGAATGCGCGAACAAGCGTTTTCCTAATGCAGCACTGATGGAATCAGTGTTCTCTCAATTTGGTTTAACGCTTTGGACAAATCTGTCCGGGCTTAAACGTCCTTTGCTCAATGCGGGATCCAAAGGGGCGTAAGCCCCTTCGGGGAACGCAGCTTTTCTATATGATATCTGAATATAAAATTCCACAATATAATTAATCAGAAATTTACGAAAAATCAAAAACAGTTAACAAAAAAATGATAGAGAGCGAAAAACTTCATAGCATATAATAGTATCCGTCCTGAGATACATAGATCTGATAGCTATCTGAACAAATCTTATGAAGTATCTGAACAAATCACAAAAATTTGTACAAATATAAGAAACCAATCGAAAAGAAGACGAGACATAAAGACAAGGACATAAGAAATGATATGATGGGAAGAAACGATGAAAAAAACTTTGCGTTTTTAACAGATTACCATCTTCATTCATCCTTTTCCTATGATTCTGAACAAACAATAGAAAAAATAGCGCGGGCCGCGCAGGAAAAAGGAATGAGTGAGATTGCCGTCACCGACCATGTGGAATTGGCTGCAGAGAACCTGCAGGGAGGAAAAGCCGACCTCGCCAAGGCCGCAGCAGAGATTGACAGAGTAAATCAGCAGTGCAGAGGCCTGTTGGTTATCCGAAAGGGAATGGAACTGGGAAACGCCAACCTGGATCCAGAAGGCGCGGCGGCCTGCTGCAGGAAGTTTACAGGAGACTTTATTATAGGATCTGTGCATAACCTGGAGCCGGGGAAGGATGTGGCCTACTACGATTATTCCAGAGCGGACACCGAAACGATATTCGGCCAATATCTAGAAGCGGTGACATTTGTCGCGGAATCTCAAGATTATGATGTCTTGGGGCATATCACCTATCCGCTGAAAGCAATCTGCGAACAGACAGGGCGGATACCGGATATGAGAAAATATGAGAAGCAGTTTCGCAGAATTTTTGAAGCTGTGATAAAGAGGGGAAAGGGCATAGAAGTGAATACCTCGGGGCTGCGATGCCGGCTGGGAAGTCTCCTTCCAGACAGAGAGCTCCTCAAATGGTATCGCGCGTGCGGCGGAACGAACATTACCGTGGGATCGGACGCCCATCGTCCCCAGGATGTGGGAGAAGGGATTGCTGCGGCAACGGCAGACCTATACGCGATAGGGTATCGGGAATTAACAACATACATATACCGGGAACCCATTCGCAGGGAGATTGTGGAGACAAGTACAGCGGGGGCGGGAGATAAGAATTGAACAGCTATCTGAAAAATATCGTGCCTGCAGTTGTCACAATGCTGTTCATGTCCATTTATACTACCGTAGACGGGCTCTTCGTCGGGCATATGGTGAGTACTGACGCGATGGCGGCGATCAACATCAGTTATCCGATTGTGAACGTGATGTTCGCGGCCGCGTTCGGGCTGGCGTCCGGAGGAAGCGTCCGGGTCGCGAGGGCAATAGGCGAAGGGAAAATGGAAGAGGCCAGCGAACGATTTACCGTATCGATTGTGCTGGGGATCGCGATAAGTGTCCTATTGATTGCTGCTGCCGTTCCGCTGCTGCCTCAAATATTGAGGATGCTCGGAGCAACTCCCGAGCTGATGGACTATTGCATGGCCTACGGAGGGATAGCCCTTTTATCTTACCCTATTGGTGTGGTGAAAGAGATCCTGACCTATCTGCTGCGTATCCAAGGAATGCCCGGGATCAGCATGGGGGCCGCGGCTGCAGGTGGTATCGCGAATATTGTGCTGGACTATTTGTTTGTCGTCCCGCTTGGCTGGGGTGTGGCCGGAGCAGCGGCAGCTACGAGCATGGGAATGCTGCTTACACTGACGGCCGACATGTACTTTCTGGCCCGATATGGAACTTTGAAGCTGAAATGGCCGAAGGGTGGAGCACTGGAGGAGGCCGGGATGACTGCCAGGCTGAGCATTGCGGGCGGGGTTCTGGAGCTCTCTTATGCAGTCACCATATGGTTCTTCAATCAGATAGCCCTATCCTTTTATCAGGAAGATGGAGTGGCGGCCTATACGGTGATCGGATATATCCAGTATGCTTTGGCGGCAGTCTTTATCGGCCTTGGCAATGGGGTCTCGCCTATGATTTCATATTACTATGGGGCAGGAGACCGGAAGCAATGTGGAAGCATTATCAAGAAGAGCATGAAAATTGGGGCTCTGACCGGAGCTGCATTATGCATGGCTGGATACTTTGGATCCGGACTCTTAACCAGAATTTTCTTAGAACCGGGGACACTGCCCTATGACCTTGCCGCGGCAGGAACCCGGTGGATTGCGTTTTCATGTCTGCCGATGGGCATCAATGTTTTGACAGCTGGCGTTCTGAATGCTTATGGAAATGGAAAGCTTTCTTCAGTCCTGACGTTCCTGAGAACCGTTATATTTTTAATATCAGGGGCGTATGGACTGACCAGATATATGGGATATCAAGGGATCACTGCAGCCTATGTGCTGACAGAACTGCTCACGCTGCTGCTGTCGGTGCCGGCAATTGGCAAGAAGGGCCGCAGCACAGGGAATCTACTCAGAAAGTAAACGAAAGTAATACAAAAAAGGTGCAACAGGGAGGAGAGGCAGACAGATGAGACGAAAGCCAGAGGAGATTAACAGGAAAGGATTTACAGCCGGCGGGAAATGGTACAGAGGGAATCTCCATTGCCATACCAACCAATCCGACGGGATTCTGTCGCCGGCAGAGGCGGCTGATCTTTATAGAAAGAATGGATATCAGTTTCTCTGTATCAGCGACCATGAGAGATTTGCCGACTATAGGGAAGAGTTGGATAGAGAAGATTTTATTGTGCTGCCGGGGGCGGAAAGTTCCGTGAATTTGGTAATGGCGGGAGAGAAGCCGATTACAGCTGCGAAGGAGAATCCGCTGGTGGAGAGAGATGTGTGGCTGGAGGAGCGCAAACATGTGCGGGCGCTTCTGAAAACACATCATATCCACGGAATACTGGGCACAAAAGAGATGGTTGAGAGCGCAAAGAAGCCATTATATGGAGCACGAGAGGATTTGCAGGTGGCTATGTATCAGGATTCTTGGGACGGCCTGCAGGCCGCCCAGCGTCAGGTCGACGAATTCCGAAGCCGCGGCTGTCTGGCAATGTATAATCATCCATTGTGGTCTAAAGTACTGACAGAAGAATTTTTGGATCTGGAGGGAGTATGGGCGATAGAAATATATAATCACAGCACGGTGCTGGACAGCGGCCTGGGAGTAGATACAAGGGACTGGGACTCTATCTTGGAGACCGGCAGACAAATTTTCGCAGTGGCATCCGACGACAATCATAATACCCGGCCGATACCTGACAGCTGCGGAGGATGGGTTATGGTAAAGGCTAAGGAGCTGACCCATGAAGCGATTGTCAGCAGTCTGCGGGACGGAAACTTTTATTCCTCTTCAGGCCCGCGGATCTATGACTGGGGTATCCGGGAGGGGGTGGCTTACGTACACTGCTCCCCTTCTGAGAGGGTGAACTTTATCTGCGGAGGTCCAGTGAACTCCGGCATTACCGTCTTAAAAGGCCAAGAGGGATATTTGACGGAGGAAGAGCGTTTTGCCAACAGAGAGTTCATGGAATATGCGAGTTACAGACTTAGCGGAATGGAAACCTATATCCGGGTGGAGTGCGTGGACGAAAACGGGAAAACGGCATGGAGCAACGCCATCATGCTGACAGGAGATGACGACAGATGATAAAGATGGAAAATATAGCGAAAAGCTATGATGGGAATACGATGGTTATCCGAGATATCGGGCTGGAAATTAAGAAAGGAGAATTCTTCGTCCTTCTTGGACCGTCTGGGTGCGGCAAGAGCACACTCCTGCGCATGATTGCGGGGTTGGAAGAAATTACGGCGGGAGATCTGTGGATTGATGGGAGGCATGCCAACGAGCTATTGCCTAAGGAAAGAAATTTGTCCATGGTCTTCCAGAATTACGCGCTTTTTCCCCATATGACTGTGAGAGATAATATATTGTTCGGTCTCGATGCCAGGAAGGTGGCTAAAAAGGAACAGGATGAGCGGTTAAATAAAGTGGCAGAAATTATGGGACTGGCAGAGTATTTAAAGAGAAAACCGGCGCAGCTGTCCGGAGGGCAGAGGCAGAGAGTGGCGCTGGCAAGAAGCATTTGCAGCCAAACGCCCATTTGTTTGATGGACGAGCCTCTATCGAATCTGGATGCGAAACTGAGGGGACAGATGCGCGGCGAGATCCGCAGGATTCAGCGTATGCTGGGACTGACGATCGTCTATGTCACCCATGACCAGGTGGAAGCCATGACGATGGGGGATCGGATTATGGTGCTCAACGAAGGCTGTGTGCAGCAAATTGGGGAGCCGTTAACCGTCTATAATGATCCGGAAAATCTTCAGGTGGCTACCTTTATCGGAATGCCTCAAATGAATATTTTCCGCGCGCGGGCAGAACAAGAAGGGCTGCGTCTGAATGGAAGCCTGATACTGAGACGATGCGGCGGACAGCCATGTCCCGCGCCGGCGGAGGAGTGTATAGTAGGCATCCGGGCAGAACATTTCAGGAGGGGGAACGAGAGCACGGGCTATGTGCTGGAGGCCAAGGCGGCTATGGTGGAGTACACCGGGGACGAGACGCAGATTAGTTTTGAGAACGGACAAGGGTACAGTGTGGTCAAGTGGCCAGGACAGATTCCTGCGGAAGCGGGAGAAGCGCTTACGCTTGGCGTGGATGCAGAGCATCTCTATTTCTTCGACAAAGATACCGGACATAGGATAAGGCAGGATGGAGGAAGAAGCCAATGAAACATGCGCGTCATCGTCTGCTGGGAGCTGCGGCGTATTTGCTGCCGGCACTGTTGATTTTTGTAGTATTTACTCTGTACCCGTTTGTGCTTACCTGTGTGCAGAGTGTGTTTACCACAAATGCCAAGGGAGATCTGATCGGCTTTGGCGGGCTGGATAATTACGTGCGGCTGTTCCAGTCGGCCCTCTACCGCATCAGTCTGAAGAATACGATCGTATATATTGTTCTGACCGTGCCTGGGACGATGGTTCTCTCTTTAGGCATGGCGCTTCTTACAAGCCGCGATCGGAAGGGGATGGGGATTTTTCGGACAATCTTTACCTTGACGATGGGAATTTCTGTGGCGGCGGCTTCCATGTTCTGGACGTTTATGTTCCATCCCACGATGGGACTGCTGAATACGGCGATCGAGATGTTCGGCGGGGAGAAGATTGGATGGTTAACCGATATGGATATTGCCATTGTGTCGATCAGCATCGTCACTATCTGGATGAACACAGGCTATTGTTATTTAATCCTGCTGGGAGGCCTTAAGAGCATTGACAAGACTTACTATGAATGCGCGGATATCGCGGGAGTAAGCGGATGGCAGAGGCTGAAGAGAGTGACCCTTCCGCTGCTTTCCCCCTTCCTATTCTATGTACTGGTTATCTCAGTGGTGAATGCGTTCCAATCCTTCGGTGTGATTGACATGATGACTCACGGGGGACCGGCTAACAGCACAAATCTGCTTGTATATTCTATCTATGAGGATGTGTTTGTGAATTATAATTACAGCTTTGCGGCCGCTCAGGGAGTTGTGCTCTTTGTGATTGTAACCGGGATCTCTCTCTTTCAAATGAAAATCGTAGAAAGGCGGGTGACTTATCAGTGAAAAAATACAGCTTGGCATTGCTCTATGCCGTATTGATCCTGCTTGCGGTCTTGATGGTGTTCCCCCTCCTATTCACGATTCTTTTAAGTTTATCTGATAATGCAGACATTATGAATGGGCAGTATTGGCCCCAGGTGCTCCATTTTGAGAATTACGCGGAAGCTTTTACGAAGGCAAACCTGCTCTATTATATGAAGAATTCCGTCATTGTCGCGGCTGTTACGACTTTCTGCCAGGTGGCGCTGGCACTGCTGGCCGCGTACGCGATTGTTTTTATTCCTTTTCGCGGCTCTGGCATTGTATTTGGACTCTTCATGTCAGGAATGATGATTCCGATGGATGTGCTCATGATAACAAACTTCCAGACGATCAATGCCGCAGGGCTGCTGAATACATATGCAGGTATCATTTTGCCGTGCATAGGATCGGCCTTTGGAATTTTCCTGCTGAGACAAAATATGAAGCAGATTCCGCTGGAACTGAAAGAGGCCAGCGATATTGCAGGCGTAGGTCAGTTTTATTTTTTCCGGAAAGTAGTAGTCCCGCTATCAAAGAACAGTATTATCACACTGGCGGTCTATTGCTTCCTTGTAAGCTGGAACAACTACCTGTGGCCTTTAATTGCCACCACAAAAGATGAAGTCAGGACGATTCAGATCGGGCTGCGGATGCTGTCGGCGTCTGACACCCAGCAGGATTTCCGCCTTGTCGCGGCTGCGACAATGATCGTAACGATTCCAACGCTCATATTGATGTTTTTCGGGCAGAGCCGTCTGCAGGAAGGACTGACAAAAGGGGCGCTGAAATAAATGGCCGCTGGGTTTAACCGGCGGGAACTACAGGCAGCAAGAAGAAACTAGAAATGAAAAAGGAGAACAGAAAAATGACAAGAAAAGCAATTGCTGTATTACTGATGGCAGTACTTGGACTGACAGGACTGACAGCCTGCAGTTCTCAAACAGCCTCTGAAGAAGTGGCTGCCGCTGACAATGCAGGTGAAGAGAGCGATGCTCAGGAGACTGAAGAGGCGGCGGACACGGGCAAGACGGAAATCCTGCTCTGGCATGTGATGAGCGGGGATCGGCTGGAGCAGCTGGAGGTCATCGTGGATGGTTTTAACGCCAGCCAAGATCAGTATGAAGTTGTGGCAGAAGCCCAGGGTGAGTATGATGAGGCCAACGCTAAATTCCTTAACATGGCAGGCGGTGAGGGCTCTCCGGCAATTATGCAGATTGGAGACCAGCATATCCAGGCGATGTACGATTCGGGTCTGGTAGAGAATATCAGCGATATGATGGAAAAATATCAGTACGACAGCAGCCAGCTGCTGGCTCAGGCAGTTGATTTCTATACGGTAGAAGGATCCCTGTATGCAATGCCCTTCAATTGTTCTTCACCGGTGGTCTACTATAATGTGGAGGCTCTGAAGAATGCCGGGTTAGATACTCCTCCGGATACCTTTGAGGGTATCATAGAGGCTGCTTCGGCGATTGCCGAGGCTAATGAAGGGATGAAGGCATTTTCCATTACCTCTTGGGGCTATCTGCTGGATCAGTTACTTACCAACAGCGGATATCCGATCGTGAACAATGATAACGGACGTTCGGCCAGAGCTACAGAAGCTGCTTACCAAGAGGGCCTTCTCCGGTTCTACCAATTTATTCAGGATTTGATCGAGGCAGACGGCTTTGAGAACTACGGCGAAAGCGATGATGACATCAATGCCGGATTCAATAATGGAGATATCGCCATGTTTATTACGACGTCCGCATGGGCGACCAGCATCATGGATTCGGCTCCGTTTGAAGTAGGCATTGCGGGAATTCCTCATTTTGCAGATTGTGAGCCTCAAGGAGTATATGCGGGAGGCGGCGCTTTTGTGATGTCAAAGGATCTGCCGGAGGATGTCCAGGCAGGGGCATTTGAGTTCCTGGCGTATGCGGCAAGCAGCGAAGTTCAGGCGGTCTGGGCAGCGAATACCGGTTATTATCCGGTGAATCAAGGGGCCTATGAGACCGAAACAATGAAGACGCTGTATGAAGAACAGCCTATGATGAAAATAGCGGCAGATCAGCTTCTGAACGGCCAGCAAAATTCCATTACAGCAGGGCCTCTCGTTACGACGCTTGTACAGATCAGAGACGATATGATGGCCGGCGCAGAATTGGTATTCAACGGCGGAGATCCGCAGGAAGCGGTAAACATGGCTGTGGAGAGCACAAACCAGCAGCTGGAAATGGCTAACGCGCAGTAAGGAAAGAGACATTTATATACGTTCTATATAGTGAAACAGATGATTCCAGGACGGCATGGCCCAAAGCTGCGCCGTCCGTTCTGTTTTTTGCTGCTTGGCAGGAGGATATCATCTGTTTGCCCAGAAGAGCAGCCAAGGGATGATTTTGTGTGGCCTGTGCTGAGAATCGTGCTATAATATTGTACAGGAATGCGGATACAAATATAGACATCCTGCCGGTCTGATGGAGGCGCTGGTTATGAACAGACAAGAATCATTCTACAAACGGGCGGCCATTGCGGCCGCGTGTATTCCATACGGTCAAGTGGCAACTTATGGGCAGATCGCCCTTCTATGCGGGAAACCCAGCAATGCCCGCCAGGTCGGCTATGGATTGAAGATGGGACTGCTGGGGGAAGGCGCCCCCGCCCACCGGGTAGTCAATGCCAGAGGATATTTGAGCGGGGCGGCATCTTTTGAGACATACGACTTGCAGAAGATTCTTCTGGAGGGAGAGGGCGTGGAAGTGTGCTGGACAAAGGAGGGATACTGGGTAGATTTAAAGAAATTCGGCTGGAAGAATACCCTGCGTTTGGCAGAAGAACTTGCGCAGGAGTATCGGAAGAGAGGAATATGAAGAAGCCATATGGGGAGATATGATTGAGGAAATCCAGGGGAAATCCAGTCTTCTTTAGGTGATTATTTCGGGCAATATTGGATATATTAAGACAGGAACTGCAAAGTAAGTGACTTTCCCTGTACACATGACACAAGTGATGACTCTTTTGGGTTTTCAACAATATGAATTCTGATAATTGATTTTATAGCTGCAAAATGATATAATTTTTGAGGATCATTGCAGAATGGCGCAGGCACATAGTGCGCAGCCGTTCAAGGACTTCTTTCATTGTAATGCCCGCCTCAGCGGACATGTCCGTTAGGAACACTACCCTCATTGCTGCGCTCTTTAGAACTAACCAGAGAGTAGGTAATGAGGTTTTGTTGTATCATAACAAAATTCAGGTAAGGGGAGGAGCTATGTACAGATTATTAGAGAAAAGACTGCTCGCAACAAACATTTATTACATGAAGGTGGAGGCGCCGAGAATCGCGAGATCTTGTCTGCCCGGCCAATTTGTCATTGTAAAGACAGATGATAAGGGGGAGCGAATTCCTCTGACCATCTGTGATTACGACGCTCAGGCGGGGACAATTGCGATCGTTTTTCAGACAGTAGGAAGCTCTACATATCAGATGGCTCTGCTGGAGGAAGGAAATGCCTTCCAGGATGTTGTGGGACCGCTGGGAAATCCTTCCGATATGACAGGGGAAGCGCTGGAGGATTTGAAGAAGGAAAGCATTTTGTTTATCGGGGGAGGCGTGGGAACCGCCCCGGTATATCCCCAGGTGAAGTGGCTGTGTGAGAAAGGGATTGCAAGCGACGTCATCATCGGGGCGAGAAGCAAGGAACAGCTGATTCTGGTGGAAGAGATGCAGAAGGTGGCCGGTAATGTCTATATCGCCACAGACGACGGGACGGCAGGTTTCCACGGGATGGTGACAGGCAGGCTGAAGCAGCTTGTCCAAGAAGAGGGCAAACACTACAGCAAAGCGATTGTGATAGGGCCAATGCCCATGATGCGCGCCGCCTGTCAGCTTACGAAGGAGCTGGGGATTCCTACCATTGTCAGCATCAATACAATTATGGTAGATGGGACAGGAATGTGCGGCGCGTGCAGAGTTACCGTGGGAGGCAAAGTCAAGTTCGCCTGTGTGGACGGGCCGGAATTCGACGGGCATTTGCTGGATTTTGACGAAGCCATCCGCAGGCAGGGGATGTACAAGACAGAAGAAGGCAGAGCGAGACTGAAGGAGTTAGAGAGAGAGCAGGGCATCCAGCACAGCTGCGGATGCGGACACGGAGGTGACAAGTAATGGATAGAATGAAGAGAGTGCCGGTGAGAGAACAGGAGCCGGAGGCACGAGTACATAATTTTGACGAGGTATGCCTCGGCTATAACGAAGAAGAGGCCAAGGAAGAGGCGGCGCGCTGCCTGAACTGTAAAAACCCTCTGTGTGTATCCAAATGTCCCGTATACATAAAGATACCGGAATTTATCCAGCATGTGAAGGAAGGTGACTTCGAGGAGGCGGCCAGAACGATCGCCAAGGACAATGCCTTGCCGGCAATCTGCGGCCGTGTCTGCCCACAGGAGAGTCAGTGCGAGGGAAAATGCATTTTGGGAATTAAAGGGGAGCCGGTCTCCATCGGCAAGCTGGAGCGCTTTGTGGCGGATTGGAGCCGGGAGCATAAGGTGGATCTCACCCAGAAGGAAGAAGGAAGCGGCAGGAAGGTGGCCATAATCGGAAGCGGCCCCGCAGGGTTAACTTGTGCGGGCGATCTGGCGAAGAAAGGTTATGATGTTACCATTTTTGAAGCCCTCCACGAGCCGGGCGGCGTGCTGGTCTATGGAATTCCAGAATTCCGTCTGCCGAAGGATACGGTGATTCGCCATGAGATAGAGAATGTGAAGAAACTGGGCGTCAAGATAGAGACAGACGTCATAGTAGGCAAAACAGTGACCATTGATGAGCTCTTTGACGAAGAGGGATATGAGGCTGCCTTTATCGGCTCTGGGGCCGGCCTGCCTAAATTCATGAATATACCGGGAGAAAATGCCAACGGTGTTTTCTCCGCTAATGAAGTGCTCACAAGGGTGAATCTGATGAAGGCGTTCCGGGAGGACTACGAGACTCCGGTGAAGCTGGGAAGGAAAGTGGCTGTTGTAGGCGGCGGCAACGTGGCAATGGACGCGGCAAGGACAGCGCTTAGGCTGGGGTCAGAGACCCACATCGTATACAGAAGAAGCGAAGAGGAACTGCCGGCCAGAGTGGAAGAAGTCCAGCATGCGAAGGAAGAAGGGGTCATCTTCAATCTGCTTGTCAACCCGGTAGAGATCCTGGAGGATGAGAACGGCTGGGTACGGGGCGTGCGCTGTATCCGGATGGAGCTGGGAGAGCCGGATGAATCTGGAAGAAGAAGGCCGGTGGAAGTGAAGGGCTCAGAATTCGATATGGATTTCGATACGGTGATTATGGCGCTGGGGACATCGCCTAACTCGCTGATTTCTTCTACCACCAAAGGGCTGGAGACAAATAAATGGAGATGTATTGTCGCTGATGAGCAGACGGGACAAACATCCAGAGAAGGCATCTATGCCGGAGGCGACGCCGTAACAGGAGCGGCGACGGTTATACTGGCCATGGAAGCTGGGAAAAAAGCGGCGAAAGCCATTGATGAGTACTTGACTTCCGGCGGAAAAGGCAGCGTCAAGGATCAGCCGGGAGATTGACGGGCGGTCCTTTACGCGGAGACTGCCATATCCGTGAAGAAGATTAGATATCTGCAGCGAAGAAAGGATGCAGACGGCTTAGGGATCATGGGGGGGTTCCAGACGTCCATCCCTTCTGAAGCTCTCTGCCGAATGGCAGATAAAAAACCGGCTCTGCGCGAGAAAAAGCGCAGAGCCGGTTTTGATCAAGTGTGCGCGATCAGCTGATCACTTCGGCCGCCGTGACGCTGTATGGGAATTTTGCGCTCTCAGCGGTATTGTCTTTGAAAGTCATCTGATAGGAGGCAAGGACGCCTTCGCTTGTCTTAAGCTCCACATTGGCCGTGTATGTACCGTTTGAGTTCTTGTAGGCCTTCGTGACAGAAGAGCTCATATCTCCGTTGTCCGTGGATCGGAACGTATAAGTATCCGACGCCGAATCATAGGTGACATACTGCACGTCCTGGGGGATGTCCGGGAGGGACTGGGAGGAACCGAAGCAGGCGGCGGCATAAGCCTGAACGTCCGCAGTCGGCAGTTGGAAAGTGCCGTCATCGGAAGCCTCATTGTCATTGTTGGCTGTGAAATATACTGCCAGCCAGAAGAAACTGCTGTCGGAGGGCACATAAGCCACACCGTCCTTGGAGATATCCGGCTGATACATTGCCCTTGCAATTCCGTCGTAGACTGCAGAGACGCTGCTCAGATCAGAGGCTACAGCAGCGTCATGGGAAGGCTCAGCCGTACTCTCTGTGTTTTCCGTCTGGCCTTCGCCGTCAGTCTGCTCAGAAGTCTCCCCGGAGCCGGACTGTTCCTCGTCAGGCTCGAAGGTATCATCTTCCGGAGACTGGGCAGGAGCGCTTGTCTCTTCTGAGGAATTTCTGGAACAGCCTGCTGCGGAAAACGCCAGCGTTAGAACAAGAAGAGAGAGCAGACAGAGCTTAATAGAACTAAGAGTTTTCTTTTTCATACAAATATTCTCCTTTCCCGGAGGCAGAAAATGATCAGTACCTGTCTCCGAATATGCTGCCATCTCTATCATAAAATAGAATGAATAAAAAATCATTTGTTTTTTCTTACAATTTTATGCTTTCTTAGATTCCCCGGCCCGGTCTCCCAGAGGAGACAAGAGCGCTTCCGGCTTAGGCTTCCTGTTCGGGCTCTTCATAAATGCCATATACACACGCATTCCCAAGCAAATATTTCAGCCCGGCACCGGAGGTGAATGACAATGTCAGTTCCTTGACGCCGGTAACGTCCAGGGCGATAGGCAGAGGGTCGCTCGACTGAGAAATTCCGGACTGCTCCAGCAGAAGCTGTCCGTCGCCGTAGATGCGAAATGTCCCGGTCTGGTCATTGAGAATGCCTCTGGAATCATGCTTAATGGCCAAGGTGGCAAACAGACGGGTATAATTGCCTCCCAGCTGATAGGTCTCCATACCTTCGGAATACTGCATTGTCTGCATAGACAGGGCGCTTGGCTCCACATAGAGAATCGCATGGGCGTATGTATTGCCCTGCATATCTGCCGAGGACTCTTCCACCTTGCGCGTCCCTCTCAGACTGACATTCTCACAAGGCAAGTCAGACAGCCATTTGGGCACTCGCTTATCTGCCTCCTCATAGAGGGAAAGAATGTCTTCCCGATCTGGGAGCAGCTCGGCAGCAGGCTCAAGTACGGCGAGAGCGCCGCTGTAATCCCCGGCATCATAGAGGGGTTGGGCGGAAGTCAGAACCGAAGAGGCATAGGCATCTTCATACTGCGCCCAGAGAGCCAGCGTCTGTTCATCCTCGGGGAACTCTTTCTTCAGCTCGGAGAGGACATACAGGGCATCCTGGAGATTTTGGCTGTCTAACAGCGACTGAGCTTCATTCAGGCGAGTCTGCTTCGTATATTCCCGATAGGAGAGATACACTTCCTGCCTGCCCTCTGAGAGGACGCTGCTGTCGGGAAACCTTTCAAGCCCTTGATCCAGCGATGCCATTGCCTCTTCGTACTGCCCGTTCTGGGCAAGCGCGCGGGCCTGCTCTGCCAATTGGCTGCAATAAGCATCAGCGGCTTCCTGGGCCAGTGCCTGGCTGTCTTCGTAGAGAATATCATCCTCCATGACTTCCTGAAAAGCCTGATAGGCGTCCCAATACCGGCTCTCCTCCATATAACGTTCTCCCAGGCTGTAACTGCTGCGGGAAGCTTGGAGAGAATCTATCTGGGAACGAAGCTCTTCTAGGGATTGGGCAGCTTCCGGATAGTAGGCACATGCTTCGGCGCATGCCGACAGAACATCGTAGGAAATGTCATTTCGTCTATATTGAATCCAGAGTTCCTGAAGCCTTTCGGACATGATCTCTCCGGCCTTCTGGGCATTGCTGCTGAGCGAGGTTAAATGCTCGTCATAAAAGGTCTGGGCGGCGGCGTAATCCTCTTCCTCCGTCAGGGCGCGGAACTCATCCAGAGGGCGGACACAGTTGACATAATATAGAAGAAGAGCCACCAGAAGGACAGAAGCCATTGCGCCGAATATGTATAGAAGTCTTCGCTTCGAAGCTTTTATTTTTTCATGGTCAATTATTTCTTCCTGCATGAAGGAACCTCCTTACATAGAAATCGATATGCCCGCTAAAGCGGGCACCATTATAATGTATAACCCATAATATCATACTTCCGGCCAGACTGCTATGTACCTTACAAAAAATTAAGAAAATACGGCAGCCGTCCAGACATAACCTGCATGCGGGCAACGTTAGCCGCGGCTTTGCTGACGGCGCGGACGGAACGGATGCATCATATCTGCAAAATCGCTTTTTGAAAAAGTAGGAAAATCAATTTACAAATGAGCTGGAAAATGCTATGATAAATTTGCAGAGGTTACGAACGAAAGCTTCAAATGAAAGCTTCAAACGAAAGCAGAAACAGGAAGACCTTGGGGAGCATACGAGAAGAAGCGCATAGTCGCTGAACCTCACCGCGAGATTTTAGAAAATGGAGGAAAGGAACATGAAATTTTTCATCGACACGGCAAATGTAGACGATATCCGGAAGGCGAATGATATGGGGGTTATCTGTGGAGTGACGACGAACCCTTCTCTGATTGCCAAGGAGGGGAGGGTATTTGAAGAAGTGATCGCTGAGATTGCTTCGATCGTAGACGGGCCAATCAGCGGAGAGGTGAAGGCTACTACGGTAGATGCGGAAGGAATGATCAAAGAAGGAAGGGAGATTGCGGCGATTCATCCCAATATGGTTGTAAAAATTCCGATGACGGTGGAAGGGCTCAAAGCAGTGAAAGTACTGTCCAAGGAAGGGATTAAAACAAATGTAACCCTTGTGTTTACAGCGAATCAGGCACTGCTTGCAGCAAGGGCAGGCGCTGCTTACGTATCGCCGTTTTTGGGACGCTTGGATGATATTTCCACACCCGGAATCGATCTGATCAGCGATATCGCGGAGATTTTTGGCATCCATGGGATTGAGACGGAGATTATAGCGGCCAGCATCCGCAATACAATTCATGTGACGAACTGCGCGCTGGCAGGTGCAGACATCGCGACGGTACCTTACAGCGTCATTGAACAGATGGTGAAACATCCGCTTACTGATCAAGGGATTGCGAAGTTCCAGGCGGATTACAAGGCCGTGTTTGGTGAATAATACCTAGAGAAAGCTGATGAAAACGTTATACGGCAGTCCTTATCCGCGGCCCTCTTCGGCTGCGGATAAGAGACTCGATATGTTCTTATAACAGCGTACACGCAGCGGACTGCCGCCGCAGGGAAGGAGGAGCAGACATGGAGAACAATTTTATTACCCTTACAATACCCCAGAAGAAAAATATTGCGCTGATCGCCCACGACAGCAAGAAGCAGGAGATGATTGCATGGTGTGCTCAGAATAAGGAAATTTTGAAGGAGCATACGCTGTGCGGGACAGGTACGACGGCCAGGATGATCACTGACCACACCGGTCTTCGGGTGAAGGGCTACAACAGCGGCCCCCTGGGCGGAGATCAGCAGATTGGGGCGAAGATTGTGGAGGGAAGGATTGACTTGGTGATTTTTTTCTCCGATCCTTTGACCGCTCAGCCCCATGACCCGGATGTCAAGGCGCTTCTGCGCATTGCGCAGGTATATGATATTCCGATTGCCAACAACAAGGCGACGGCCGATTTTTTGATTACATCCCCTTACATGCGGGAAAAATATGACCATGAGGTCATTAATTTCCGGAGGAATATCCAAGAGCGCGCCCAAACTCTGTAAGGAAACGATTCTCTGAAGAAAAGCACGGTAAAAAATTAACAAATTGTGAAATTTCAAAAAATTCTTTGTTATATAGTGACATTCCACAATTCTCTATGATATAATAAATTGAAAAATGTAAATTATATACATATAAATGAAGGGGTGTTGCAAAAATGAGAATAGGTTTGATATCCAACACTTCTAAGCGCGTCCTGATGCAGAATTTTTGCATTGCGTATCGGGGGATTTTAAGCAAGCATGATTTATATGCAACGAATACAACAGGAAGCTTAATAGAGGCGGCGACGAATCTGAAGATTCATAAATGCATTGCGGGAAGCTTAGGGGGAGTAAAGCAGCTGGAGGCTCTTGTAGAGCAGAATCAGATGGACATGGTGATTTATTTCAAGAGTACAGAACTGGTTGACAAGAATGATCCGAGCGTAAATAATATCCTGGCGCTCTGTGATCAGTACAATATTCCGGTGGCCACGAATCTGGCGACGGCGGAGCTGTTAGTCAAGGCGCTGGACAACGGAGACCTGGAATGGAGAAGCCTATATAACTAGTTGTATATGTAAGGATGAAGGGTTAGAGGGTATGAATATGTTATGAACAGGCAGGGCAGCTGTGATATGGCTCTGCTTTTTGTTTTTTGTAACGGAACATAGAGAAAAGGGATAACGATTAGTTTTCTAAGTGATTTTCTATTTATTCTATCTGCAGCATTTAACATTGCTGGCAATTCTGAAAATAATTTCCTAAAATAGATATCAATATGCACAAAAAGGAGGCGGGCAAAATGTACAAATTGTGAAAAGTAGAAATAATGTTAGAGTAATGTATTGACTTATGTGTCGAAAGGTGTTAGATTAAACTCATGTTTCCGTTAGATGAAACGAGATTCCGCTTGACGGAATGAAAAGGGGCGGGAATTCATTATGCAGCTAGTGGACAGAGCGTTAAAATCCTTGGTAATAATCAGCAGAGAGCCGCAGGGGATTTCAGTATCTGAGCTATCACAAAAATTAGAGATACCTGCAAGTTCCGCTCATAGGGTGCTGAACAGCCTGAAGGACAACCACTTTGTGATTCAGGATGAGGAGACAAAGAAATACCATATCAGCTATAAGATTTTTACACTTTGTTCTGCGGTGAAAGAGCAGGACAGCCTGGTTGCCCTGTCTAGACCATTTATGAGGAGGCTGTCTCAGGAGATACAGAAGACGGCCGTGCTCTGCGTGATGAGCGGGGACAAGCTGCTGAATCTGGACTGCGTGGAGAATAGGGATGCATCTATTTATATGGTAAAAACAGGAAAGGAAATGCCTCTTTATTCCACTTCGGCAGGCAGGGTGTTCGCGGCCTATATGCCTCAGGAGCGCGCGATGAAGATCTTTGAGAAGACAGTCCGCAGGCAGGAGACGCCTTATACGAAGACGGATTTGAAGGAACTGCTGGATGAACTGCAGAGGATACGCAGTCAGGGATACGCGATTATCGATGAAGAGCTTCAGGTGGGAGTACAGGGGATTGCGTGCCCTATTCAAGATTCTGCTCAGAGAGTTGTAGCGGCGATCGCAGTAACGACTGTCAAAGAGACGAATTCCCTGGATGAACAAATGATTGAGAGACTGAAATATTATGCGGCAGAGATTTCAAAAGAAATTTCATGATTAGTTTCATGAAATGAAAACAATGTTCTGTCTGCCTAGGCGGCGGGCAGCTGACTCAGGTAACATAAGCGAGGCAATCGCCTCCGCTTAAAAAATATAATTTAAAAAGGAGAGGGTAACATTGAAGAGGAAACTGATGGCAATTATTTCCCTGGTACTCATGGTGAGCTTGCTCGTATGCGGCTGCAGCTCAGGAAGTTCCAACGACACAGCTGCCGATGATTCCGCGCAGGCTGAGACAACGACAGATGAGGCGGCAGGAGACGAGGCAGCGGCAGATGAGGCGGCGGCAGAGGAGACGAGCGGAGAAGCAATTTCTGACATGAACATTATGTTCGTCGTAACCGGCAACTTGGGCGGCGGTACCAACAACGATGACGTTTACTCTGCTTTGACCGACTATACTGAGGCGAACGGCGGAAGCGTCAGCACCTACGAGTGCAATATGGATACGTCTGTATATGAGACGACTCTGATGCAGGCTGCCCAGACTGGGGAGTTTGATCTGATCGTTACTGGGTTCGGAACGATGATCGAGGCACTGCAGAATACAGCGGCTGCTTATCCTGATCAGAAGTTCTTGATTTTCGACACAGAGATGGATTTCACAGACGGCAAGAATCCCAACGTGATTTCTGTTCAGGTGCTTCAGAATGAAGCATGCTTCCTGGCAGGAGCTCTGGCAGCCATGATGACAACATCTACAGACTGCGAGTATGCAAATGAAGATAAAGTGGTAGGCTTTGTAGGGGCTCTGGAGTCCACAGCTGTCCTGGATTCTCTTGTATCCTATATTGAAGGGGTTAAGTATATTGACACATCTATTGAAGTACTGTACTCGTTCGTTGGCGACCATACAGACTCTGCTCTGACGAAAGAGATGGCTCTGTCTCAGAACAACAGCGGTGCTGATGTAGTATTCGGAGTAACTAACAGCGACCTGGCAGTGGCTGACGCAGCTCTGGACAATAACTTCTATGCGATCTGCTCTGACGCAGACGAGGCAGCGAACATTGCCGCGACAAGCGAGGAGACCGCACAGCATATTGTAACTTCTGTTATCAAGGCTTACTACAACATGGTATACCCGATCGTAGAAGAGATCGGCAACGGAACTGCCCAGTGGGGTACTCATATGAAGATATCGATGGCAGAGGGCGGCGCGTCTCTGGCTGACAATGAGTATTATCAGGCAATTGTTACCGATGATATGAAAGCTACACTGGATGAGATCAGCGCAGGCATTGCGTCCGGCGAGATCACAGTAAGCACAGCTTACGGGGCATCTACAGAAGAGATTGAAGAGATCGAGGCGCTGGCAGCTCCGTACTAATAGATAGTATATAGACTGTACTGGCAGATAAGGAAAGCGCCATGTGACGGAAGTCATCTGGCGTTTTCCCATTTGTAGGGCGTATAGGAATGGAGGAATTCATATGCCGGATAAGCAGAGCCTGTTTGACGGGATCAAGATAGGCGACGATATGCTGACGATGGAGCATATTACAAAAATATATGAAAACGGATTTGTGGCGAACAGCGATGTCAACTTCAATGTCCGCAAAGGAGAGATCCACGGGCTGGTCGGCGAAAACGGCGCGGGGAAGACGACGCTTATGAAGGTTCTGTTCGGGCAGGAGAACCCAGAGGGCGGGAGAATTCTGCTGGCCGGACAAGAGGTTAAGATCGCAAATCCGCTGGATGCCCTGGATTATGGGATTGGAATGGTGCATCAGCATTTTATGCTCGTTGACAACTTGACTGTAGCTGATAATATGGTGCTTGGCGGTGAGCCTGTCAACGGAGTTCTCTATAATCACAAAGAAGCAAGAAGGATGGCGATAGAAGTCTCCAAGAAATACGACCTGGAGGTAAACCCGGATGCGATCATCGGGGATCTGTCGGTAGGCTATAAACAGCGGGTGGAGATCTTGAAAATCCTTCTAAGAGGAGCAAAGCTCCTTCTGATGGACGAGCCTACGGCCGTACTGACCCCCCAGGAAATTAAAGAACTGTTCATACAGCTGAAGAAGCTGAGGGATCAGGGATTCTCCATTGTATTTATTTCTCATAAGCTGAATGAGATTCGTGAGATCTGCGACAGAATTACCGTTCTGCGTATGGGGAAATCCATGGGGACGGTGGATGTCAAGGATGTCAGCGAGACAGACATTTCTAGAATGATGATCGGAAGAGATGTCATGCTGAATATTGAAAAAGAGCAGGCCAAGCCTGGAGATGTTGTGCTGAAGGTGCGTAACTTAAGCCATACGAACAAAGAGGGGAGGAAATCCTTCTCGGATATTTCTTTCGACGTGCGGTCCGGGGAGATACTGGGCGTTGCGGGCGTAGAAGGCAATGGACAGTCTGAATTGTCCGATGTGATCGCCGGCCTTCTTCCGATTCAGGAGGGAGACGTTCAGGTGTGCCGAGAGTCTATCAAAGGCAAGAAATCTATTCGCCAGATTCGCAATATGGGCGTGTCCCTTGTGCACGAGGACCGTATGACTTACGGGGTGTCCAGAAACCAGTCTATCCAGGAAAATATTATGGCGGACCGCTATTACAGGCCGGAATACAAGAAATTTGGACTGTTGGACGGGAAGAAGGAAGACGAAGAGAGCAGGAAATATATTGAGGATTTCCTTGTAAAATGTGATGGGCCAGATGCGGCGGTGAAGACTCTCTCGGGAGGAAATATCCAGAAGGTTGTCGCGGCCAGAGAGTTTACTTCACACCCGAAGTTCCTGCTTGCCTGTCAGCCTACCCGAGGAATCGACGTGGGAGCGGCAGAAATGATACGTAAGAAAATTGTAAGTCTGCGGGATAATGAGCAGACAGCTGTGCTGCTGTTTTCGGCGGATTTGACTGAGCTTCTGTCTGTCAGCGACAGTATTTTCGTCATGTACGGCGGAAAAATCGTCGCCTATTTCCCGGATGCCAAGGAGATTGACGAACAGATCCTTGGAGAATATATGCTGGGGCTCAAAAAGCAGACCGATGAGGAAATAGGAGGTGTTATCTTTGAGTAAGGGAAAAGTTGTGGATTCAAGCAAGCAGATTGAACTACGGTTTTCTGTTCTGCGTACAGCGGTGGCAATTTTGATCTCCCTTGTAATCGCTTTCATATTAATTGCGACCGTCAGCGATAACCCGGGCGGGGATTTTATAACACTTCTGACCGGGCCGCTGCAGAATTCCAGCAGAATGACAACCATTGTATCCAAATTTATTCCTCTGCTGTTCACAGGTACGGCTATCTGTATGGTGAACTCAGCGGGGCAGATTAACATTGCTGCAGAAGGTGCCTTTTTTGCAGGAGCGGTCGCGGCTACTATGGTAGGAGTTATAGAAGGAATTCCGGCCATTATCCATATTCCGCTGTGCATATTGGCGGGGGCTGCCGCGGGGGCAGTGATCATGGGCATTCCGGGAATCCTGCATGTAAAGTATAACGTCGTAACCATTGTAGCGGCTCTGATGATTAACTATGTGGCGCTGTATCTTGGACTGTATATTATCTTGAATCCCCTGAGGGATCCGGCGGCAGGCTTCGAGGCATCTTATCCGTTTGCAGAGTCTACCAGCCTTCCTACACTCTTTGGGAATCCGAGAATACATATTGGCCTTATCCTTGGTGTCATAGCTGTTATCGCGGCGTATCTGCTTCTGTACCGCACAGGCTTTGGACTGTCTGCCCGCACCGTGGGCAACAATAAGAAGTTTGCCGTGTACTCCGGCATGCCTGTGGGTAAGACCATCATCGGTATCTCCCTGTTCGCAGGCTGTCTGGCAGGTATCGGCGGGACAGTAGAAACACTGGGAAATTATCAGAGGTTTATGTACACAGACTTCACGAATCACGGCTGGGACGGCGTCATGCTGGCGGTGCTCTGTCACAACAAGCCTCAGTATATGCCTTTGGCGGCCTTGTTCCTGGCTTATATCCGGACATCTGCAGACGCTTTGAACTTCAGTTCCAGTGTTCCTCCGGAAATTATCGAGGTTATCCAGGCGGTCATTATCATCTTTGTGGCTGCTGAGAAATTTATGGCAGGATGGGAGCATAAGGCAATCGTTAAAAATTCCCAGAAAGAGCTGGGAACCCAGGGAGGTGAGTGATTATGCTGGACGTGATATTTTCCTTTGACTTTTTCAGCTCTGTACTTCGTATGAGCACACCGCTGATTTTCACAGGTATGGCCGCTGTTATTGGAGCTAAAGCAGATATTTTGTGTATCGCCTATGAAGGGATGATGCTGTTCGCTGCTCTTGGAGGCGTCCTGGGAAGTTTCTATACACAGAATCTTTTGGTAGGCGTTCTGGTAGGCGTTATCTGTGGAATCATCATAGCAGCTATCTTCGCTTACTTTGTTATGTACCTGGAAGCTAGACCGCTGCTGGCCGGCCTTGCGCTGAACACACTCGGAAGCGGCGGGACAGTATACGTAGTATACCTTCTGACGGGCATGAAGCAGAATACTTCTAACCTTCAGTCACTAAGATTTCCAAATGTGGAGATACCAGGAATCTCTTCCATACCGGTTCTGGGGGATTTGCTGTCTGGCCACAACCTGTGCGTATATCTGGCGTTCCTCTCTGTGATCGCTGTATGGTTCCTGATCAATAAGACAAGGCTGGGACTGCGGATAAGGGCAGTAGGAAGAAATCCCGAGGCTGCTGCTTCTGTAGGTATCAATGTCAAGAAGACAAAATTTATTGCGATGCTGTTAAGCGGTCTGCTGGCATCCTTCGGCGGAATGTACATGTCTATGGGATATCTGCCGTATTTCACAACGGATATGACGGCCGGAAGAGGCTTTATCTCCATTGCCGCCCAGAATATGGGACTTGGGAATCCGGCCCTGACCATGCTCTTCTGCCTTGTGTTCGGTCTTGCTATGGCAGTCGGCAATATGGCGCAGTCTTATAGGCTGCCTTCCCAGTTCGCGTCCATGCTTCCTTATGTGGTTACCATTATCGGCCTGGTAATCATGGGAATTAAGACAAAGAGGGAAGAGACACATGTGAAAAAAACTGCGCATGCAGTTGGAAATGGCGCCAAGGGATTGGAGGAGAAGGTATGAATAAGGTATCGGCAGAAGCTCCCTCTTTTGGCGGAAAAGTTCCGCATCTTATGTGCGGGAAGGGAGACGTGGCGGATATTGTGCTGCTGCCGGGCGATCCCGGCAGGGTGAGTATGTTTGAAAGCTTATGCGATGATTTCCGCATTGTGGCGTCTAACCGGGAATACACGGTGGGAACCGGCGCATATAAAGGGATTCCGGTCAGTATATGTTCCACAGGGATCGGAGCGCCTTCGGCAGAGATTGCGGTGATCGAGCTGATTGAACTTGGGGCCAGGGCTCTTATCCGGATTGGCGGTACAGGCGTGCTCCCCAAGGAGATTCACTGCGGAGAAATGGTGATTAATACGGCTGCCATGCGTATGGGAGGGGCAAGCTGCTTCTATGCGCCCCAAGGATATCCGGCGGTCGCGTCTTTCGAGGTGGTAGAATGCCTGATAGAGGCGTGTAAAATGGCGGGCGTAAAATACTGGAAGGGTATCTCCGCGTCCACGGGTTCTTTCTTCGCCGGGCAGTGCCGCCCCGCAGCAGGCCGCGTATTTCATGAGAAGGATATGATGGAGAAGTACGCGAATCTGCGAATACTGAATATGGAGATGGAATCTGAGACGATTATGACGCTCGGGACTCTCTATGATGTGCTGACGGGAAGCATCTGCGCGGTTCATGCCAACCGTACGACGGACGAGTGGATGGAGGATTTTGCTCCGGCCCAGAGACAGATGTGCCAGATTGCTCTGGAGGCATCGGTTCTTATAAAAGAGAGATATTTGTAATAAGGTGTTGACAGCGGAGGGGCATCCCCGGACAAATGGTTCGGTGGTGCCCCTAAATTATGCGCGATACGCCCGGAGGGCGCTCGCGCGGAGGAGGAAGCCTGCCGCGCAGGCTCTGCATATGGGGTCAGCGCAGACAGCGCGTTAACTGCCGGCGTGGGAGTTCAGGACATATTCTCCTTCAGGGGTGAGGGTGATGCCCTGGCGGGTGCGTCCGATCCGCAGATAGCCTTCCCGCGCCAGGACAGGGAGCCGGCTCTTGATGCGGGCCTCGGTGATATGCGCGTCAAGGAGCTGAGGAAGGCGGGACAGCGACAGCCTTCCTGCCGTCTTGCCGCTGGAGGTGAGATGGCGGACGCCCTCCAGTATCAGAAGGTCCTCCCGGGACATGGATAGGGGGTCAGGCTGCCCTTGGCCGGATAAGACGGAAGAGGCTGTCTTGTCTTTTCCCGCGCTGAAAAAGCCGCGGGAAATATCCGACAGAAGGGAGGAGCGGATGGAAGAGGGAATGCTTTTGTCCGCAAATAGGTTCAGGTTGCTGGCAAAAGCGCGAAGCTCCCTGATATTGCCGGGCCAGGAATAGCGGTAGATTTGTTCCTCCAATTCCGGCGGGATGGTGGGAGAATCGGTAAAGGAGGCAAGAATATCAGCAATGTCTTCCCGGCGCTCACGCAGAGGAGGAATGTGCAGTGTAAGGATTTTCAGGCGGTAATACAGGTCCTCCCGGAATTTGCCCTCGGAGACTAATTGTTTGAGATCCCGGTTGGTGGCGCATATAATGCGGACATCAATCGGGATAATTTTTACAGAGCCAACCGGCATGATTTCTCTTTCTTCCAGTACGCGCAGGAGCCGGCTCTGGACGGAGGGAGAGATATCGCCGATCTCATCTAAGAAAATCGTGCCCGTGTCAGCGCTCTGAAACAGGCCCTGCCGTCCGCCCCGCCGGGCTCCTGTGAAAGCGCCCTCCTCGTATCCGAATAGTTCGCTTTCAATCAGGGTATCCGGAATAGCGGCGCAGTTGACGCCGACAAAAGGCTTCTTTGCCCTGGGGGACGCGTTGTGGATGGATTGGGCGAACAGCTCCTTCCCTGTTCCGCTCTCTCCGAGAATCAGTATATTTTCTTCTGTGCCCGCATAATATCCAGCTAACTGGACTGTTTTGGAGATGGCCTCCGAACGGCCAAGGATATCCGAGAAATGATATTTCGCGGGAAAGGCCTTTTTGCCGGAGGCAGCCGGCGGCTTCCCCAGGGATACGCGCAGAGAGGAGGCAGGGGTCAGAGTTACAAAGCAGTGCCGCTGGCGCCGGAACACCTCATAGTGTATGCGCAGGATATAGGGCTTCTTCTTGAGGAAGACATATTCCTCTTCCACATCGGCAGCTGCCGACAAGAGCTCTGAGAACAGCGGAGTGTGGGGAAATATGGACGTGAAAGGCGTGGATGCGGAGCTGCTGCCGGCAAGCTTTTGCGCGTAGGAATTCATCGCCAGTACTTTATTGTGATCATCCAGATGAAACAGGGCAGTGTTGGTGAGGGAGAGGATATGGGAGAGCTGTGTGTGAAGGATATCATTCTGGGCGTTGATATTGCGCAGGTGATAACAGGCGTCCACAACCTGCTTCATGACAGGTACTTGGAACTGATCCAGAAATTCAGACGGAAGATCATAAGCTTTCACAATCTCCGCGAGGACGGAGGGGGTGATATTGCGGTGCCCTAAGTTAATGTACGTTTTCTTGCCGTCAGGGCAGTAATTGCGGAAGCCGGCATAGACGACAATATCTGAAGACGAAATATCTACATCGCATCCCGGCCAGTAAGGAATATATTTTAAATGGCTAATCCCCAGCAGGTGGAGATTCTCAATGAGTTCCTCAGCGATCGCCTTCGGCTTGTTGGCCACAATGACCGTTGTGCCCTCCGGAAGCTCGATCAGCTTCTCAACCTTTGAACTGTCCAGGAACCGCTTAGAATAGATAATGCGGCTGTTGGGGAAATATTTCCTGGCATAGGCCAGGGCTGTAATATTGACGAGCACAGCGGCAGGCTCCTTCTTCAGGAGATTGACGGTGGAGAGCGTGATGGGGACAATCTCCAGATAAGAGGAGAATATCCGGGACAGAATCTGACAGAGATAGTTGCGGTCTAAGTCATTCTCAGCAAATACGGCCAGTGTGTTTTTCGGCATAGCGGTACTCCTTTCTCGCAATAACATGATGGAGGCGTCAAAAGGTATTTTGACGCCTATGATACACAGATCGCTTCGCGCAGACGCACTCCCGCGTTAGGCTCAAAGCAGGCCCCTTTTTCAGGATAGCAGGCAGGGAAAATTTCGTCAAGACTATTTAGGATACTAATAAATACTAAAGACTAATAAGGGACAGATAACAGTAAAAAAACATTTACAAATTTCGGGCAAATGATAAAAAACGGGCGGCTGAATTTGTTAAAGGTATACAATTTCATACAAAAATCAGCGCATAAAAGGCGGTTGGACTGGCTTTTGCTTTATATAGTTCATGAAACGGCAAACATTTTCTATACAAAAGGAGTGGGTAGTATGGATCTGGGGATCAACGGAAAAGTAGCAATTGTGACTGGTTCAGGCCAGGGTATTGGCCGTGATACGGCGCTGGCGCTGGCGGAAGAAGGGGTAAAAGTCTGTATCAACGATGTCAATGACGAGCTGGGCAATGAGACCGCGGAGGATATCCGGAAAGCGGGGGGAACCGCGATCTATGTTCACGGAGATATCGGCGCAGAAGCAGATATTAAGGAGTTGTTCGCAAGGACGGCCAAGGAGCTGGGAACTGTGGACATTCTGGTCAACAACGCGGCGATCTCGCCGAAGGTTCCCTTCGAGGAAATCCCGGCGGAACAATTTGAGAAGGTACTGAAAGTAAATCTTCTGGGCGCGTTTCTCTGTTCCCAGCAGGCGTTCTATCAGATGAAGGAGAAACGCTGGGGCAGAATTATCAGCCTGTCCTCCATGGCCGGCAGATTTGGGGCGAACAAGGCGGGGGTGCATTATTCCTCATCGAAGGCGGGAATCATCGGCATGACCCTTTCCCTCGCCAAGAAAATGGGGCCGTACAACATTACAGTAAACTGTGTGGCTCCCGGAAGAATTAACACTGCTCTGACAAAGGTGCTGCCCCAGGAGGTTCAGGACCAGATCAGAAGCCAGATTCCTCTGGGAAGGATTGGAGAGCCGTCAGAGGTCGCTTCGGTTATCACCTTCCTCGCTTCAGAGAAGGCAGGCTATGTATCTGGGGCGTGCGTGGACATTTTGGGCGGATATATCGCGTAAAGAAAGGGGGATCTTCGTATGTATGACATGATTATCCGGAATGGGATGGTATTGGATCCTGTCCAGGGGACCTGTGAGAAGAAAGACGTATACATCCGTGACGGGAAATTCGTACAGAAGGAAGCAGGAGAGGAAACAGCGACGCGGGAAATAAACGCAGAGGGATGCTATGTGGCTCCGGGCTTCATCGACGCGCATATCCATGTAAATCCGGGAAGCAGCCAGCTTGGTATCCGGGCAGACATTATATGCCCTCCCGGATGCGTGACTACCTGTATCGATCCGGGAAGCTCAGGGATCTATAACTTCAAGGGGTTCTATGAGGAAGAGGTCGTGACCTCTTACACAACAATCAAGGCTACCATCAGCCCCACAAGTTCAGGAGTTCTGATGGCTCCTCACGAGGAAATTCCGGATCCCTACTATGGAACGCCGGAAATGCTGCGGCCATTTTTTGAGAAGTACGGGGACACCCTCGTCGGGATTAAGCAGAGGATCAACAAAGAAGTCACCGGTGATTTTGCCCTCAAGGGCCTGGAGCAGTCAGTGAAGACGGCCAGGATTCTCAGGGAAGAAGGCCACCGCTGCCATCTGATGATCCATTTCGGCGATCTGGGAGACAAGTATACCCTTCAGGAAGCGCTGGATATGCTGGACGCGGGGGATGTCTTTACCCATATTTACCGCCCCGCGAACGGGACGACGATCTTTGACGAAAACGGAAAAGTGTGCGACTGCGTGAAAGCGGCGCGGAAGAGAGGGGTCATCTTCGAGAGCGGCTGTGCCAGAAGCCATTGCTCCTTCGAGAGCATCCGCAAGGGATTCGCCGATGGATTCCGGCCGGATCAGATCACCACCGACATTGTGAATTATACGGCCTTTTATGCTCCTTCCGGCTGGCTGCCCATGAAGATGTCCATCTATATGGAAGCAGGCATGTCGCTGGAAGAGGTGGTGAAGGCGGTCACCTACACGCCGGCAAAGGTATGGGGAATCCTCGAAGACGCCGGTACGATGGAGGCTGGAAAGCCCGGAGACGCGGCTATCTTCAAAGTGGAGGACAGGAAGACGCTGCTGAAAGATCCATATGGGGGTGAGATGGAGCTGCAGCGGCTGATTGTCCCGATGGCAACCGTGAAAAATGGGAAGGTATTGTTCCAGCAGATTTACTTATAATTCGAGGAGGAGATTATGTTAACAATTGTATTGGTATTTGGATATTTCTTATTTTGTGTGGCAATGTCGTTCTATCTGGACTATAGGACGAGAAAGAAAGAGGTACAGGAGACTGCCGAGGACTATGCGACTGGGAAGAACAGTATGGGGCTGTTCATGGCATTCGCCCTGATGTGCGGCAATGTTATCAGCGGAAGTTATATTGTGGGAAATTCTTCCTCGGTGATTCAATATGACATCGGATATCTGTGGACGTTCTACGCCTATATCATCGGCTGGGGATTGACCTGCGCCTACATACCGATCTATCGGGCAATTTCTTACAAGTATGGCTGCGCGTCCCTGGGAGAGATCTTCGATAAACTGTTCGGCCATCGGGTGTCTGTCTGTGTATCCGTTATGATCTTTGTGGCATTTGCGGGAGCGGTAAGCGCGCAGACGATTATCGTGGCAGGACTGCTGGAGTCTCTGCTGGGCATCGACGGTACGATCACGCTGGCGATGACCGTCGCGGCAATGGTACTGCTGGCACTCTTGGGAGGCATGAAGGGGCTGGCAAGAATTAATATGCTCCATGTTATTATGCTGAGCATCTCAGTTATTGTCATGCTCATTGCTGTTATGACAACGATTGGCTGGGATTTCGGTCAAGTATACCAGACGCTGGCGCCCCAGGGAACGTTCAAACTGTTCGGCGGTTCCAGAAGTACGGCCTACATCATCGGCACATTGGCGGTTCAGCCCTTTGTAACAGTGGTAAACGCGCTGTCAATCTCCGGGGCTATCGGAGCGAAGAAAGCGAAGACCGCGCTCACGGCTCAGGGGCTGCTTCCGGTTTTTGCGGTATTCTTCTTCGGGTGTGTGATCATCGTCGCCTGCTGCGGCAAGTTCCTGTGGCCGGATATTGAGCCGAGCACTGCGTGGTATACGATCGCGAACCACTATGGGCCGGTTATGGCAGCGCTGGCGAGCTGCGGTGTGCTGGCGGCCAGTATGTCCACCGCACCCAGCCAGATCATGATGACAGCAAGCACAGCAGTGGAAATTTATCTGCCGATGCGCAAGACTCCTATGGCAGAGAAAGACCGTATGCGTCTTACGAAGACTCTCATCGTTGTATTCGGCGTAGGTTTCCAGCTGCTGGGACTGGTGTCCAGTGACATTGTCAGTATTCTGTCAAACGCTTACACAATATGGGCAGTGTGCGGATTGACGTTCACGGTTTTCCTCCTGTGGAAGAGGCCAGATGAGAAATGTATGTTCTGGAGTATGGCGTTAGGTATTATCGTCTGTGTCGTCTGGATTATCTATGGCTATATTTTCGGAGGCACTCCGTTCGGCATTGAGATTACCTATGCGGCCGGTATTGTGGCGGTGGGGACACAGGTCATCCTAACCTTTGTCACCACGAAGCCTGGCCCGTCGGAGAATTATCTGCATTATAAGCAGGCTAGAAAAGAGCTGAAAGAAGCTGTGGCCGCAGGCGAAGATGTATAAAGAATAATTATCGGCTGAGTGAAGCGGGTGATAGAAGGCAAGAAGGATTTGCGGCAGTGTTGGGGCCGGACACCTGTTGGCCCCAATAACAAAATAAGAGAAAGGGAGTAACTATTATGAAAAAACATGGTGGAAATGTGATGGCCGAGCTCCTGGCTGATTACGGGGTAACGGCAGTATTCGGCGTACCGGGGGGGCAGACGCTGCCTCTCTATTACGGGATTCTGGACGAGGCTCCCAGAATCAAGCACATCCTCATGAGGGATGAGATCGACGCTACATTCGCGGCTGATGCCTACGCCCGGGTGAGCGGCGGAATCGGCGTATGTGACGCTACTGCCGGATGCGGGGCAGTCAAATTCATCTCTGGTCTGGCAGAGGCATATAACACTTCGATACCGGTGATTGCCATCGGCTCCGAGATGGAGGGGGATTGGCTGGCGGCCAGATATCGCGGCACCGGCTCCCAGGTAGTAGATTCCAAAGAAGTATTAAAGCCTGTGACAAAATGGCAGGCCTGCCTGCCCCACGTGAATAAGATGCCGGAGCTTGTACAGACGGCGGCCCAGATGGCCACAAGCGGGAGGCCGGGACCGGTATTCATTGAGTGCCCCTGGAGGCCGTTCCGGGAGGAGTATACTGGACCGGAGTATACGTCCAACAAGAAGCTGGCGCATCTGCCTGCCCATCGTCCGACTCCGTCCAGGGAAGAGATTGATGAAGCAATCGCTGTGCTGAAGGAAGCAAAACGTCCAGTGATGCTGATCGGCGGCGGGGCATGGAGATCAGGGGCCAGAGAAGAGATTACGGAATTGGCGGAGCGCATGGCGATGCCGGCTGCCGCGTCCTTGACAGGAAAAGGCGTGATGGAAGAGACACATCCGCTGTCTCTGGGTGTTGTGGGAAGCCTGGGAGGCAATGATGTATCGAAGAAGTTGGTGGCAGAGGCAGACGTCATTCTGGCAGTCGGTTTCAAATTCAGCCAGAATTCTACCTATGGATGGACGATCCCGAAGGCAGGCCAGAAGGAGATCCGCATCGACATCGACGAAGCGGAGATGAACAAGCTGCATACGACAGATATCGGGCTGGTGGGAGATGCGAAGGCAACTCTCCGGCTGCTGTTAGATCGCTTGGATGAGACGAGAGACGCGGCGCCTGTCAAAGAGGAAATTGCAGGATTGTACGCGCAGTGGAGGGAGAAGAATCAGTCCGTTGTGGAGACGACGGAAGAAATTACCCCCCAGAGAGTCGTGTCTCTGCTGAACAAGCTGTGTGACGACGACACCATTCTGGCATG
>CALWRT010000161.1 GCA_944384015.1 uncultured Lachnospiraceae bacterium | reverse complement strand
TAAATTATGTGATTTTACATGGAGCTTTATGCTTTTGCTTTTTTAAGAAACCTTGCAACCATGCGGTTTTACGGACTTTTATGGAGGTACATGGATTTATGAAAAAAGGCTAATTTATTACGATGCCTAATTTCATATCTATCTTTACCTATCCAGAAAGCCTTGATGTTACGGGCTTTCTGCCTTTCTCTTTATTTTGTTCGCTCCTCTTGATTGCCGATGTCCGCGGTCGATTTCCAGATTTACGAATTTCTTTCTCAACTATAAAAGAATCCAGCGTATTCTCTCTATTCGCTTCCCATTGATCCAGGAGTGCACAGGGCAGACCGAACATCTGAACCGTAAACGGCCTTCTCAGTCTCTCGATCGTATGAAGGCCAAACGGCCCGTCCGAAAGAACAGCCTTCCCACATCTGCCGTCAGCTCGTTACTTACTCCCAAGCTGTTATTCGGTGTCAGCTGATACTCCCGCAGCGGATAGCGGAAGCCTTCCAGCGTCACTCCTGCCGCCTCTCCCCCAATGGGCAGGAAGGAGATGTATTTTCCCCACTCTTCCTCCCGGGCGATGGCGTATTCTCCTGGAAGCAGCACACGGATCCGGTTATGTCTGTCCACAATCTCGCAGTCCAGTGTCTCTGCTATACCGGCCGCCGCATAGATTGTTCCCAGAACATGATCCATCCGGCTTCCTGTTCCTCCCAAAATCACAGCGGTTCCCCTGCCCTGGCCATCTCCCATCGCCTTTTGGCGTCGAGCTGCTGCAGACAGGGCAATCTCCATATCTGTCACATCCTTCTCCGGTTGAAAGGCCCTGATTGGTATCCCCTGCCTTCTGAAGTGCTCCAGCGTCTTTTCTGGCAGCGTGTCGAAGTCGCCCACCAGCAGCGACGGCACAAGACCGGCTCTCAGACAGAAGGCCGCTCCCTTATCCGCCGCGATAATATCATCATATTCCGGCTGTCTTCTCAAAAAGTCGAGGGCAAAATCCTCCTCGATATTGCCCCCGCTCACAATCAGCGTCCTCATCATCTCAGACCCTCTTGCCCTTCTCCTCATATTCCTTCAAAATATCCACAAGCGCCTTCGTTTTCTGAGCGATGTCCCCGGAAAATACCGCCGATCCCGCCACGATAATGTTGGCCCCCGCATCCAATACTTCCCGAATGTTAGCTGCGGACACCCCGCCGTCCACCTGAATATCTGCCTTCTTGTTCACTCTGTCCAGCATGCGTCTAAGATCACGGATCTTCTCAGTGGAGGACGGTATGTACTTCTGTCCTCCAAGCCCCGGCTGGACGCTCATAATCAGCACCATATCCACAAGCGGAAGTACGTCCTCAATATCCGCAAGCGGTGTAGAAGGATTCAGCGTCACGCCGCAGCGCATCCCGGCATTCTGAATCGCCTCCAGCGTTCCCCGCAGATCCTGGCAGGCCTCCACATGGACAGTCATCCCGTCTGCCCCGCTCTCCTTGTACAGTTCAACGAATCTGCCCGGCTCCTCTACCATCAGATGCACGTCCAGGAAGGCGTCTGTCGCTGGCCGCAGGGAGGCCACTATTGGATCGCCGAAACTCACCCGCGGAACAAACTGTCCGTCCATTACGTCGATGTGCACATACTCAGCTCCCGCTTCCACCGTCCTTCTTACATCCTCTCCCAAATTCGCGAAATCCGCCGATAAAATAGACGGCGCCAATTTATAGCGCATAATCAGTACCTCCTCTTATCTCTCAGCTCCTCATAGAGAAGCACATAATTATCGTATCTGGCCTTGGAGATCTCCCTAGCCTCAAGAGCCTCTTTGACCCGGCATCCCGGTTCATGGATGTGGGTGCATCCAAGGAACCGGCACTGTCCCTCATACGGGCCGAATTCCGGCATATAGTCCTTCAGCTCTTCCTTCACCATGTCTTCTACATACAGGGAACTGAACCCGGGCGTATCCATGATATAGGTGCCTTTGCCCAGAGGAATCAGCTCACTATGCCTCGTCGTATGCCTCCCTCGGTCAATCTTCCTGCTCACAGCCCCTGTCTGCATCCATTCCTTCTGGCTCAAGGCGTTAATAAGAGACGATTTGCCGACGCCGGAGGGGCCGGCCACGGCTGTTGTCCGCCCATCGAGCAGTTCCCGCAGCCGGGACACATTTTGTCCGCTTCCGGCACTTGTGAAAATCAGTTGGCAGCCGCTCCTATGATAAGTCTCTCTCAGTGCCTCTTCTGCTTCCTGCTCTGCCAGATCTCTCTTATTGAAACAGATTACAGCAGGCACCCCTTGGCGGCGCATCATCAGCAGGAACCGGTCCAGCAGATACAGGTTGGGCTCGGGAGCTGTCATGGCGAATATCACCAGCACCTGGTCAATATTGGCCACTGCCGGCCGTACCAGCTCATTTTTCCTCGGGAGCAGCTCTTCCAGGTTCCCAGTCATTTCCGCCGGATCGATCACCGCAATCTGGGCGTCGTCGCCCACAAGCGGCTTTTTCTTCTCTTTTCGGAAAATCCCCCTGGCTCTGCATTCATACAATCCAGTCCGGGCCGTACTCCCTTCGGGCACATAGACATAGTAGAATCCGCCAATTCCCTTAATAATTTTCCCTGTCAGCATGCTCCCACGCTATTCTTCCTCATTGGCTGCTTCCTCCTGTACCTGTGCCTTCTGCTGTCCCGCCGGAACTATTCGTCCCGCCAGTGCCGTTTGTACCGCTTCCCGTGTCCGTGCCGCTCTCTTCTTCCGAAGGTCCTGCACTAACCTGGAGCGTGATCGTAGCTCCTCTAGCCGCCTCCGTATTTCCTCTTGGCGATTGGGAGACAATCTGTCCTGCGGGCGCGGAATTCTGTACTTCCTCCTCCGTTACTTTGAATCCTAGAGCAGTTAAGCTGTCATAGGCATCGTCAAAGTAAGCCCCTGTCACATTAGGTACTGTCACCATATCCTGGCCTGTACTTACTACGAAATCAATCATTCTTCCCTGTTCCAGCGTCGTGTTCGCGTTGACGCTCTGGCTGACCACACGGCCTTCCAAAACCGTGTCGCTGGAACTCTCTGTCACATTTCCCACCGTGAATCCAGCCGCTTGGATCGCTGCCCTGGCATCCGCCTCCAGCATATTATATAAATCCGGCACTGTCCCGGTACGTATCTCTGCTCCCCTGCTGATTATCAGAGTAATCGTCTGTCCTGCAATAACCTCGCTTCCCGACACCGGATTAGTAGAAATGACCCTTCCTGCAGCTACTTCGTCGTCATAGGCCTGCTGAGTCGTTGTCTCCAGGCCCAGCTCTGCCAGTGCTGCCTCTGCGGCGCTCTGTTCCTTCCCTTCCATAGAAGGCAAACTAAACGATTCCTGTCCGCTGCACACGGTCACATCAATCGTCGTCCCGGTCTTCACCATCTCTCCGGCATCTACCGACTGGGTCATTACTTCGCCTTCCTCATATTCATCAGACTCTTCGTAGGCAGCCCGTATGTCCAGTCCCAGAGCCTCCAAAGCGGACTTCGCCTTCTCATACTGTTCTCCCACAAGCTGAGGCATCTCTGTCTCCTGTACCTCTTCGGCCGTCTCACCGTCCGAAGAACTTCCTCTTCCCACCAGGCCCAGGGCCCGGCCCACCATGAAGAGAATAATGCAGACAATAATGACTGCCACTACAATACCGCCGATGAACATAATCTTCTCCATCTTCGGGTTCAGGCCGCCCTCCTCGTCATCATCATAATCGCCTTTCGATTTGCGGGACATACTCTTGCCGCTCTTGGAGCGGCTGTCCCGATGGTCGTCCCGGTTAGAATAACGGCTGCCGCGCCTCTTATCTTCGTATTCATCATAGTCGTCATCATAATCATCATCATAGCTGTCACGGTAACGGTTCTTTCGGTAGCTGCGGCTGTTATAGCCATCATCGTAGCCGTCATCCTCATAGCTGTCGTCGTAGCCATCGCCGTAACCGTCAT
>CALWRT010000160.1 GCA_944384015.1 uncultured Lachnospiraceae bacterium | reverse complement strand
GATTTTTATATTAACTGTTTCTGTTCCAAATCGTAAACATACATCCTCGTCAAATCCACCTCGCCATCGCCCTGCGCCATGCACAGGAACTTCCATCCGTAGCGCTCATAGAAGCCTGTGTGGTCTGCAATGAGATACAAGGTTTTCATGCCAAACGAGCGCATATCCCCGCAGACAAAATCAAGCAATTTCCCGGCAATGCCCTGGCAGCGATAATTTTCCTCTACGTACACTGCGCAGACATTCGGCGTCAAATCCTTGCGGCTATGGAAATCGTTTTCGATGACTCCAATACCGCCGATGATCTTTTTATTCTCGACTGCAACATACCACTGAGGGACGCTCTTTCCGGTCAAACATTCCTGTATGCTTCCCGCATATTCTTCGACTGGAATATCCCACTTGGAATGAAACCATGCTGCGGCTTCTGCCGCCAGTTCGCTGTGTTCCCTGAGTTTCAGAATTTCAATAGCGTATCATTCCTCCTCGTTTCCGCCCTTTTTAGAACGGCTCTTGTAGACATTGTACGGATTTCTCCTGTTGGCGAAAAAAGTAATCTGAAAACAAGTTACTCAGATTGCATTCACTCATTTATGCAGGAGGAAGGGGCATTTGCCATGTTCAGGCTTGACACAAGAAGTAATACAATCGCAGGTTATAAACAACGGAATTATAACAACAGTATACGCCGGATGCGCCGAAAGCGCAAGAAAGAGAGGTTCTATGGCAGATAAAAATGCCGTGTTTCTGCCCCGGCACATTGGCAACACCACCCGGAGGACAGGGCGGCATTTATTTCCACTCAAACAAACCGCCTGATTTTGACAGGCCAAAAGTAAATCCTGAAAACGAACCTTTTCCAGAAAAGGTAATTTGGAATTCGCTTTACTTATAATTTACGTGCATCTTACTTTTCTTTGATTTCTATGCCTATCGATTTTACCTATAATTTAAACTGGTGTAACATATACATTTTTACCTCGAGAAAATAGTCGGTTACCCCTCTTTTCAAAAATCAGATTCGTATTCTATCTATGAGGAGGAGTGAGGCCATGCAAAATGGGCATCCGATCACAAAGGCGGTCTATGAGGCCAAGAAAGATTTGCAGAAGGCTGACGATCTGATTAGGGACTACATCCCTTTTATCCGGTCAGAGGCATCCAAATGTATTTCCAAACTGTGTACAGAACAGGACGATGAATTTAGCATTGCTATGATTGCGTTCCATGAGGCGATTCTAGGATATGAGCGAGGCAGGGGAACCTTCCTTGGCTATGCGTCTATGGTGATTCACAGCCGGATCATTGATTACAGACGAAAGGAATCTCGGCATCAGGGGCATGTTTCCCTGTACGCCGAAAGCGGAGAAGGGGACAGGACTGTGATGGACGAGATGGCAGATGAAAGAGACCATTACGAAGAATCCGCGAACTTGGAAGCGACCAGACAGGAGATAGAAGAGCTGGCAGCAGTCATGGCAGGCTTTGGGATCAGTTTCTCCGATGTGTCGGATAATTCTCCAAAACAGGAGCGAACTTTGGAAGCCTGTTCATCAGCTATCCGCTACGCGTCTGAAAACAGCCATCTGCTGAATGAATTGCTGCGGACGAAGAAGCTGCCCTTAGCCCAGCTGGCGGCGGGTTCCGGCGTAGAGCGGAAAACGCTGGAACGTCACAGGAAATACATACTGGCGATGCTCCTGATTCAAACCAATGGATACGAAATCATCCGCGGCCATTTAAGGCACATCCTGAAAAGGAAAGGAGGGATGCCTGTATGAGATATATGGTAATGGAATGCCATCCTGGCTTTGCTGTTGTTCTGGATGAGGACGGACGATTTCTGAAGGTGGCAAATCGACATTATAAAGTGGGGCAGACAGTGACGGAAGTGATTGAGATGCAGAATCCTGTGTCAGCTCCTCAAAAGAGAAAGATAAAAAGATGGGCATATACTCTGGCGGCAGCGGCGGCCTGCATGGTACTGGCAGTAACATCTGTATTAAGGATGGGGCAGGGAACATATGCCTCGGTATATATGACCATTAATCCGGAGGTCCGTATTGACGTGAACCGGAACGATACGGTTGTTGGACTGGAGGGCATCAATTCTGACGGAGAAGAGTTGATTGAGGGCTACCGTTATAAGAAAAAAGATCTGAACCAGGTCATGGATGAACTGGTGGACAGAGCGATTGACATGGGCTATCTGTATGAAGGAGGGCAGATATCGCTGATGTTGGACGCAGAAAGTGATGAGTGGATTGTCACATACAGCGACGCGCTGACTTCCCACTTATATGAATACCTGAAAGAAAAATTGTCTGTCACGATTGAGGTCACCGACAAAAACACGCAGAGTAATCAAGTGATTATCCCCGTTGCTCCCGAAGAAAGTACTTATGGGGAGTCAGATTATGGAGAGGAGGAATCAGCTGTCCAGCCCTCCTTAAACCCTGCACCGGATACGATGAGCGGTGACAGCGGTTATGATGATATGCAGACAGATTACGAAGAGCAAGGGGATATCAGCAGCGGCAGCCAGCCGGACGATTCAGAGGCTGACGGGCAATCGGATTATGAGAATCAAAGTGAGTATGACTTGGATGATTCGGATGATGACTCGGACGATGATGACTCGGGTGATGATGATTCGGATGATGATGACTGAAAAAATTTTCCGTTACCCCGGTTTTGAATACGGGTGTGCGTATTCTGTAAATGTAAGGCGTAAGAACAGTCCTTACAGGGCTTCAAAAATCTGAATGATTATTGGAAACCGACCCCGGTTTCCGCGAAGGACTTCCGTAATCTATCAATATAAGATGAAAGGAAGCCCTTATTCAATGAAAAGTGAGACGTATATGAAAGGTGAAAGGAGAATGGGAAATATGAAAAAATCAATGATCACAATGACGATGGCCTTAATGATGAGTCTTGTATGCCTGGCTGGATGTGGCCAGGATACGGCAGCTGTCTCCAGCAGCAATGATACGGCGCTGGCCGCCGGCGGCGTGTTAGTATTGAGCGTGAATCCCGAGATTGCCGTGGAATATGATGAGGAAGGCATCGTGACCGGAGTGACTGCCAGAAATGATGACGCGCTGGAGATTATCAACAGCTGTACAGGGCTGATCGGCCAGCAGACACGGGACGCAGTCACTGACTTGGTGAACGCTATTGGAGAGGCTGGTTACTTTGTAGAGGAGATTGAAGGAGAACGCCGCCAGATTACCATTGAGATTGAAGCTGGTTCTGTGCTTCCCCACGGCACGTTCCTTGACGAGGTCGTCTCCGATGTGCGTGACTGTGTCAGCTCGAATGACTGGGCTACCCCGCTGAATGTGGAAAATGAGAGTGCGTACGGTATCACAGACTACGTGGATACAGACTACGGCCCGAACAATGACGGAGTGACGGATTATAATGATACAGATTACGGCCCGAACAACGACGGGGTGACGGATTACAACGATACAGACTACGGCCCGAACAATGACGGGGTGACGGATTATAATGATACAGACTACGGCCCGAACAACGATGGAGTGACAGATTACGATGACGGCCAGTCGAATTATGACGATGGAGATTCCAACTATGACGATGATTCCGGCAGCAGCGACTATGATGATTAAAGAGAAGCAGCCGCTGAGACTGCGCCACGAGCTGAAATACCATATCAGCCCCCAGGATGATCGGATCCTTACGTCCAGGCTCAGGAAACTATTCAAACATGACGCGAATGCTGACTCACACGGTGTATACCGTGTGAGCAGCCTCTATTTCGACACGCCTGATGATAAGGCGCTGAGACAGAAAATCGACGGCGTAAACTGCCGGGAAAAATTCCGCCTGCGTTATTACGGGGAGAATACTTCCTTCATCCGCTTGGAAAAGAAGTTTAAAATCAACGGATTATGCGGCAAGCACAGCGTCAGGATGACAGAGGAGCAGGTTCGCCGCCTTTTGTCGGGGGATTTGGAATGCCTCCTGGAATGCGGGCAGCCGTTGGCGCTGGAGCTTTACAGCAAAATGAGGGGACAGCTGCTCGCCCCCAAAACCATCGTCACTTATGACCGTGAAGCCTTTCTCTATGAGCCGGGAAACGTGCGGATTACCGTTGACCGGAATCTTCGCTCCGGACTTGGCGGCATTGATTTTTGGAACCTGCGGCAGCTTTCTGTTCCGGTCTCGGATGGGCTTGCGGTACTGGAAGTGAAATACGATGAGTTTTTGCCGGAGGTGGTCTCCATGGCGGTACAGCTGTCCAACCGGCAGGCGTCAGCTTATTCCAAGTACGCGGTCTGCCGCAGATATGATTAGGTGAACGCTGATAAACGTGTTGCCTTAGTTAGGAGAATAACGATGACCTTTCATTTTCAAGATATATTCAAATCAAGTTTTCTCGATACGGTGACGGCAATTTCCGTTTTGGACATGGTGCTGGCCCTTGTCCTGTCCTTTGCTGTCGGCCTTTTTATCTTTTTCGTATACAAAAAGTGTTATACGGGAATTATGTACTCCGCAAGCTTTGGGGTCACGCTCATTGCCCTGTGCATGATTACCTCGCTGCTTATCTTGGCGGTGACCAGCAATATCGTGCTTTCTTTGGGAATGGTGGGAGCCCTGTCCATTGTCCGCTTCCGCACCGCGATCAAAGATCCGTCGGACATTGCCTTCTTATTCTGGGCCATTGCGGCAGGCATCGTGCTGGCCGCCGGCTTCATCCCTCTGGCAGTCTTCGGCAGCTTGTTCATTGGCTTGATCATGATGATATTCTCCCAGAGCAGAGGCTTTGACAGGCCGTATATTCTGGTGGTGCACTGTTCTGACGCCGCCGCTGAAAAGGCAGCCTGTGAATTTGTACGCGGCAGGGCGGGCAAGCTGTCCCTGAAGAGCAAAAGTGTGGCTCCGGGCTGTATTGAATTGAACTATGAAGTCAGGCTTAAGGATGCCGATACCGGTTTTATCAACGAGCTGGCGGAACTGCCGGGCATCAGCCATACCGTGATGGTATCCTACAACGGAGATTATATGAGTTAAGACTATGCTGAAAAACAAATTTATCGACGGGATCTGTATGTTTGTGATGGCATTGGCGCTGGCTGTCACTGTTTTCTTCATGAAAGGAGAATCAGCGGGGCTGACGCCAGCCTCAGCTGCGCCAGGTTATGAAAACCGTCTTTTCGACAAATCCAGAGTTCACACGATTGATATTCTGATCAACGATTGGGACGGCTTTCTGGAAAACGCTTCTAAGGAGGAGTATACAGCTTGCAGCCTGGTGATTGACGGAGAAGTGTTTTCCCATGTGGGCCTGCGGGCGAAAGGCAATAATTCCCTGCGCCTGACAGAAGAATACGGGTTGGACCGCTATAGCCTGAAGGTGGAATTTGACCATTATACCTACGGCAGCTACTATGGATTAGATAAATTTTCTCTGAATTCCTCTTTCCAGGATAACAGCTATATGAAGACTTGGATTGCCTATGACATGATGGAGCATATGGGCGTGCCGACGCCGCTGTGCAGCTATGTGTGGGTTCGTGTCAACGGGGAGGACTGGGGGCTGTTCCTGGCGATCGAAGAACCAGAGGAGTCCTTCGCAAAACGCAGTTTCGGCGCGGATTTCGGCAAACTTTATAAACCGGATTATAAATCCCTGAATGAGGATAACGCGGATGTGCATCTGCGCTATACGGATGACGATTTTGACAGCTACGACAACATTTTCCGCAATGCCAAGTTCGATATTACAGACGATGACAAGCGGCGAATCATAGAGGCGCTGGAAATATTGGCGTCCGGCGAGAACTTGGAAGCCGCCGTCCATGTGGACGAAGTCCTGCGCTATTTCACGGTACAAGTATTTGTCGTCAACATGGACAGCTATCTGGGCAGGACCGGGCATAACTATTTTCTGTATGAGGAAGACGGGATACTGAGCATACTGCCCTGGGACTATAACCTGGCCTTCGCCACTTACTCCCTCGGCATGCCGGATCCAGTCAATGACGCGGCCCTGTATGTCAATTATCCCATCAATACGCCTGCCAGCGGCGAGATCATGAAGAACCGCCCGCTGTACCATCATCTCATGAAGAATGACGAGTATTACAGACAGTATCATGACTGCTTCGATTACTTGATTGAAAGCTATTTTGAGAGCGGTTATTTTCAGCAATTCATAGAGGATACCCGCGGGATGATTGCGCCCTATGTGGAAAGGGATCCGACCGCCTTCTGCTCCTATGAGGATTTTGAGCTGGGAGCCGATACGCTGAGGAACTTCTGCCTGCTGAGGGCCAAGAGCGTCCGGGGGCAGTTGAATGGAACCATTCCCTCTACCATCGCGGCTCAGTCGGAAGATAAGAGCAGCTTTATTGACGCCTCTTCTGTGTGGCTGCCGGATATGGGAGAGATTGCAGATCTGAAAGATTAGCCTTTGGGGCGCCTAGGTATCGGGTGCCCTTTTTCTGTGCAATAAAGCCTGTCAAGCGGACGCCGCATCTGTATGAGCAGGTATTTGGCAGCTGTGCGCAGTCTCTCTGATTGGGCGGGGGGATGAAATCTGTCCTGCTTAATTGCTATAGCATAAAACAGTGGGGCTAATGGGGAAACAGCATTGCTGCATCGTGAGTATCATAGATCAAGCGGAGGAATCTGAAGCTATTTGTTGGTATGCCGTCACATCCATGATATAATAAAGAAAAGGAGACGCTGATGAAATCGGCGCTGCCTTAGAAAAGCGCAAGAACCTGGAGGAAAATCGGCATGGAGAGGATAGAGGAAACGGTTAGGGAGCCCAAGTCAGCATATCCAGGAGAGGTATTGGCTTGTTTGTCATCTGCGCCGTCCAGCATCAAGGTGCTGAAGGCCGCCGTGCGTATGGCGGAGGCGTTGGGCTGCGGCTGTGCGGCTTTAATAGTGGAGACGCCGGAGATATTAAGCCTGGACAGAGAACATCAGGAGCGGCTTCAGGAGAATATGCAGTCTGCCCAGGAGATGGGGGCCAGTATCCGTATGGTGTACGGGGATAATCCGGCAGAACAGATTGCGGAGTATGCCAGGGAGAGTGGTATCTCGGAAATTTTCATCGGAAGGAACAACCATCAGAGGAGCCTGCGGAGCATGCTCAGGCCAGGACGGGATCTGGCAGTCCAGCTTACAAGACTTCTCTCGGACGCCCATATCTATATCATACCAGATGATCAGCCAAGATATCACGGGGAGAAGACGGGGAACCAGGCAGAAGCTTCCGTCCGTCCGGCTGATGTGCTGAAGCTTGCGGCAGTATTTCTGGCGGCTACAGCTGTGGGAGATATTTTCTATGCAAATGGACTTCGGGACTCGAATATTATCATGGTCTATATCCTGGCGGTGCTTGTCACCGCTATTTGGACAGGGGGATGGATCTACAGCGCACTGGCGTCTATGCTGGCAGTGATTTCCTTCAATTTCCTGTTTACTGATCCGCGGTTTACTCTGCACGCGTACGACGCAGGCTATCCGGTCACATTTCTGATTATGCTTGCTGTGGGCATGATAACGAGTTCTCTGGCTATGGAAATCAAGAGGCAGGCTCAGGCGGAGGCCAGGAAGGCATATCGGACGCAAGTGCTGCTGGAGACAAGCCAGGGGCTGCAGAAAGCCGGGAATGAAGAAGAAATTTTAGAATATACGGCCCAGCAGCTGCATAAACTGCTGGATCGGAGCATCTCTTTTTATGGCAAGGATGAGAACGGGCAGATTTGCCTGCTGGAATGTTGTCCGCCTGGGAGAAAGAACCAATCCAGGGAGGCGCCGGGCTGGAGAGAGGAAGTGGTGGAATGGGTGTATGGGAACAACCGGTATGCCGGATATGGCTCAGATGTGTTCGGGGATGTGCCGGATACCTTCTTGGCAGTGAGGGGGCGCAGAGAGGTGCTGGCAGTTGTCTGCATAGAGGCGGAAGGTTTTCCTACGCCGGATTCCTTCGAGAAGAATTTGCTGCTGACGATATTGGAAGAATGCGGTCTTGCAATCCGCAAGGAGAAAATGGCAGATGAGAAGCGCCGGGCAGAGGTGAAGGCAAGGCAGGAATCCCTGCGGGCGGATCTGCTGCGCTCTATCTCCCACGATCTGCGCACGCCCCTTACGAGCATACTGGGCTATGCGGGAATGCTGATGGAAAATGAGAAGCTGGTGGATGAAGCGAAACGAAGAGAGCTGTATGCGGATATTTATGATGATGCCATGTGGCTGGTGAACTTGGTGGAAAATCTTTTGTCTGTGACAAGGATAGAAAACGGGAGTATGGAGCTTCGGATGGGGCCGGAACTGCTGGATGAGGTGTTTTGCGAAGCGAAGAAGCACTTGGATCGGCACGCGCTGGAACATAACATAGAGATTGTGCTTCCGGATGAATTTCTGATGGCTTATATGGATGCCCGTCTGATTATACAGGTCATCGTCAATATGATCAATAACGCAGTGAAATATACGCCTGCAGGCTCCCATATATGCCTGTCGGCAAGGAAGGCCGGGGAAGAGATTGTGGTGGAGATTGCTGACGACGGGCCGGGCATTGGGAAAGATGACAAAGAGCACATTTTTGAGATGTTTTACACGGCGGGAAGCCGCAGGGGAGACGGAAGAAGAGGACTGGGATTAGGGCTTGCCCTGTGCAGGACGATTGTGGAGGCCCACGGGGGAACCATCACTGTGAGAGATCATATGCCGCACGGGAGTATTTTTTCTTTTACCCTGCGGGCATTGGAGGTGACGACAGATGAATA
>CALWRT010000159.1 GCA_944384015.1 uncultured Lachnospiraceae bacterium | reverse complement strand
TCCCACTGTTGATTTCCCGGATTGCCACCGCAATTTCTTCATAGGCATAGCGTTTTGGGCCTCCCTGCTTTCGTCTGTCCAGATAGTCTCCTGCGATTTTCGCCAAGGCATTGGACGCTGACATCCCAGCTCCCAGCAATACGGTCAGCCTGCTCACAATCGCCGGATAATCGGCAAGAAGCTGCGCATCTCTTCTCTTAGCCTGTTCCATCAGCTTCTCATCTTTCCAAAAGTAGAGAAGCACTGCCACAAGCAATAGCATTCCTCCCAGCAGCAAGCCAGGCTGCTCTTGCGGTATGTAATAGCGCACCTGTTCACCGGCAATTTCGCTCGGCAAATTCATCTCTTCCATTGTCTTTGACGCATCCTGGGCCTCAGACAAGGATGCCTCTGCCTGTGCAAGGAACAAACTCTCCCTGTCTCTCTTGGGAGGATACACATTCGCTGTGCACCGATAGATGCTCTCATATTCTTCATACCTGAGCGTCGCCTTCAACTCCACCAGACAGCTTCCTTCCAGATGGTCGTCGGCAATCTTTCCCGTACTGTCCAGCACCTCCGGAGTTCCGGAATACCATTCCAACGTAATTCCATACACGGGCCATTCCCGCACAAGGTTCAGGGGATACTCCACCCGGTCAAGGCTTGCGTTCTCTCCAGCAATGACACGCCCCAGCTGGCCCGCTACTTCCTCAAAATGCTGCTGGGTCTCCTCATACGTGTACTTCCTCTCGCTCACTGTCACTGTGATCTTTCCCTCATCCTCTGTCCCCTGTACAAGAATTGTCTGCCTGCGGTCTCCTTCCAGATATCCTGGCCGATCCAAGCCCGTCACAGTTCGTTCCCCCGGATCCAGGATGAAGCCAATCCCTGTACCTGCCAATACTGTTATAGCCGCTGTTCCTGCCAGCAGCAAGTTCCACAGCTTGTTAATATGGTATTCTTCTTCCACGGCATCCATACGCTCACCGGGATGCAGGCATGCCAGCGCATTAGGGATTCCTTTTCTCTCAGCAAACAGGCGCCGGTACCATGTCCGTCTATATACCTTCCCAAGACTTCTCCTCATTCTATCCCCAGGCACATTCGGTATCCCGCGGATGCTCCAACTCATACTTCCACCTCCAGCACTCGCCAGCCCCAGTATATTCCCGCCGCATATAAGGCGGCAGCAAGTGTCATCACACAGATCCCGGCAGGGTTGTGATATAGTCCGTCCAGATATCCCGGTGATCCCAGCCTCAGATACAAGATCATTCCTGCCGGAACTGCCGCCATCACTCTCTGCTCATATTGTCTGCCTGCCAACAGCACTTCAATCTCCCGGGTCACCGCATCCCTCTCTTCCATAATCTCGACGGTATCTTCCATAATCTGGGCCAAATTCCCTCCTGACTGTTTCGCCTCTCGGAATACCTCCGCAAAGTTTCCCGCGTCTTCCAGCCCCTCCCGGGCTGCGAACTCCTCAAACAATTGTACCAGGCCCTCGTTCATCTGCAGTCCTGAAACCATACGGCGCAGCTCCCGCATCATCGCGTTTTCTTCTGTATGAAGAAGCTTCAGATCCCGCCATGCCTCCTTCACCGCATTCTCCGGAGAATAACCTGCCCTGACCGCAGCCGACATAGCCCGAAGGGCCTCTGCAAACTCTCTCTCCAGCATCCTTCGATGCTTCCTGGCGAAATCCTGCTTTCTGATCTTTCCATAGAGGGGAACCGCCAGCCAAAGAAGGGCCCCCGCTGGCAGCCAGTCATAGAATAGCCAGCCGGCCATTACCGAAATCAACGTCCACTCCAGCGCAATCTGCATTTGTTCTCTCCGGACAGCAACGTCTTCTTGTCCTGCCGGCCTTGGATCTCTCTTCCAAATCCGCGCCCTTTTGGCCTTCTTATTCTCTCTTCTCTCTCCTATTCCAGAACCATTGTCCCGCACTTGTCTTCCTCTTCCTACGGCTGTATACCTGCTCTTATCAGCTTGCCTTCCTGTTCTAGGTTGTTCTGCCTCATCAGCCTCCCCTCAATATGTCCGTCTTCATCCTCCCGTACCTCTTCAAAGGCATATAATGTCCTTGTCTGTACTTGCCCATGAGAAATGCCCGTAATCTCTGCAATCTCCAGAACTCTGCGGCTCCCGTCCCTCAATCTTCCCAGATGCACCATAATGTCCAACGCGGACGCAATCTGGCGTCTGACCGCCTCTGCAGGGATATCCATACCCATCATCACCATTGTCTCAAGGCGATTCAACATGTCTGCCGGGCTGTTGCCGTGACCAGTGCTGATGGAGCCGTCATGGCCGGTATTCATTGCTTGGAGAAGATCTACAGCCTCTTCCCCCCGCACTTCCCCGATGATTACCCGGCTGGGCCTCATGCGCAGGCTTGCGCGGACGAGCTGTCGGATCGTAATCTCGTTCTCTCCCTCCATGTTCTTCTCCCTTGCTTCCAGCCTGACCAAGTTGGGGATGCCCCGTATCTGTAGTTCTGCCGTATCCTCAATCACCACAATCCGCTCCTGAGGCGGTATAAATTCCGCGAGGGCGTTCAGAAATGTCGTCTTGCCGCTGCCTGTCCCTCCGCTCACGAACAGATTATATCCAGCCCTGACCAGGGCCCCCAGAAAATCAGCTGCCTCCTGGGTGAGGGAGCCGATTCGTATCAGCTCCCTCATTCCCATAGGCTCCTTGGGGAATCTCCTGATCGTCACCACCGGCCCGTTGAGCGCAGTCGGCGGCAGCACAATATGTACCCGGGAACCATCTTCCAGACGGGCGTCGGCAATAGGCGTCCTCGTATTGGCTTGGCGGTTATTGCCGGCAACAATCTTCTGCACGATATTTTCCACAGTTTCCACGGTTCCGAACTGCTTGTCCCACTGTAAAATCCTTCCTTCTCTTTCCACAAAAATCTCCTTTCCAATAATCATAATTTCTGTGACAGCTTCGTCCTCCATGATCTCCTGCAAAATATCCAGCCTTCTGATTGCATTGAACACCAGCTTCTTAACGCGAGACCGCTCGGCAAGAGTCAGGTAATGCCTGACAGCTTCTCTCTTCACAGTTCTCTCAATCAAGCCCTCCACAATTGCGTCGTCCGGTTCCTGCGCCCTATCCAGCTCCGAGAGCACCTGTTCCTTCACCCGCCCGGCGAGCTCATCCAATCTTCGCTGTTCCATATAACTCTTCCACAATTCCTCTCGCCATACCGGCCAGCCTGTCCTGCCCTCTCTCTTCCCATGCCGGCATCTCCCAGGGAAGGCTCTCCCGTAATGGCACATGCACCTGGCGTATATGATCCCACATATCCCCCAGTTCCGACACTTCCAGAAAATATTCAAACTGTTCCATCTTGGCTTGGGACGCGGCATCATCCAGCACAGGCATAAATATATACGCGCATCGGTTCAGTATCTGGAAGACCTCATCCACGGAATCTCCCATATCTAAAATCACTTTGTCGTATTTGTTCCAGCCTTCCATGGCGTCAAAAAATCTCTCCCATTCTTCAAAGGGCAGGGCGCGAATATCCAGAAAGGAAAGTCCCGGCGGAATATAATCCATCGCTCCCATCCTGCGGACGGCCCGGTCCATCTGTTCTTCCAAATCCTCCTTCCCTTCTAACAAACTCAGCATAATATCAGAAAAATCCACTTCCAAATCTTGCTCTGGTTCAGGAAACCCCGGGTATTCCTCAAAATTCAAGTACAACACACGGAATTCCTCCGACAGCGCCTGTCCCAGCGCCATCGCCAGCGATGTCCTGCCGCACCGCTTCACCGGAGAATAGACCCCGATCCATTCTATCCCGGCTTGTCCGTCATAGCCCCCCTTCCCAAGCTGCCCGCTGCCGCCGCAATATTCCATCACCTCCTTCATGACGATATCCGCGGACTGGTATTTATAGATTCCCATCTCTCCTTGCTCCTCTGAGAGCAGCAGAACCTTCTTGATATGGTTTCCTTCCAAGAGACTGTCGGCCAATGCGCCGGCAATCAGGAGCACATCAATCCTATGCTCTGCCGCATACGTGTTCAATAATTCGATATTCGTGAATGCTCTTGCTTCCAGCGGGATATCTTTCCTACGGCCAAGATACTCCATAAGCCTCTTTGCATAGACAGCATCCTCATCGCATACCGCAAATATGCCTCTTCCCAACTTCTGCTTCGCTAACCTCCTAAACTTTCGTCCTGTAGCGTTTTCCTCCTTCGCAAATAACTTTGTAAATAACGTTCCTTTTTATGTCTTCCCGGAAATGTTTGCAGGAACCTGCTGATTCGGCATCCGCATTATTTTCGATATAAGCATCTGCCGGTGGCTTTCCGCCGTTGAAATGACTGTCAAATCTTTTGTATAATCGAATTATAACAGTATATGATGTACCTGTCCATATTTCAATCTGCACAAATCATTTTTCAAAATTTTCGTTATTTCTCACATAAAATTCACCGCGCTGATGGCATACAAAAGACCAAATCCCGGTAAGCCCAGGGCTCCCACTATCAGCATATTGAACAAATTCAGCCCCACAGACAGAGGAATCTGGAAAGCTGACAGCACCAAATTCACAAGATATACCCCCAGCATCCCCGCTGCCGCTCTCATGCAGAAGCGGATCAGCCATCCAAGCCGCCGTCCGGCTATCCCGATCAGCAGTACGGCTCCGCAGGCTGCTGTCATGATCATGAAGTTCTGGGAATCTAACATCGTCTTTCCTCCCTTACGTTCCTTTTTCATATATATTGCAGAAAAACCGTATTATTCCATTTCTTCCGCATATAATTCCAGATTTTGACTATAATGAACTATAGAATATCCGTGTACAATGTGCCCGGCGGGCTGCCGCCGGCTGCGGCATACACAGAAAGGGCAGTGGCTTATGCAGTATATTACACAGGCGGAATATGAAAAATATCTGATCCTGGCAGATATCCAGCGTACGAAACAAGCTCTGGATAATGCTTATTCCAATTTCCAAAATGTAGTGGATCCAGATTTGATCGACTGCTATATTTACGAGGTGAAGTCTGTCCAGCAAAAGTACAAGTATCTCCTGAAACGCGCAAAGGAGCTGCAGCTGTAGCAGCTCCTCTTCCATTTTCTGTTTATCACTTGTATCCTGTCAGCCAACGAAGAAAGCCCGACCGCAGGACAAGCCGGCCTTCTCCTGTCACAAGCTGGAACTCTTCTTCTGTCAGCACCTGATGGAGCAATTCTTTGCTTTCCTGGGATACATAGGCGCCATTGTCCTCTGTAAAACACAGCCCCGGATATACCATACACCACCAGTTATGTCCCTGCCCCTCTCCAATCTCAATGCGCAGCGCCTCATAGTTTCCTGCCGGGAAGATACAGTCTCCATAAGTCTTCTGTGGAAAATTATCTTTTACAAGCTTCGCAGTCACCGGATAAGAATATCCTTGTTCTTCCACGCATTCCTGAGCCACTTCCCTGATCTCCTCCAGACTTTTCCGTATTCTCTGCCTGGAATCCTCCACGCCTTCACTCCCCTCCAACAATGCCTCCAGATACAGGAGCACCTCATCCCGCACCGTCAGCTTCAGCTCCTGGTCTTCCTCGCTGTCGCTGTTGGCAAGTATATGAAAGCGGATCACCTCTCCCGCAATCGACTGCTGCAGCATAGCCTCCCGCCTTCCCTGGTACAGTCCGAAGACTGCCGCTGCCAGCCCGATGACTACCGCCGCTATAGCAAAAATGATATTCCGAAGCATGTCTCTTCTGACCTGTCTTAAATTCTCCATACAAAAATCCTCCTAACTCTGCCTGTTAGGAGGATTCCCACTTTTTTCCTGTCTTATGCGGCGCGCGTCCTTTTCCCGGCCTGAGGCGCATCCATAGCTGCTCGGCCGTTAGGCAGCCCTTACTCTCATCCGTTTTCCTTATTTTTCTTGATGCTCTTTATAATGCTTGATTCCTGCCGGTCGATATGCTCCACGGCCACTTTGCATACCCTTTTCTGATCCCTGTCCTTCAGGGCCATCAAAATAGCGTCGTGCTCATCAGCCAGTATCCCATGGCTGTTGTAATCTTTCAAATATTCCACCCGGTACCGATACATCTGCTCCCTCAGATTGCTCAGGATCTGAATCAGTCTTGCATTGCCTGTGGCTTCATAGATAATCTCGTGAAACTCCACATCCGTCTCCGCAATCAGCTGCAAGTCATCGCAGTACATAATATCCCGGAATTTCTTCGATACAAGGCCCAGGCGCTCCAGCTCCTCCTCGGTCATTTTATCGCAGGCAATCTTCACCGCCAGCTCTTCCAGCACCCGGCGCACCTCCAGCACATCCCGCATACTCTTCTCCGTGATTTCGGATACCTCCGCTCCTTTGCGCGGTACCATAGTCACCAGCCCTTCCAGCTCCAGCTTGCGGATAGCCTCTCTGATCGGGGTCCTGCTCACGCCCAGACGATTGGCAAGCTGAACCTCCATCAGCCTCTCCCCGGGCTTCAAGTCCCCTTTGAGGATTGCACGGCGCAGTGTATGGAACACAACGTCCCGAAGAGGCATATACTCGTCCACTACCGGTTTAATATCTTCTATCATTTGTTCCGCCTCCTGTTGTGAAAAAGATACGTCAGATACACCTGCCTGGCAAGCCCCTCTCTTCTCAGGCTTTTGCAGGCCTCCCGGGCTGTCTTCTCGTCCTCATACAGTCCAAACACCGTAGGCCCGCTTCCGCTCATCATAGCATTCAGCGCCCCGCTCCTTCGCATAGCCTCCTTGATCTGCCCGATTACCGGATGCTCCCGTATGGTGACAAGTTCCAGAACATTTCCCATCGTCCGGGCAATTTTGTGTAAGTCCCCTTCCTGGATTGCCTGTATACTGGCATCAATATCTGGATGCTGTTCCGGTCTCAGGCTGTTGGCGTGAAGATTCTCATAGACAAATTTTGTAGACACACTGACGCCGGGCTTCGCTATCAGCACCGGGCACTCGGGCATTGCGGGCAGCGGCGTCAGCTTCTCCCCAATCCCTTCTGCCAGCGCGGTTCCTCTCATCAGACAGTACGGCACATCAGCGCCTAACCGCACGCCAAGGCTCATCAGCTCTTCTAGCTTCAGTCCAAGTCCATATATCCGGTTCAGTCCATACAGCACGCTTGCAGCATCCGTACTCCCGCCGGCCATGCCGGCCGCCACCGGTATCTTCTTCTTCAGGTCGATAAATACCCCGCCTGGAAGGGAAAATGTATCGGTCACCAGCTTAGCCGCCTTATACACCAGGTTGTTCTCATTTCCCGGCAGGTAGGACAGATTGGTACGTACATGGATCTTGGAAGTCTGTGTCTTCGTGATCGTCAATTGATCATACAGGCCGACCGTCTGCATAATCATCCGCACTTCATGATAGCCGTCTTCTCTCCTGCGCAGCACATCCAGGCCAATATTAATTTTTGCCCTTGCCTTTAAGCGGATACTTTCCATGCTTTCCTCCTGTACTTTGTATACATTATATTATACACGATGATTTCTCAGAAAAGCAACTACTTCTTGCCCTATTCTTCCTTTCTCAGCGACAGGTAAAACGGAAAGCTGGCCCGCTGCCTTTCTCCGCCCATCGCCCACGAAAAAAGCGCCGCAGCCTCCGTCTGTGTACGGATGCCGCGGCACTTCATGTTCCTCTCACTTGCCAGCCGTATTCACTGCCTTCATAACAATCATCTTCTCTCCTGGCTGGACGCCTGATGCCGGCAGGTGGTTCATCTGCCGGATATCTTCCACCGTCGTGCCGTACCTCTTCGCAATCTCCCATAGATCGTCCCGGCTGCCGGCAATATAGCCCACAATTCCTGGAAGGGCCTGCAGTTTCTCATAATCCATAGGGGATTCTTCAATCTCCCTCACGGTCTCCTGTATCTCCGGTTTTCTCACAAGAAGATAGAAGTCCAATGTCACCCTGATTTCTGCCTCTTCGGAATCCGCCATCGTCGCCGTGATCTGCTCTGCCTCTCCTCTCAGAGAGTAGGTGCATCCGTCATCCATGCCCTGCACCTCCAGTACATGCCGGAAAGGCACTTCTCCTTTCGCGCAGCCGAATGGCATCCGATCGCTGGCTGTCACATACAGCACTTGGACGAGGACAATTCCTTCTACCTCCAGCCCCTGTTCTGTCCGGCGTACTTCTTCGATGACAGCTTTCCCAGAGCAATGGCAGATCTGCAGCACCGCCAGCTCTTCCTGACGGACCTTGATTCTCTGGCTGTACCTAGCCTTGGAATGATTTCTAACCAGCAGCGTATCTAGCTTCACCGGTTCCTTCTTCAGGGTCAAGCTCCCCGACAGGCTGTAGGCGTCGTCCAATATCGCGATCGTCTCCTCCTGATACAGCCTGATATCCAGTTCCAACACGGCCTCTGCCTGAAACAGACGCTGTTCCCCGTCATAATCCGGCTTCGGTTCCAGTTCTTTTAGCATGAGTGACACACGAATATCCGGTATCATCTCCGCTGTACAGCCGCCGCAGTCCACCATGCCGGTAAACGGCAGAATCGCCGATACCCACTGCGCCTGTTCTTCTTGTTCTCCCTGGTACAGGGCAAATACATTCAGTTCTCCCTTCACGGAGAGCTTGTCGTCTATCTGTCGGACCTCTACTCCCTGAAGCTGAATTTCTTTCCACAGAAGTTCCGCAATATTGGCCTGATTGCTCGTGAGAAGCACTTCATCTTTGACCCGCATCGTATCCTTCTTACTCACAGCCAGTTTCAGCACATGAATTTCTTTCATCTTCGTCTGTACATCCTGGCCGCCTTCTATCCGGCAGGCAAGCTCTTCATCATACAGCTCTTCCGCGATCACTGTGAAGGAAATAATCGAACGCACGCTGATCTTCCTGGAATTAATTGCGGAGATATTCAGATCTTCCACATCCCAGTCAATTTTCAGCGTATCGCCTCCTTCCAGTTCTTCCATATGCACGGTTTCTTCAAAGGGCAGTCTGCCCTCCATCCCCTGCATGGAGCTTTCCGTCCCCACTGACATATAGAGGATATGTACAGACAAAAATCCTTTCAGGACGACCCGGTCTTTCTCCGGATGCACCTCCTCCACCTGTATTTCTCCTTGATCCAATATGAGTTTCTGGATGTCAGGCTTGATATCCGGAACATTAAAATCATTATCCAGCGTTATCTGGCTCACGGCCCTGCTCTTCTGACGGGTCATATGCACATGCTTCTTCTCTGTCTGCAATCGAATCCCTCCTATCTATGTCTATTCTATGACATTCCCCCTCCGACTATGCTTTCGAGTTACTGAAATACTGCCGGCTTACCTGGGTCTTCCATCTTCAGCACAATATACGGGTAGGAAGTGCCTCCTTTTGCATCTTCCGTCCCCGGCCCCATCAAGTTCGTATCCACATAGACGGCGTTGGAGGCTTCATAGCATTCATTCACCTGTATACAGAATCCTCCCCCCTCCTGGGCCCCGTATCCAATCACAATGTACAGCCAGCCGCCGTCCTCATAAGTCATACAGAATGCTTTGTCTTTCTGCTCCTCAATTTTCACCTTCAGCTCTTCAGGAATGTGCTCCCCAGGAGTTACGGTAAATTCCAGATCTCTGATTTTCTCGGGTTCCTCCTCTCCTGCGCAGGCACACAGCAGGATTGCCGCAGGGAGCACACAGGCAGCCATTTTCAGGAACTTCCTGATACTATTCAATATGTTTCCATCCTTCTCCTGTTTATTACCAGTCTATTTCTCTCCCCCGCGGTTTATGTAAGGGACTGTGTCCGGCTTATATAAAGGAGCGCGTCAGTCCTTTATCCTACGGAAAATTGCCTCTGTCTGCCCGGCAGTTTTTCTTGTTTTTTCCTGTAACCATGGCTATAATAAGCATAGATTATCACATCGGTGCGGCGACGGCCCACACCGGGATACAATAGGAGAAATCGAATGAAACAAACATTTTCTTATACGGACGACGGCAGGCGGTATGCCGGCATTCTTATACATCCCACCAGCTTCCCATCCCCCTATGGCATCGGGGATCTGGGCCCCGGCGCTTACGAATTCTTAGATTTTCTGAAATCTTCTGGGCAAACCCTCTGGCAGGTACTCCCTCTAGGTCCCACTGGCTTCGGTGATTCTCCTTACCAGAGCTTCTCCTCCTTCGCCGGGCAGCCTCTTCTTATCAGCCCTGACAAGCTGCTGGAGGCCGGCCTCCTGACCCGGGAGGACGTTCTCAGTGTACCTGTCCCGGATTTTGATCCGCGGAAAGTAGACTATGCCAAAGTCATTTCTTACAAATCCAAGCTGTTCAAACTGGCATATGGCCATTTCCAGGCGTCCAGGGATCCCTCCTTGGACAGGGCTTATTTCCTCTTCTATCAGGAGAACAAATGGTGGGCTGACAACTATGCTTTCTTCATGGCTGCCAAAGACTGGCATGACGGTCTTGCGTTTACCCAGTGGAGCGCCGAGCTCATACATCCGACCCCTGATGTGCTTCATTCCTGGACACTGCGCTTGGAAGAGGGTATCCGTTATTATCTGTTCCTTCAGTTTGTCTTCTACAGCCAATGGGAAGAGCTGCGCTCTTACGCCCATGCAGGCGGCATCCGCATCATCGGGGATATCCCAATCTTCTGCGCTCCTGACAGCGCGGACGTCTGGGCCCATCCGGAACTTTTCCAGCTGGACAGCAAGGGGTTCCCCACAGAACTCTCCGGCGTCCCTCCGGATTATTTCAGTGCCGACGGACAGCTGTGGGGCAATCCTCTCTACCGCTGGGAAGCTCATGAGCAGGAACACTTTCTCTGGTGGCGCCTGCGTATCCGCCAGCAGCTGAAGCTGGTAGACTTTCTGCGCATTGACCATTTCCGGGGTTTTTGTGCCTGCTGGTCTGTACCCGCCGGGTCTTCCACTGCCAAGATAGGCCAGTGGAAGACCTCGCC
>CALWRT010000158.1 GCA_944384015.1 uncultured Lachnospiraceae bacterium | reverse complement strand
GAATTATTATATCCCCTCCAGTTATTTTTCGCCAAAATTTCTCTTTTTACATACTGAAATGCTGCTTTTTGTCCTTTTTGGGCATACAGGTGAAGCAAAAATTCCAGCAATTCTCTTGTCTTGGGGTGCATAATATATTTCCCGCACCCTTTCTCATAATATTTCAATGGATCCTCCCGACGAAACGCCTTGCCGTTATAGATTTGCCCTGCCGCCACCCGGTCCAGAAACATTTCCACCGCATAGCGCAGGGGCATCTTCATCCCCGTCATTGCGCTTCCCTTCTCCAATCCATAATCAATCCAATACTCAAAATGATGTTTATTTCTTCCCTTATGGTGCAGCCAGGCTTTGGACACTCCCGTCATCCTCCGCTCCATATTATTGGGGCTCTCCACCCCCTGATAATATTTTGCCCCTGCCCAGAACTCCGAGGGGGAGTATTTGGACAGGTCGTGTAGAAGCCCTTGACGGTACAGCCCCACCTGAAAACAATATTTCATAACGAGCATCTTATGCCTTGTGATCGTCTTAAAATGTGCCCATGGCCTCATAATGTCTAACCCCCATATGTCGTTTGTAGAACCGCGGCGCAGCGATAAAGCCGACAGGCCGAAGTATTACGCAGCCGCCCGTATCCAGGCCAGGATGAGCAGATGAAGAGGATAAAACGCATAGAAAAAATACTTCATGCTGTATCCTTTTCTTCCATTATACAGAGCCACCGGAATCATAGATACCGCTCCGAAACTTTGGATCCAGCCCATCAGAACAATGTTGATGAAGCAGACGGCCGCTGTCATAAGCGGCAAATTGCTCCTGAAGAAATAGAAAGCCAGCACCATCAGCACTCCTGCAAATCCATAATCTGTATGGAGCAGTTCCGCAGCTAACACAGCAGCCAGCAGCCATGCCGCTCTTCCATATCTGCTTCTTCCCTGTTGGAGATGGTCCAGCGCGAACAAGGAAATCCCTAGCGTAAAAAAGATATTCTGCCCATAAGGATAGAACAGCCTGCCGTAAAAAGCAAGATCAAAGCAGGGCTCCGAAATGACGGCAAACAGCAGCAGCCTTCTTAGGTATGCGTTCACATCTCTCGTGTGCCGGTATCCCTCCGCCAGCAAAAAGGCAAAAATCGGAAAGGACAGCCTTCCGATGCAACGCAGCCACAAATATTCCGGGAACAGAACTGCGCCCACATGATCGATCACCATAGTGCTTAATGCCAATATCTTCAAGGCAAAGCTGCTGAGAAATCTTCCTCTGTCATGTTCCATTCTCAATGTCCCGCCTCTCTTCTCCTGCCCTGCAGCACCATAATGGTCCTTCCTTCCACAGACAGCGTCTTGCAGCCGTTCAGGCAGACTTCTTCCTCCTCCTCATAAAACACGTCGCTTCCGGTCATCCCAGTGTCAGCCTTTATATACCAGGCATAACCTTTCGGCAAATTCGGCAGTGCGAATTCCTGCCTGTCCGTATACATATTGTACGCCACATAATAAAAATCCGGTTCTTCCGCCGTCCCTTCCGCCCATCCAGGGCCATACATCACCCCCAGCTGCCTGCAGCTTCCATCCATCTGCGGATACCAGGCGTTTTTCCCGTGAAAGGAGATATCCGGGAATCCGCTGGCACGGTAATCTGTCCCCCGAAGCTCCTCTCTCTGGCAAAAGACACGATGCCTTTTACGAAAAGCAATCAGCGCCTTGACAAATTTTCTCATCTCCTCTGCCGCCTTGGAAGTGTTCCAGTTTACCCAAGAAATTTCATTATCCAGACAGTATGGGTTGTTATTCCCATTCTGAGAATTGCAGCATTCATCCCCTGCTGTCAGCATCGGGATTCCCTGGCTCAGGAACAGGGTCAGCAGGGCATTCCTCATCTGCCTTGCCCGAAGGTCATTGACCTTCTTCCTGCGGCTCTTCCCCTCTTCCCCACAGTTAAAACTATAATTGTAATCTGTCCCATCCCGGTTGTCTTCCCGATTCTCTTCATTATGCTTAACCTCGAAGCTCACCATATCCATCAGGGTAAACCCGTTATGGCCGGCAGCATAATTCACAACCGCTTCCTGCGCGGGGTTTTTCCTAATCCGGTAGGCCAAGCTTCCCACCTGGCCGTCATCCCCCCTCAGAAATCTTCTCAGATCTGCCTGAAATCCGTCATTGTACTCTGCGAGATTTTTCCGCCATGGAACGCGCCCTCCCTCATAGATCTCTTCTATCGGGAAACTCTCGGCAAAAATCTTTGTTCCAGCCAGGAGGGCGTCTCTCGCGATCAGAGTGATAGGAAGTCCATAGCCGCTCACATGCACGCCGTCGATATGGTATTCCTCCACCCAGTATCGAAGCACATCTAGTATGAGTCCTGCATCTGTCCGGTCTGGAAAATAGAATTCCATGATGACCTCTATTCCGTTCCTGTGGAGAGCCTTCACCATTTCCTTGAATTCTCTTACCGGGTCTTCCCCAGCTCCATAGCCTGCCTTCGGCGCAAAATATTCCCCCGGTCCATATCCCCAGAAGTTTCTCTTATAGTGATGTTCCAGATCTTCCGAGCGCACGAAATGCGCCATAGAACTCACCGGATAGGGAGTAAGCTCTGGGAATTCATAGGCCGGCATTAGTTCAATTCCATTAACTCCCAGCTCCTTCATATAGGATATTCGTTCAATAATCCCGAGGAAGGTCCCACGGCTGTCTGCCCTAGAAGACGCATCCTTTGTAAATCCCCGCACATGCAGCCCATAGAGGATGAGATCTTCATATGGGATATTCGGGCGGACATCCCCTTCCCAGTCATATTTTTCCTGCAGGAAGCGTCCCCTCACATGTGCCGGAACACTTCCATAGACTTCCCTTCCCACAATTCTTCTGGCATAAGGGTCACACACTTCCTTCTCGCCAATTGTAAATGTATATTCATATTCCTCAATTGGGCATCCAATCACGCTTATAAAGCACAAATTGCCAAACCTGTTTTCCTCCGTGAAGGCAATACGCGCCTCTGGAACATTCTGGCCAGGTCTGTATAAATTCAAGATACATGTCTGCCCCATCGGTGCCTGCACGCATATATTCACGGAATCTCCCCTTCTGGTTACTCCCATAGGGGCAGGAACACCCGGCTTAAGCTCCCATCGATCAGCTTCCTCTTTTTTCATGGGCACATCCCTCCGTCCTTGTTGTAGCCTTGATCCACAATCCGCTCAGCGAAGCACAAGTTCCACCGGACAGTGGTCAGATCCATATACCTCTGTGTGGATTGCAGCTCTTTCCAGTCTATCCTTCAGACAGTTCGATACGCAGAAATAGTCAATACGCCAGCCGGCATTTTTCTCCCGCGCCTTGAAGCGGTAAGACCACCAGGAATAAATCTGTTCCTTGTCCGGATAAAAATACCGGAAAGTATCAATAAAGCCAGACTCCAGCAGATGAGAAAACTTGGCCCGTTCCTCATCAGTAAAGCCCGCGTTCTTGCGGTTCGTCTTCGGATTCTTCAAATCAATCTCTTTATGAGCCACATTGAGATCCCCGCAGAATATAACAGGCTTCTCCTTCTCCAGTTTTTTTAGATAGGCCAGGAATTCATCTTCCCAGTCCATCCGGTAGGGCAGCCTGGCCAGCCCATCCTGAGAATTGGGCGTATATACTGTAATTACATAATATTCCGGAAATTCTGCCGTAATCACACGGCCTTCCTGATCATGTTCCTCTATACCAATCCCCATCGTCACAGACAAAGGTTCCTCCTTCGTGAACATCGCTGTCCCGGAATACCCCTTCTTACGGGCATAATTCCAATATTGACGGTATCCGGGCAGCTCTAAATCAATTTGCCCTGCCTGCAGCTTGGTCTCCTGTATACAGAAAATGTCTGCGTCAGCCTGGTGAAAGTACTCCATGAAGCCCTTCTGAACACAGGCACGCAGACCATTTACATTCCATGATATCAATTTCATAAGTTCACCTCTTCCATCATCCCAATGTCCCTTCAGGCATGCGTAAGCTTGCATTCTTCCGGACGCATGCCTGCGCGCCGGATATTCGGACAAACGGCGCCAAACAGATTGTTCCGTGCCATACGCTTTCATAATCCCGCAAAACATTCAGCATTCCCGGTATCTATGCTATAGTATATCATGATATGCACTTATTGGTAAAGTAAATCCGAACGGTTCGCGGATAAACTTCGTCCAAATCATCCCTCTAAAATCATATGTACCGAAAAAAATACCTAGTCCCTATTTACAATTTTCTAGGAAAGTGCTACAGTATATATAGGAATAGTAATTATTACTATTTTATACAATGAGCAAGAAGGGAGTCTTATTTATGGCAGCAACGCAGACACAGATCGACAACTTAGTAGGCTTACTGGACGGTTATGCCGTGAAGGGCGGACATCACTTGAATGTCAATGTCCTCAACCGTGAAACCTTGCTGGACGCACAAGCTCATCCAGAGAAATATCCTCAGCTTACCATCCGTGTATCGGGGTATGCAGTCAACTTTATCAAACTTACTAAAGAACAGCAGGACGAAGTTATTTCCAGGACAATGCACGAATCCATGTGATATGATCCCGCCTCTGTTCCATCATACAGATGTTTCGCGGAATTTATGAGAAGAGGGTATCCCTCAAGTCATTTCATGACTTTGGGGATACCCTCTTCCTTTCCTCTTAAGCAGGATCTTTAATCCTGTTTCTGAACTTTCTCTTTATCGTTCTTGCCAATCGCCTTCCCTACATCCTTCATAGAGAAGCTGATCCTTCCCATCTTATCTTTGCCCAGGCATACAACCGTCACTTTATCCCCCAGGGTTAAGACATCCTCCACCCGGTTGATTCTGTCCTTGCAGATCTTGGAGATGTGCACCATTCCCTCTTTGCCAGGCGCGAATTCAATGAAGGCGCCGAACTCTTTGATGCTCACAACGGTTCCCTTCAGGATCTGTCCGGCCTCAAAGTCTGTGACTATGATGGTGATAAGCTCCTTCGCCTTGTCCATCATCTCCTTGTCAGTGCCACAGATAGAGACAGAACCATCGTCCTCAATGTCAATCTGTACACCGGTCTGCTCAATAATCGCATTAATCGTCTTGCCTCTCTGTCCCACCACATCGCCGATCTTCTGAGGGTCAATCTGCATCTGAATGATCTTCGGCGCATATTTGCTGACCTCTTTTCTCGGCTCAGCGATACAAGGCGTCATAATCTCGTTGAGGATATATTCTCTCGCCTCTTTTGTGCGGGCAATGGCCTCCTCTACAATCGGCCTGGTCAGCCCGTGGATCTTAATATCCATCTGGATGGCGGTGATTCCCTCATGGGTTCCTGCCACCTTGAAGTCCATATCCCCGAAGAAGTCCTCCAATCCCTGAATATCGGTCAGTACAATATAATCATCGTCACTGTCACCCGTCACAAGACCAGTGGAAATACCCGCCACCTGCTTCTTAATCGGGACGCCGGCAGCCATCAGAGACATGGTAGAGGCGCAAATACTTGCCTGGGAAGTAGAGCCGTTGGACTCAAATGTCTCAGATACCGTACGAATGGCATAAGGAAATTCTTCCTCACTGGGAAGCACCGGCAGCAGCGCCCTCTCAGCCAGGGCCCCATGGCCGATCTCCCTTCTTCCCGGCCCTCTGGAAGGCTTCGTCTCTCCTACGGAATAGGAGGGGAAGTTATAGTGATGCATATATCTCTTGGATGTTGTCGTCTCATCCAGTCCGTCCAATCTCTGGGCATCAGACAGCGGCGCCAGCGTAGTAACCGTACAGATCTGTGTCTGTCCTCTTGTGAACATAGCGGAACCATGTACCCGGGGAATAATATCTACTTCTGCGGCAAGAGGGCGGATCTGGTTGATTGCCCTTCCGTCCGGGCGCTTGTGATCCTTTAAGATCATCTTGCGCACGGTCTTTTTCTGATACTGGTATACGGCCTCGCCGAGAACAGCCAGCCATTCTTCCTTGTCAGCGAAGGCTTCCTCCAGCTTCTCTGTAATAGCCCGGATGTTCTCCTCCCGCACCTGCTTCACATCTGTGAAGACAGCCTCTTCCATCTCTTCGGGAGGTACGATCTTGCGGATAGCGTCAAAAAGCTCCTCCGGCACTGCACAGCTCTCATAGGTATGTTTCTCTTTTCCGCATTCCGCCACAATTTTATCAATAAACCGGATGATCTCCTGATTTAGTTCATGGGCTTTATAGATAGCCTCAATCATCTTCTCCTCGGGAATCTCGTTGGCTCCCGCCTCGATCATGATGACCTTCTCCCTGGTGGATGCCACCGTCAGGTGCAGATCCGAAAGCTTATCCTGCTCATATCCAGGGTTGAAGACGAATTCCCCGTCAATCAGCCCCACCTGGCTCATCGCGCATGGGCCGTCGAAGGGTATATCCGAGATGCATGTGGCGATCGCGGAACCGAGCATTGCCGTCACCTCCGGAGGACAGGACGGATCCACGGACATTACCATATTGTTCAGCGTCACATCGTTCCGATAATCCTTCGGGAAGAGCGGACGCATTGGGCGGTCAATGACGCGGGAGGTTAAGATCGCATGTTCCGACGCCTTTCCTTCTCTCTTATTAAAGCCTCCCGGAATCTTGCCTACGGCATACATCTTCTCCTCATACTCCACGCTCAGCGGGAAGAAGTCAATGCCATCTCTAGGCTTATCCGATGACGTAGCCGTAGAGAGCACAGTGGTATCTCCATAATGCATAAAAGCTGCCCCATTTGCCTGAGCTGCCACTCTTCCGATGTCAACAGTCAGCGTACGTCCTGCCAGTTCCATAGAAAAACTTTTGTACATATTCTGTATCTCCTTTTCTTTATATTTGTTTATTGCTTATGGCAGAAGATACCGAAACTACTGAAAAGGACGCGGTTCCCGCAGCTCTTTTCAGTGGTCTCGGGGCTTCTTCCGCCTATAAAACCAATACTGCCAGATGCAAATACAGGGCGGAGATTCTTCTCCGCCCTTCCAGTACAATCATTATTTCCTGAGTCCTAAACGCTCAATTAAGGAACGGTATCTTTCAATATCCGTCTTCTTCAGATAAGACAGCAACCCTCTTCTCTGTCCAACCATCTTCAAAAGCCCTCTTCTGGAATGGTGATCCTTCGGGTGATCCTTGAGGTGGTCTGTCAGCTCCTGGATCCTTGCGGTCAGGATCGCAACCTGAACCTCCGGAGAGCCCGTATCGCCCTCTGTCCTTCCATACTCAGCTATGATAGCCTGCTTCTTGTCCTTTGCAATCATTCATTCATTCCTCCTTAAATTCTTGTCAACCGCCGTATATTAAGAATCGGTCGGAGTCTCCAGATTCCGAATATTGGCTGAATCCATACTAACATAGTTTATCATAAGAATGTCTGTTTGTAAATACGCAATTCTCGGCATTTAGATGCATAAATACGTCTAAATGTCTCGCAAAATAAAAGCCGTAAACAGTAATCTTAATCCAATAGGGAAGTCACGCAGATCGGCGTGCGGTAATAAGCGTTGGATATCTTAATACCCGTCCTCGCCGAGCTGGCATGCACCACCTGGCCATTGCCTATGTAAATTGCCACATGATTGATCGTCCCGTTGCTGCCATAGAAGAACAAGTCGCCCGGCTGAGCCTCGGAGGCTTTGATTCTTCTTCCGTAATTCGCCTGGGTTCCGGAATGATGCGGCAGGCTAATGCCGTACTTCTTATAAATACTCAGGACAAAACCAGAACAGTCTGCCCCGTTTGTCAAGCTTGTGCCGCCCCATACATACGGATTGCCGATGAACTGCTTCGCGTATGCTACCAAGGAAGCTCTCGTACTGGACACGCCGTTGCCCGCCTGCAGTTCAGACATGGTAGACGCCTTTGGCAGTTCTACAGAAATATCCACATAGTCGGTAGACACATATCCTTCGTCGCTGTCAATGCTTACCTTCACCCAGCCGTCCATCTCCTCATCCACCAGCAATTCCTCGCCGATTGGCACGAGGGTGAGCACTTTAGACTCTGTACTCGGCTCAAAACGTACCTTCAGGGTCGTTGTATTCACGGTAGCTACCGTATTTTTCGCTTCGTCTGCTCTCGCGTAGGCCTCGTCCCCGGTCAGCAGATATTCCATACTCACATAGCCCTCTACTTTGCCGGACTGAATCTTCGCCCATCCATCCTCCGTCGTCTCTAATATCTCGCACCCGCTGTTCTTCGGCATTGTTCCCACAAGCTCGCCTGTCTCGCTGGGCTCCTTGCGTATATTGAGATGATTCTGGACGTTAGCCACCCCCAGATTCGTATATCCATAGGTCTCTGCCACTGGATTCAGCGCCTCTTCGATCAGCTGCGCAGCTTCATCCGCCGATTTATTCTCTACCAATTCATCCATCGCCGCGGAAAACCCCACGCTCAAATTGCTGGCTGAGGCCGTCAGCGGAATAGAAGAATACAGCATAACCCCTGCTGACAGCATACAAAGCATCCTACGACTTCTTCTCATATGTTCCTCCAAGACAAATGCAAACATTTCACAAATTGTCAAAAATATTACATAAATATTACATTTTTATTATATTAAATTGGTATATTTTTGTCAAGACAAGCTTTTCCCGCTGTTCACTCGGGATCTTCTTCCAGAATAGAAAAAGCGATATTCGTCGCATGGTCTGCCACGCGCTCTAATCCGGATATGACATCAGAGAAAATCATTCCGGCGCCAGGCGTACATTCATTCCTAGTCAGCCTGTCCACATGGGACTGCTGAAGACTGCGCTCCATATCGTCAATATCATTCTCCAGTTCCAATATCTCATCCAGATGCTCCCGGTTATTGTGGGAAAACATATCAATGGAAAAGCTCAGTATTGTCAGAACCTTGTCCAGCATCTGCTCCATTTCCTTCTCTGCAGCGCTGCTGAAGAATAAATTCTCAGATATACGCATTTTGGCTCCGTCGGCCATATTTTCCGCATGGTCCCCGATCCGCTCAATATCATTCACCACATGGAACAGACCGCCGATGCTCTTGGCATCGTCCACCGGTATGGTCATCTGGCTCACTTTTACAAGATAATCGGTGATGGCCCGATTCAGATAATCAATATATTTCTCCGTCCGGTATACCTCGTCGATCTCACTTTCATCCAAAGTAATCAGGCACTGCATTCCCCTGTTGAGATTCTGGGCAGCCATCTCAGCCATCCGCTCCAGTTCTCTCGTCACCTCCACAACTGCCGTGGCCGGTGAAAAAATATTCTTCTTTCCAATATAGCACAGCTCATACTGACCTTCCGCAGACTGATCCTCTCCCGGCACAACCAGGTAAGTCAGTTTAACTATCCACCCGGAGAACGGGAAGAGCACAATCACCTGAAAGACTTTAAACAGCGTATGAGCATTGGCCACTGCCCGGCCAATATCTCCGCCGGATATCTCCATAAACATCGTCTCCAGCCAGCCACTTCCCACAAAAAGCACAGCTACCATAATCAGTGTGCCGATCACATTAAACAGGAAATGGATCATAGCCGCCCGCTTTGCCTCCTTGCGTCCGCTGAGGCTGGCCAGAAGAGCTGACGTACATGCCCCGATATTGCACCCAAGAATGATATAGAAGCAAATTCCAAGTCCCAGCAGTCCCTGCTGGGCCATCAGGAGCAAAATACTCACTGTGACGGAGGAACTCTGGATCACAGCCGTAATAACAAACCCCATAAAAATTGCCAGCAGCGGGTTTCGCAGAGACGCCAGAGCGCTGACAATGATCGGCACTTCCTTCAGAGTGGACATGCTGTCTGCCATAATACTCAGGCCCATAAACAGCACTCCGAAGCCAAGGACAACCTCCCCGATCTTATTGACCATCGGTCTTTTGAGAAACTGCACCATAATCACACCGGCGATAAGGAAAAGCGGCGCCACCTCAGAGAGGTTAAAGGCCACAAGCTGGGATGTAATCGTCGTTCCGATATTGGCTCCCATGATCACCCCGGCCGCCTGATTCAGGCTCATCAGCCCGGAATTAACAAAGCTGACAACCATTACCGTCGTAGCGCTGGAAGACTGGATGATCGCGCAGAAAACCATGCCGACCAGCGTCCCCAGCAGGCGGTTTTCTGTAAAAAACGCCAGAATCCCCCGCAGCTTTGCTCCTGCCGCTTTTTCCAACCCGTCGCTCATCAGCTTCATCCCGTATAGGAAAAAGCCAAGACCTCCTATCAATGATAATACGATATCCATGCCCATGCTATCTCCTTATCCGATGTACAGACGACTTATTTATCTCAATTTCTCTGTCCGTTCATCTTGCTGTGCTGTAAAAAATAGCTTTTTGCAAATTCCATATCCTTATGCATTCTGTCCTTCAATTCTTCCAGCGAACAAAATTTCATCTCCGGCCGCTCATAGGCGTATAGCTCCACTCGGATCTCTCTGCCGTACAGTTCGCCGTAAAAATCAAAGAGATAGGTCTCAATCCCCTTTTGATCCCCGCCCACGGTGGGCTTCATGCCGATATTGCTCACGCCCTCATACCAACGCCCTTGAGCAAACGTCCTCGTGGCATATACGCCATTGGGCGGCAGCAGCTTCTCAGCAGGAGGCACAATATTGGCCGTAGGCATATCCAGCTTGCTGGCGCCGATATGATTTCCGTGGAGTACGGTTCCCGCCACGCTGTATGGGTACCCGAGCAGAAAATTTGCGAACTCCATATTGCCCATGCCGATCTCTTCCCGCACATAGGTGCTGCTGATATCACGCCCCTTGTACTGAACCTTCTCCACCACTTCCACTTCATATCCGTACTTAGGCGCCAGCTCCTGCAGCAGCTGGCAATTTCCCCGCCTCTTATGCCCGAAGCCGCAGTCTGTACCCACAACAATATATTTCGCATTCAGCCTTCCAACAAGCACATCCTCGATAAAATCCTCCGGCTCCATTGATGCCACCTCCGGTACAAACGGGCATTCAATCAGGTAATCGATCCCCGCCTTTTCCAGCATCTGGCATCGTTCTGCATTCGTTACAAGCGTCTGCATTTTCTTGCCGGTAAGCCGGCTGCCCGGCGGTACGTCAAAGGTAAAAACCACCGTGCTGCATCCATATTGCTTCTTATCCCACAGACGGCTTATCAGCTTTTGATGCCCTACATGGAGCCCGTCAAATTTTCCGATTGATACTGCCGACGGCTCCTCAATACGAAAATCCGTAATGCCTTTCCAGTATTCCATGTCTTCCTCCACCGGCGCCTGAGGCGCCATTGTCATTTATTTCCGCAGGCAGCAAGCCAAGCGGCAGGCCTATCCTTCATAAAATATACGGACTGGGCGGTAAATCCCCGCTTTCTCCATCTGATAGACGCCCACAAAGGTATGGTTCTCTAGAAAAATACACACCTGACCCCCGTCTGGCTTTCGTCCGTCCATAGCCTCCAGCCAGCCCAATTCCAGCTTGTTGCCGTTCCTTGCCGCCTTCTCAAACTTTTTCTTCACCATGAAGGCCGGACAGGCATCAAAGGCTCTCTCCACCGGCATTAAGAAGTCCTTCTCTCTTCCGTCTTTTTCCAGCTTCTCGATTTGTGAGAGTGTTCTGGCACCCTCCAGGCAAAAGCTGCCCACCCGCGTGCGCACCAGCTCTTCCATGCAGCCTCCGCAGCCCAATTTTCTTCCGATATCTTCGCACAGCGTACGAATATAAGTTCCCTTTGAGCAGCGCACCTTCATCCGGACTCTGGGGAGACAGATGTCCTCTATCTCAATGGAGAAAATCTGCACCTTTCTCGGGCTGCGCTCCACAGTCCTGCCTTCCCGGGCCAGCTCATAGAGCTTCTTCCCGCAAACTTTCAGGGCTGAATACATCGGCGGTATCTGGCTGTACTCCCCCTCGAAGGAATGAACTGCCTCAATCACACCCATCTCATCCAGCTCTACCTGACGCTCTTCCAAGATCTTCCCGCTGATGTCCTGGGTGTCGGTTACACGGCCGAGAAGCAGAACAGTCTCATACTCTTTGTCCTCGTCCGTCAGCATCCCGCACAGCTTTGTTCCCTTGCCCAAACAGACAGGAAGGACTCCCTCCGCATCAGGATCAAGGGTTCCGGTATGCCCAATCCGCCGCTCCTTCAATATGCCGCGCAGTTTTGCCACCACGTCGAAGGAAGTATATCCCTTCTCCTTATATACATTGATCATTCCGCTGCGCATTCTATTCCTCCGGCTTATGTCCAGCTGTCTCTTGGGCGCTCTTCTCCAGCTGCCTGCATATATGCCTGGTAAGGTTATTCACCACATCGTGCATCATTCCCTGCATGGTACAGCCGGCAGCACGCATATGGCCGCCCCCGCCATAAAATACAGCAATTTTGCTTACATCCACCAACGAGTTGGAACGCATGCTCACTTTATACTCCGCAATGGCTGTCTCATACAGGAAAATCGCCACCTCTACTCCCTTCGTCAATCGGAGCTGGCTGACTATTCCTTCAAGGTCTTCTGGCCCAATCCCATAGAAGTCCATATCCTTCCGGCGTATGGCACTCACAATCACCTTCTGGTCACAGATCAACATACTCTCCAGCAGGGCCCTTCCCAGTATCTGGTTCTGAAGATACGTCTTCTTATAGAAGCTGTCTTCGATGATCAGAGAAAAATCTACCCCTTTTTCCATCAGGGCCGCTGCAACGCGCATCGTGTTCGGGGTTGTATTTGAATACTGGAACACCCCAGTATCATGGATAATTCCCGTATAGAGGGCCGTCGCCGCCGGACAGCTGATCTCATCTTCTTCCATAAGCCCGAACAATACCTCGCAGGAAGAGCTCTTCCCCGGTTCAATACAGTAATAATCTCCGATCCCTTGGTTGCTTATATGGTGGTCAATGCACAGTCTCTTGCCTGCCGTCTGATAATAACGGATGAACGGCGCGAAGCGATCCGTATCGCTGCAGTCCATTGCCGCAAATAAGTCGAACTCTCTGTCGTCCGCCTTGCAGGCAATCTCTTCCGTCCCCGGAATATACTGAAATCTCTCCGGAACGGACTCCAGATATACCTTTGCCTCTATCTGCGGAAAATTGTCCTTCAGATAATGCCAAAATGCCATGCAGGCCCCTATGCAGTCACCATCAGGACGGATATGGCCTGTGATGGCCACTGTCCGGATGTCCTGCAGGCAGTCTGTCAGTTTCGTAATATTCCTCATCCTCTACCTGCTCTCTTTTCAATTGTTGTCATTTACCTCGTCAATCAGACGGCTCATATGCACGCCGTACTCAATTGACTGATCCAATACAAAATGGATCTCCGGGGTATTGCGCAGATTGACTGTTCTGGCAAGCTCCCGGCGGATATATCCTTCCGCGCTTCTTAGGCCCTCCAGAGTGGCCTTCTGTTCTTCTTCGCTGCCCAGGACGCTGATATAAGCCCGGCAGCTCTTCAGATCCGGAGCCACCGTCACCGCCACCACGGTGGTCATCGGATGAATTCTCGGATCTTTGATCTCTCCCTGGATAATGTTGGAGAGTTCTCTCATCACTTCTGTATTAATTCTTGTGTTTTTAATACTGTTCTTCCTCATTACCTAGGCACTTCCTCCATAATATAAGCCTCTACCTGGTCTAATTCCTGAAGGTCGTTGAACTTGTCAAATACAAAGCCGCACTCATAGCCTGCCTTTACTTCTTTTACATCATCCTTAAACCGCTTCAAGGAAGCAAGGGAGCCTTCGTAAATCTGCGTTCCTTCTCTGCTGATACGCACAAGGCAATTTCTCTGGAAATATCCATCCAGCACATAGGAACCGGCAATCGTGCCCACACCAGAGGCTTTGAACAGCTGACGCACCTCTGCATGGCCGATAACCTTCTCCTCAAAAATCGGATCCAGCATCCCTTTCATTGCCGCCTCTACGTCTTCAATGGCATTATAGATCACCCGGTACAAGCGGATATCTACATTCTCTCTCTCTGCGATCGCTTTCGCTGTCGCATCCGGCCTTACGTTAAATCCGATAATAATTGCGTTAGAAGCGGAAGCCAGCGTTACGTCGGACTCGTTCACCGCGCCGACGCCGCCGTGAATGATCTTCACCACAACCTCTTCGTTGGACAGTTTCACAAGGCTCTGACGAATGGCTTCTACGGAGCCCTGTACATCAGCCTTGACAATAATGTTCAATTCTTTTACATTGCCCGCCTGGATCTGGCTGAATAGATCGTCCAGCGACATTCTCGATTTCGTCTCTTCCAGCAGCTTCTCTCTTCCTTCGGAGATGAAGGTCTCTGCAAAGCTTCTCGCTTCCTTCTCCGTCTTCGTAGACACAAAGATTTCTCCGGCGTTGGGAACATCCGACAATCCCAGAATCTCTACCGGTGTGGAAGGTCCTGCTTCTTTCACACGTCTTCCCTTGTCGTCCATCATCGCGCGCACTTTTCCATGGCAGGACCCGGCGGCAATCGGGTCTCCCACATGGAGCGTTCCCTTCTGGACAAGAACAGTGGCCACAGGTCCCTTCCCTTTGTCCAGCTGCGCCTCAATGACAAGTCCCCGGGCAGCCCTCTTCGGGTTAGCCTTCAGCTCATGCATTTCTGCCGTCAGAAGAACCATCTCCAGCAAGGTATCAATCCCCTCATGCGTCTTAGCAGATACCGGCACAAAAATCGTGCTTCCGCCCCAGTCTTCCGGAATCAGTTCATATTCTGCAAGCTCCTGCTTTACTCGGTCAATGTTGGCGCTGGGTTTATCGATTTTGTTGATCGCTACAATAATCTCAATTCCCGCAGCCTTCGCATGGCTGATGGCCTCCACCGTCTGAGGCATTACTCCGTCATCCGCAGCCACCACAAGGATGGCGATATCTGTGGAATTGGCCCCGCGCATGCGCATAGCTGTAAACGCCTCATGTCCCGGCGTATCCAAAAATGTAATTTTCTGTCCATTGTATTTGATAACAGAGGCACCGATATGCTGGGTAATTCCGCCAGCCTCCCCGCCAATCACATTGGTATTGCGGATCGCGTCCAGAAGGGAAGTCTTGCCGTGGTCTACATGCCCCATCACACAGACGACCGGCGGTCTCGGAACCATTTTGGATTCATCCTCTTCTTCCTCTTTCAGGAGCTCTTCGATGACATCCACTTTCTGTTCCGGCTCTGCGATGCAATTATACTCCAGAGCAATTTCTTCTGCCTTCTCGTAAGAAATCTCCTGGTTTACTGTCGCGACAATTCCCTGCAGGAACAGCTTCTTCACAATAGCCGCCGGCTGTATCTTAATTGCGTCAGCCAGCTCCTTGATCGTGAGCACTTCCGGAAGAATAATCGTGCGGATCTCATCTTCTTTCTTCTCCTCCGTCTTAGGCTGAATAAAGCTTCCTTTCTTGGGCTTTGTGTTCTTGATCTGCTTCAGCGTATCCCTCTCGGCTTCCTTGCGCTCCCGATTCTGGCGTTCCTTCTTTGCCTGCTCTTTATATGCCCTCTTCTCACTGTTGGCCCGCTCTGCATTGGCGTGATCCATCGCCGCACGGTCCAGGGCTGCACGGTCATCCGCCATACCTCTTGCGCCCATGCCTCCTCTGCGGTCCAAACCGCGGCCTGAAAAGCTTCTGTCTCCCGAGCGTTCCCCTCTGGACGCGCCCCTGTCTCCGGGACGATCCGACCGACCTGCAAAATTCCGGTCGCCAAAGCGTTCCCCTCTGGATGCACCCCTGTCTCCAGGGCGGTCTGTCCTACCCGCAAAATTCCGATCGCCAAAACGTTCCCCTCTGGACGCTCCTCTGTCTCCAGGGCGGTCTGTCTTAACTTGGCCCTTATCGCCGGAGCGTTCTGTTCTTGCCGTTGTCCTTTCCGCCGGCCGTTCTGCCGTGCTCCGCGCCGGAGCCTGAGCTTCCTTCTTCACCGGATTCTGATTTGCCTGGGCCTGGATATCTGTCTTCGCCGCTGCCTCTTTTGACGGCTCGGACGCGGGGCGTACTCTAGCCCCTTCGGGCTTCAGACCCTTCTTCACCTCTCCGTCCTGCGCGCGGGCGGCGCCGCTCCGGTTGGCAGAATTACGTATCCCGAGAGGAGGCTTCAGATTACTGCGGCTGTTCTGCGGATTGTACACGGATATATATTTCTTCTTCCTGACCGGCTGCCCCTCTGGTCTTGTCGGCTGTCCATTTCCATTCGTCTCTTTCATATGATTCGTATCTCTTCTTTCCTTTCCGTTTTCTCTTACTGTCTCCGTTGGAATCTCCTTCTTATTCCTGGAAGCCATAATCTGCTCCACCTGATCGTCCGTCAGCGTGCTCATATGGCTCTTCACTTCAATCTTCTGATCGGCAAGCATCTGAATCATCTCCCGATTGGATATATCCAGCTGTTTTGCCAATTCATGCACCCTCATTTTTGCCATGCTCATTACCTCCTATCCTGCAGTCTTCCTCCAGCAGCTTCAAAATAGCTCCGGCCAGCCCCGCATCCGTCACCGCTGCAGCGGCGCGGAAACTCTTTCCGATGGAATGTCCGAGCATATCTTTATCGGCGTATATCTGTATAGGCACCCTATAATAAGTACACATATCTGAAAACTTCTTCTTCGTGTTATCGGAAGCATCCGACGCGACGACCACGAGAGCGGCCTTCCCTTCATGCCCTGCCTTATCCACAGAGAACTCTCCGCTTACAATGCTCCCGGCCTTGGCTGCGATTCCCAGCAGAGACAAAGCTTTATTCCTCATCCAGCAAACTCAGCTCCTTCTTCAGCGTATCATAGACTTCCTCAGGGATCTTCACCTTCAAAGACCGCTCCAATCCCTTATTCTTAATCGCTTTCTCCAGGCACTGGGGATTTCTGCACAGATAAGCTCCCCTGCCGTTCTTCTTGCCTGTCGCATCCAGGACGATTCCTTCCTGCGCGGTTCGAAGTACCCTCAGCATCTCCTTCTTATTTCTCATTTCCTGACATCCCGTACACTGGCGCATCGGGACTTTTCTCACTGCACCCAATCTGATCACTCCTGTACGTCATCTTCCGAATACTCTGCCTCTTCCTCTTTGGCTTCCCCGTCATACCCTTCTTCATAGCTGTCGTAGCCGTCATAATCTTCATAGGCCTCGTATTCTTCGTCAGCGTCAAACTCTTCCATGAACCCTTCGATCTCTTTGGCCTGGGTCTCGCTCTTGATATCAATCTTAAATCCTGTCAGTCTGGCTGCCAGCCTGGCGTTCTGTCCTTCTTTTCCGATGGCCAGGGAAAGCTGGTAATCCGGGACAACCACCTTCGCCGTCTTCTCCTCATCGTCTGCCATCACGAACACTACCTTGGCTGGGCTCAGGGCATTCTCAATTAAAATTGCCGGATTGTCGCTCCAGTTGATAATGTCAATCTTCTCTCCCCGCAGCTCATTGACAATCGCGTTCACACGCGCCCCGTTCATCCCGACACAAGCCCCCACCGGATCCACATCCGGGTCGTGGGAATACACGGCAATCTTTGTCCTGGATCCCGCTTCCCTCGCAATGCTTTTGATCTCCACCGTGCCGTCCCGCACTTCTGTGACTTCTGATTCAAACAGACGTTTCACCAGCTCCGGGTGTGTCCTGGAGACGAGAATCTTCGGTCCCTTCGTGGTATCCTTCACTTCCAGGATATAGACTTTGATGCGCTCCGTCGGCCGGAACACTTCGCCCTTCACCTGCTCATTCTCACTTAACACGGCATCCACATTGCCCAGGTTGATACTGACATTGCGCCCATTATATCTTTGCACAATCCCGGTCACCACATCCCTCTCCTTGCCGTAATACTGGTTGAACAGCGCCTTGCGCTCCTCTTCCCGTATTTTCTGCAGGATGACATTCTTGGCGTTCTGGGTGGCGATCCGTCCGAATTCTTTGGATTTCACTTCCACATTCACCGTGTCCCCCAGCTCGTACTTGGAGTCCATCATCTTCGCTTTCTCCAGGCTGATCTGGGTCACATCGTCCTCTACCTGATCCACCACGGTCTTCTGCGCGTATACTGCAAAATCACCGGTATCCCGGTTAATATATACCTTGATATTATCCGACTTGCCGAAGTGGTTCTTGCAAGCGGTAATCAGAGAATTTTCAATTGCCTCCAGCAGCGTATCTTTGCTGATATTTTTCTCTTTTTCCAGTATATCCAGCGCTTCCATTAATTCATTATTCATGATGTGCTATCCTCCTAAAACATCCTGTACAATTAAAAATCAAATGCAAGTCTTATCAACGCGATATCTCCCCGCTCCAGCACGAGTTCCTCGCCTGACATATCCACCGTCACCGTCTTGGCGTCCCACGCCTTCAAAATTCCCCGGAATTCCTTCTGATGGTTTCGCGGGCGGTATAGGCGCACTTCCACTTCCTCGCCAAGACTTCTCTGAAAGTCCTTATCCTTCTTCAGCGGACGTCCAAGCCCCGGGGAGCTGACTTCCAGTATATACGAGTCCTCAATGAAATCATCCCTGTCCAGCAGGTCGGAAAATGCCCGGCTGATCACTTCACAGTCGTCCACATTGATTCCTCCTGGCTTATCGATATACGCCCTCAGATACCAGTTCGCACCTTCCTTCACATACTCCATGTCTACCAGTTCAAACTGATGCTCTTCGATCAGCGGCATAATCAGCTCTTCTGCCTTTTTCTCATATGTCTCCCGTTTTGTCACAGGCCCACCTCCTTTGCTTCTTCTCTTAACAAGCAATGAGAGTGGACTCGCGTCCACTCTCAACTAGTATCTTCTATCAATAATTCTTCATTATTGTAGCACTCTTGTTTCCTGATTGCAAGGCTTTTTGAAAAATATTTTTCTCTGCCTGTTACGATTCACAGCCGATTCAGAAGGAACAACCAATGCGTCGTGCTTGCACGTAAGCGTGGGCTGTTCCTTCTGAATCAGGACTGTGAAGCAGTCACCCAAACCACATGAGCAGCTTTAGCACCGCTAGGCGCGAGACTGGAGCCTCGAAGAGGCGACGGGTGCGCATGCGGGTGGGATGGCTGTGAATCGTAACCTCCGCCTACTTCCTGTGCCTAACTCCTTTGCCGTCCCTCTTGGCGAGCTTCAGCCGGTTCAGCGCGACTGTCTTCTCTCCATTGTCCACCGTCACATCCGTTCCGGGCAGGAGCAGGTAGGCCTCCGTCACCTGGTCATCCTTATCCAGGCGAATGCCCCTCACGCCCACAGCCGCCCTCTTCATCTTTGGGATCTCCTGCGCAGAAAACTTCAGGAATACTTCCTCCCTGGTACGCAGGACAACTTGACCCTGTCCGTCATATTTCTGCACGCTGGAGAGCTTATCGCCTTCTGCCAGCTTTGTGGCGGCAATCGTCCTCTTCTGTACGTCGAATTCACTGCCCTGGGTAAGCTTGCACATCCCCTGTCCTGTCACGAAGAGCAGAAGACTGCTTTTCAGTTCTTCCATAGGAGCAGCATAGATCATTTGTTCTGCCGTGCTGTCATAATTGCTCACGTTGTCTGCCGGCACTCCCTTATCCCGGAACTTTCCATAAGGAATATCCTTCGCTTTCACCGCATGCACTCTTCCCGTGTCTGTGAACAGGGCGACCTTGTCTGTGCTCATACAGCGGAGAATATAACGGCTCTCTGTGTCTGCCGCCTCTTTATTGCGTTCATAGACAGAAGGATCCATACTCTTCATATAGGAGAACCGGTCTATCAGAACGACAAGAGGCAGCTCCTGAGGTTCTTTCTCCTCATAGATGATCTCTTCAGCCTGGATGACAGACGTCTTTCTCGGTCTGGCATATTCCTTCTTAATTGCCATCAAGTCCTCTTTGATCACGCCTGCCATCGTCTCATAGTTGTTCAGAATGTCTTCGTACCAGGCGATCTTCTTCAGCGTCTCCCTATGTTCTTTCTGGAGAGTGTCGATCTCCAGTCCAATCAGCCGGTACAGCCTCATCTCCAGTATCGCGGAGGCCTGACGCTCTGTAAAATGCAGCCCATTCGCGATTTTCTGGGAACTCTTCGTGCGGAAGCGGATCCCCTCTGTCTTGCCCGTTATCAGACACTCCTTTGCCTGGGCAATGTTCTTGCTTCCTCTCAGGATCTCAATAATAACGTCGATCACATCCACAGCCCTGATCAGGCCTTCCTGGATCTCCTTCTTCTCACGCTCCTTGCGCAGCAGCGTCTCATATTTTCTACCGGCAATTTCAAAACGGAAATCCACGTGATGCCGGATGATCTCCTTGAGCCCCAGGGTCTGCGGCCTGCCGTCGGCCACCGCCAGCATGTTCACGCCAAAGGTATCTTCCAGCCTCGTCTTCTTATAGAGAAGGCTGATCAGATTATCTACATCGGCATTCCGCTTCAATTCCAGCACGATACGAATCCCTTCCTTGGAAGACTGATTGGAGATGTCCACGATATCCGTCGTCTTCTTAGACTCCACAAGGGCACACACATCGTTCAGGAATTTACCGATATTGGCCCCGATCATGGGGTACGGGATCTGCGTGATCACAAGACGGCTCTTACCTCCCTTGTCCTGCTCGATCTCCACCTTCCCGCGGATCTTAATCTTGCCTGTCCCCTGCCGGTAAATATCCGCCAGGTCTTCCTTATTCACCACGATTCCCCCCGTGGGGAAATCCGGTCCTTGAACATAGTTCATCAGCTCTTCTGTTGTGATATCCCCATTCTCCATATAGGCGATAGACGCGTCGATCACTTCTCCCAGATTGTGCGGAGGTATACTGGTGGCCATACCGACAGCAATCCCGTCAGAGCCATTCACCAGCAAGTTGGGAATGCGTACTGGCAGCACAGACGGTTCCTTCTCTGTCTCGTCGAAATTCGGCACAAAATCCACCACGTCTTTGTCCAGATCGCTTAGAAATACTTCCTGGGTGATTTTCTCCAGCCTTGCCTCCGTATAACGCATAGCCGCGGCTCCGTCGCCTTCAATGGAACCAAAATTGCCGTGGCCGTCTACCAGCACCTGCCCTTTTTTAAATTCCTGGGCCATCACGACGAGGGCTTCGTAGATGGAGCTGTCCCCATGCGGATGGTACTTGCCCATCGTATCCCCCACGATACGGGCGCATTTACGGTAAGGCCTGTCATAGCGTATGCCAAGCTCGTACATGTCGTACAGCGTTCTTCTCTGAACCGGCTTCAATCCGTCCCGCACGTCCGGCAGCGCTCTGGATATGATGACGCTCATAGCATAATCAATGTAGGACTTCTGCATAACCTCAGAATACTCTGTTCTGATGATCTGTTCTTCCATTCTCTAACCTCTCTTCTAAAGAAACTCTGATGAAAGCAGAGCTTCCTAAATGTCCAGCTGCGCCTCTCTGGCATGTTCGTAGATGAACGCCTTACGGGGTGGAACGTCAGTCCCCATCAGCATCTCCGTCACATCCGACGCCATCCGGGCATCCTCAATCTCTACCCGCTTCAGAATGCGGCTGGCCGGATCCAGCGTCGTCTCCCACAGCTGCTGGGCATCCATCTCTCCCAGCCCCTTGTATCTCTGCAGGGTAAACGGTCCTTTGTGGCGCTTACGGTAACGCTCCAGCGCCTTGTCGTCGTACAGGTATTCCTCCTTGCCCTTTGCCGGCATCGCCTTATATAGGGGCGGCATAGCGATATAGACATGTCCCTCGTAGATCAGCTCCGGCATGAACCGGTAGAACAGCGTCAGAAGGAGGGTGCAAATATGCGCTCCGTCCACGTCAGCGTCTGCCATAATCACAATCTTATCATACCTTAGCTTCGTAATATCGAAATCATTCCCATACCCCTCAGAAAAACCGCAGCCGAAGGCATTGATCATCGTCTTAATCTCCGCATTTGCCAGCACCTTGTCAATACTCGCCTTTTCCACATTGAGGATTTTGCCGCGTATCGGAAGAATCGCCTGGTATTTCCGGTTTCTGGCAGTCTTGGCAGATCCTCCGGCAGAATCCCCCTCCACGATAAAAATCTCACATTTTGACGGATCCCTGCTCTCACAGTTGGCCAGCTTCCCATTGGAGTCAAAGGAATACTTCTGCTTGGACAGCATGTTAGTCTTAGCTTTCTCCTCTGTCCTGCGGATCTTCGCCGCCTTCTCCGCGCTGGACAGGACATTCTTGAGGGCCTCTAAGTTCCGGTCAAACCAGCGCACCACTTCCTCCCCTGTCACTTTGCCCACGGCTCTAGCCGCATCCTGGTTATCCAGCTTCGTCTTCGTCTGCCCCTCAAATCTGGGAGAAGGGTGCTTGATGGAGACAACAGCCGTCATGCCATTGCGGATATCCGCCCCGGTAAAGTTAGCGTCCTTTTCCTTTAAAATTCCCAGCTCCCTCGCGTAATTGTTCATCACGGAAGTGAACATCGTCTTAAACCCCGTGATATGGGTTCCTCCCTCAGCATTGTAAATATTATTACAGAATCCAAGAACATTCTCATGGAATTCATTCACATACTGAAATGCGGCTTCCACCGTGATTCCCTCGCTTGCCCCGCTGTAATAGATCACATCACACAGCGGCTCTGCCTTCTTGTTCAGATCCTTCACGAATCCGATGATTCCGTCCTCCTCATGGTAGACAATACGTTCTGTCTCCTCCCCTCGCCGGTCTTCAAATACGATCGTCAGCTTCGGGTTCAGATAGGCAGTCTCATGGAGGCGGCTCTTAATCTCATCTGCCTTGAATCTTGTCTTCTCAAAGATCTCTCCATCCGGCAGAAAGCTGATCTTCGTCCCAGTCTTCTTTGTCTTGCCAATCACCGGCAGGAGTCCGTTCACCAGCTCTATGCATGGTATCCCCCGCTCATATCGGTCATGGTGGATATACCCGTCCCGGCTGATCTCAATGTCCAAAAATTCAGACAGGGCGTTGACCACAGAAGAGCCCACGCCGTGCAGCCCGCCGCTCGTCTTATAGACGCTGTCATCGAACTTGCCTCCGGCGTGCAGGGTTGTAAATACCAGCCGCTCTGCGGGAACCCCCAGCTCATGCATATCCACTGGAATCCCTCTTCCGTCGTCTATCACGGTCGCTGTTCCGTTTTTCTCGAGAAACACTTCAATTTGACTGCAGTATCCTGCCAAATGCTCATCCACAGAATTGTCCACAATCTCATAGATGAGATGGTTCAGCCCTTTTCTGGATACGCTCCCGATATACATGCCCGGCCGCTTCCGTACAGCCTCCAGTCCTTCCAGTACCGAAATACTGCCGGCATTGTAAGTTTCTTTCTTGCTCATCCACCGTTCCTCCAAATCTATCCGCCTGTATCTCCACAACATGGCCCAGACGGCGGCCCGTATTCTTTATCATACACAAAACAGCGCTGGAAAGTCAACCTCATCACTGTCCCGGAATGGTTTTTCTGTTATATAGCTTTTCTCAGGCAAGCCATATGAATCTCCACAATACGGCAGAACAAACAGCACCTCCCGATGCTGCGCAATGCGCGGCATCGGGAGGCGCCGCTTATTCAGTCCGTCCCTGTATTATGATACGATCTGCCCGACAAATCAGCACGAAACACGGATTGCCTTGCATTTCATAGAGGCATAAATCTCATGATCTTTTGCCGCTTGTCTCATGACATCATCAATTCTACGAAATCCCCGAGGGCATGCGGTACTTCCAGACACACTACCACATGGTCTTCCTTCTTATAGGAGTAGCCGTAAGGCACTGCCGACGGATCCGCCGCGTTCAAATCAAAGTTGGAGAAATATTCTTCCGTGAGCTCCTCGGGATACATGCCAAGGTAGTCTTCAATCTCCTCTTTGCTAATCTGCGTATTCACCGGTTCAAAATTCATTGTCTGTGTCAGGCACTCCACCACCTGAGCAGCAGACAGATAATCCGTCAGTCGTATCATCTGCCCATTCATCATATCTATGTTAAAGGTCTCAATATAGCGGTATGGATGTGCCGCACCCGGCTCGGACACCTCTACCCGATATACGATGCTCAGCAGTTCCTCTGTAGATGTGGCCGCTTCATAAGTGAGTGTCAGGGATGTTCCTTCGCTTAAATTCTTCGCATTCTGTCTGGCATACTCCGCAAAGACCTGATTCCACTCATCCTGGACAATCGTGTCTCTCATGTTGTACAGCTCTGGATAGGACAGTGAGATGTCTCCATCCTTCTCTTCTATCGTCTGTATTCCATAAGAAGTCATCCTGCTTCTCTCCATGTCCCAGTCATAGACGGTATGTCCCGTCTCCAGCACCTTCCCGTCTACTGTCAGCCGCAGCCGGTCAGCGCTGTAGGCATCCAAGAACGTATTCGTCAGCGCCCCCATAATCACGTACTCTCCAGAAGTCCCCATCGTGGCCACGTAATTGCCGAATTCCTGCGACAGGTCCAGCAGCAGCACCGATACGCCGTCCTCGTCTGTGACTTCCGCCTGGTTCACCCTCGTATCCTTCGGGACAATGTTATAAGTTGCCAAGTTGGAGATCAGGAGCTCCGGCGTAATATTCTCCATCTCCACCTTCGTCACTTCCAGCCCATCGGCCATCTCATTGCTGTAATAAATATTCACCTGCTTTGGGCCGCTCTCTTCTGTTCCAGAGGATGTCTCTTCCGTCTGAGAAGCCGTCCCCATGCTATTTTCCTCCTCCGCCGCCTCTTCTGTCACGGTATCTTCCTGAGAATTCTCAGAAAAAGCCTGCGCACTGCCGGCCTCTTCTTCTGTCCCAGACGCGCAGGCAGCCAACCCGCACATCAGGAGCAGCGCCAGCGCCAGGGCTGCTATTCTCTTCATTCTCCATCTGCTCATTCATAATTCCTCCTCATCCGGATGCCTGCTCGGCAGACATATCCGTTTCGATACTGCCTTTATCAGATATTATCTTTATCTATACCTAGGAAACATCATAATATTTTCTAACGTTTCCCGCGCTGATTTTTGCTGCGCAGGGCGCAGAACTTTCCTTCCCAAACTCGCGTGCTTCCCCCGTAGGGCTTCTGGCAAAAGGCAAATCTATTTTTCTTTTACTATAGCATATTTTTTTCGGAGAAACATAACTATTTGTTGGCAAAGATATTAATATTTTTTTACACTTAGCCGAATAAAAAGAGAACCAAAATACAGCCATCCCCTTTGCATGAGACGGACACAGGAAACTTGCGGCCGTTTTCTCTTCCTAAGAAAACGGCCGCATAAGAACAGCGAATTTTCTATTCCGCAAAAAATAAGCCGCATAGGTATCTCCTCTGCAGCTTCTAAAACAAACGCCATATAAATTTATGCTTTTGACTCCGCGCGCATTCTATCAAATACTGAGCAGCTCGTAGGGGAATCGAACCCCTGTTTCCGCCGTGAGAGGGCGGCGTCTTAACCGCTTGACCAACGAGCCGTATCTGTTCGACTCGTTTATAATATCTCAAATTGTTCAGAATTGCAAGCGTTTTTTTAAAGTCTTTTTTTTCGACACGCCTTTCAGTATTTTCTAAATATTTCGGTTTTTTCTTTCTTTTTATTAGATTATTTGATATAATCATATTGAGAATCGTTGCGATGATTGCGGAAACACACTGTGCAAAGCAATCGGACATCATAGGAGAGCAAAAGAGATCAAAGTGACAATAACGCACTAAAGGGGGTTTTGTTCATGCAGAAAGTAGCAATTACCATCGGTCGGGAATTCGGCAGCGGCGGAAGGGAGATCGGCGAGAAGCTGGCATCTAAGCTTGGCATCTCCTTCTACGATAAAGAGCTGATTGAGTTGGCGGCTAAGAAGAGCGGTATCCATGCCGATGTGCTGAAGGGAGCTGATGAGGTGGCGGGGAGCCCATTCTTTAACGGATTTGAGCAGGCCAGCATCAACGACCGCCTCTATTCCTATCAGCGAGAAGTGATCCTTGAGATCGCAGCAAGAGAATCCTGCGTCATTGTTGGACGCTGTGCCGATTATATTCTTACCGGCGCAGCAAATTGTATCCGTGTCTTCATCTACGCCGATATGGAATACAAAATCCAAAAAATTATGGCGCGCCACAGCCTCAAAGATCCTGATCTCGTGCGCAAAATCATTCAGAAAACAGATAAGAACCGCAGAACTTACTATCAATATTACACGGACCACAAATGGGGGGATTCTGAATACATGGATATGATGATCAACAGCTCCCTCCTAGGAGTGGACGGAACAGTTTCCCTGTTGGAATATGCCATCAAGCTGAAGCAGGAGATGTAGGAGATTACCCCGCTGTAATCAGCGGGGTATCCGCATCGAGCGAGCTCCCGACTTCGCAAAATCGTCTCATGTATTTCATTTATTTTACGGCAATCTTAAATTTCCATAAAGCTCCGCAAATGTCCTTTTCACCTGCATAAAAATAACGTATACTATATCGCGGACAGCAAGCCGGCCCGCCGGATTATTCCCATCAGCCGGTGCCTGCATATTGATGATAAGGACAGAAGATTATGACATTTTTACAAAACTTACTGACGCCAAACAGCCTCGTCTTCGGCAGCCTGGAATTTCTGTTTTGGTTTCTCCCCGCTTTTCTGGCGGTCTATTACATAGTGCCGATATCTTACCGAAACGGCGTCCTGCTCATAGGAAGCCTTTTCCTATACGGATGCGCTCAGCCCCGTTATGTGCTTCTGCTATGCCTCTGCACCGCAGTCAATTATTGGCTTGGACTGCGTCTTGGCAGAGCCGCATCTCTCAGGCGGAGGATGTTCCTCGCCCTTGCAGCGGCTCTTGATATCCTGCTCTTGGCTGTGTGCAAAGCAGCCGTTCTGGCAGGGGCTATGACTGCCCTTCCCGTCGGAATCAGCTTTTTTACCTTCAAGTTGATTTCCTACCAGGCAGACGTCTTTTATGGGACGATTCCTCCGGAAAACTCCTTTATACGTTTCGGCGCTTATGTCTGCTTCTTTCCACAGATTACATCCGGCCCCATCATGCGCTATGCCGACGCTTCAAGCGGGCTTGGCCGCCCGAAGGCGGCTGCCGCTTCTTTTGAGGAAGGTCTTCGTCTCCTGATTCTCGGCCTCGCCTCCAAAGTGCTCCTCGCAGATCGTATCGGCCTTCTGTGGAATCAGCTGTCAGTCATCGGCTACGAAAGCATTTCCTCCCCACTTGCGTGGCTGGGCGCTTTTGCCTACTCCCTCCAGCTCTATTTGGATTTTGCCGGTTATTCTCTGATGGCCGGAGGCATCGGCCTAATGCTCGGATACCCTTATATAGAAAATTTCCGGCATCCCTATGCCTCCCGTTCCATAGGCGAGTTCTGGAGACGCTGGCATATCACCCTGGGAAGCTGGTTCCGAGACTATGTATACATTCCTCTTGGCGGAGGACGTGGTTCCGGCGCCTTGACTGCCAGGAATCTCCTGCTTGTATGGCTGCTCACCGGCCTCTGGCACGGCGGAACCGCCAATTTCCTTCTGTGGGGCCTTGTCCTTGGCGTCCTGATTATGCTGGAAAAATTCTTCCTCGGAAAAGTGCTCCGTCGCCGCCGGCTTCTCTCCCATTTATATGTGCTGGCTGTCGTCCCGCTGACATGGGTGCTGTTTGCCATCACAGATCTAAGACAGCTCGGTTTATATTTTACCCGGCTTTTTCCTTTCTTCGGGACCGGCAGCGCCGTTGTAGATCCCGGCGACTTCCAGCGGTATCTGTCCATGTATGGCTGGCTGCTGCTTGCAGGCTGTCTGTGCTGCCTGCCCATACTATCCGACCTGTACCGGCGGTTCCGCAGGCAAACCTGGTTTCTCTTCATCCTGCTCGCCCTGTTCTGGCTGTCTGTCTATCAGATATCCAATGTGTCCGGGAATCCATTTTTATATTTTCAGTTTTAGAGGATGAGATTTATATGCGAAACATTAGAAAATACCCGCTGCTGTTCCTGCTTCTGGCTACAGCAGCCATCTTTACACTTATCGGAATCATGGGAGGGGATACTTTATACGCCTCCTACTCCGCGCAGGGTAGTCCTGTTCCTTCCCTAGCACGTGTTTTTCAGGGAATCCATGACGGAATCTACCCCTGGGAGATTCTCCATTCCAATATAACAACCGAGGACACTTCATCCGATTCCCCGCAGGCCCAGTCATCTCCCGGCAATGATACTGTCCCGCCGTCTGGAAATCTATCATCTGAACACACCCAGGAAGACCTTTCATCGGCCGGCAGCTCCACAGATGACAATTTTCAGCAAGAAGAGGAGGTCCAACAGGAGGTGCTTCCCCGCTCTTTTACCCAGGTGGATGAGTCCTATTTTGAGGACGCTTTGTTCATCGGTGATTCGCGAACAGTCGGCATGATGGAATATGGGGGATTCTCTGATAATACCGTCTTCTTTGCCAAGACTTCTCTCTCTATCTATGACTTATTTTACGAGCCAGTTTCCCTTACAATGGCAGACGGCACATCCAAAACGCTGGAGGAGCTTCTCTGTGAACGCTCTTTTGGGAAAATTTATATCATGCTTGGGATCAATGAGCTGGGAAGGGGTACGACAGAGAGCTTCTCAGAGGAATACCGGTCAGTCCTGGAACGCATACGGGAGCTGGCCCCTGACTCCGTTCTGTTCCTCCAAGCTATTATGCGCGTAGGTCAGGAGAAGGACGCCTCCGATCCAATTTTCAACAATACAAATATTCAGGCAAGAAATGAAGCCCTCAGCCAGCTTGCCGACAGCCATGCCATCTTCTGGCTGGATCCCAATGAGGTTGTCTGTTCCCCGGAGGGCTATCTGATTCCTGACTACACCTCTGACCAAGTACATTTAAAGGCCCAGTACTATCAGCTCTGGAAAGACTACCTGATGACCCGCGGGATCACATGAGGATACATGCAAAACGAACACTTGCCCCTACATAAAAATTCTGCTTTGCAGGATTCTCTGCAGAACAGCCCCTCCGGCAGAATTTCCCTATAAAACAGCGGCATACCTATTCTGCTCACATGGAACAGAACAGGTATGCCGCTATTTGTGTCCGCGCGCTGAACATCTCTGTGCGAAGCAGCTCTTTCACTTCTTCCTTCGTATAAAATCGCGCGCAGATATCTTCATTTTCCGACGTATGATAAGAGATCTCTCCTTCAGCCACAACAAAGGCTGTATTCGTGCTGGAATCTGTCAGTGCCACCGCCGCATAAGCCGGCGGAAGGATGTGTAATATTTTTTTAACCGACAGCCCGGTCTCCTCATATAATTCCCGGCGGATACATTCCTCTATTGACTCTTCCGGCCTGCGCATCCCGGCCGCATTGTTGATGACATAGGCGTTTACCCCCATACGGAACTCCCGGAGAAGAAGCATCTTCTCCATATCTTCCGAGTACGCCACAATAGACACTCCTGAAGAGCGCCGCCCTAAATCCTCCGGCCCCGACAGCTCATGTCTGCTCACAATCTCATACTGTTTTTCTCTGCCGGCCAGGTTCTCGTAAGTTAACGTATAATTCTTCAGATAGCGGCTGTCTCTCGTCTTCTCCATCGACAGCAGTTTAAGCCCTTGCCCGGAAGGCATACGTCTTCTGTCTTTCTCTTCCATCTATTCGTTTGCTGCCCCTTTCTCTTCCTATTCCGGCAGGTCAAGCAACCTTCTCACCGCCGCCGTGCACAGCGCGGCGCATGCTGTTTGACCCTGGTATCATTTCATCAACTTCTGAATGGTCTCGCACAGCTCGTCCACCACCGTATCGTCCCCTTCCCGAATGTCGTGAACGACACAGCTCTTAATGTGCTGAGACAACAGAATCCGGTTGAAGCTGTTCAGGGCAGACTGGATTGCGGATACCTGGGTTAGGATATCCACACAGTAGCGCTCTTCCTCTACCATCTTGCGTACGCCGCGAACCTGTCCCTCTATCCGGTTCAGACGCTTAACCAGCTCTGCATATTCCTTCCCCTCTCTGTGCTTCACTTTCTCTTCACTCATGTATACACTCCTTTAGTTTCACTCCTTCTCAAAAGAGCCCTGCAAAACAATCAATGTTTCCTATAACCGCAATATCCCCGACAGATGTCAGTGCCCCCGCAGAATGCTGCTCTTATCTATCACCTGAAGCATCTCTTGAATTTTGGGCACATCCATAATGAGCGCCATGCGCACGAAGCCTTCTCCCAGACTGCCGAAAGCGCTTCCCGGCACAACAATCACGCCGGTTCGATCCATTAGCTCCATAGCGAATTCTTCTGAATTCTTGAAATGACTTGGGATCGGCGCCCAGACGAACATCGTCCCCTCGCTGTCTGGAACGTCCCAGCCGATGTCCCGAAGTCCTTGACACAGAGCAGTATTACGCTTCGCGTACTCTTCCCTCTGTCTCTCTACCTCTGAAAAGTCCCCTGTCAGGGCAGCAATCGCCGCATCCTGCACTGGATAGAAGACCCCATAATCAATCTGAGACCGTACAGTGCGGAATTTGCGGATAATCTCTTCATTTCCAAGCGCAAAAGAAATCCGCGCTCCGGTTAAGTCAAAGGATTTGGACAGAGAATAGAATTCCACACCCACTTCCTTGGCCCCTTCAAACTTGAGAAATGACGTTCCCTCTCGATTGTAGATAATCTCTGCATAAGCATTATCATGGACAATGATAATCTCATATTTTTGGGCAAAGGCGATCAGCTCCTTATAGAAGCTGTCCGGCGCGGAGGCGCAGACCGGATTCAGCGGATAAGAGACGATCATCATTTTCGCCTTCCGCGCCACATCTTCTGGGATATCTGTAAAACGGGGCAGGAAATGATTCTCACGGTAAAGTGGATAGGTCACGATCTTTGCCCCGCACAGATACGGTCCCACCTCAAAAATAGGATATCCTGGATTTGGCGCCAACACAATATCCCCTGGGTCGCACAAAGCCAGGCAGATATGTGCCATCCCTTCCTGGGAACCGTTCAAAGCCATTACCTCCTGCGGGCTTAGTTCTACTTGAAACCTCCTGCGGTAGAAGCTGCAGACGGCATCCAACAGCTGGGGCCGCTCCGCAATGGAATATTTATAATTCTCTGGCTGCTTGGCCGACTCAATGAGAGCATCCATCACATGAGGGCTTGGCCGGAAATCCGGCGTCCCGATGGAGAGGTCGTACATCCTGCGCCCCTCCCCTGCAAGCTTTCTCTTGCGCTCATTCAGAACGGTGAAAATGCTGCTCTGAAAAGAGTCCATCCGTTTCGCGAACCTGATCTGCATAATATTCAACATCCTTTCCGGCTGCCGGCGGCCGCGGTCATAGAAGAAGAACAGGCCGGCGCCACTTATCCTCTCTCCTATTTTATTTCATTTTCCGGCAAAGTCAACCTCCTAAATATTTATCACTTCTGACTTGCTGCTTCCCTGCCGCAAACGGACGCTCGCACACCGTAAATCTCTCATTGCAAAACCCTCCGGTATATGATATGTTGTGTGTAAATAGTACATACCGGAGGTTATAAATATGAGTGAAAATCCATACAACAATCTGGAGACGGAAGACATCGACATGACCGTCACCTTAAGCCTGGATGACGGCACAGAGCTGGAGTGCGACGTCCTCGCTATTTTCCCGGCTCACGATCAAATGTATATTGCCCTTCTCCCTATGGATCAGCAGGATGAAGAAGAAGATGACGTATACCTCTATCGCTATTCTGAGGACGAGGAAGGCAGCCCAATCCTAGACAACATTGAGTCTGACGACGAATACGATATTGTCGCCGACGCCTTCGATGAACTGCTGGACAGCGCCGAATATGACGAGCTGTTCGCTGATCTGGACGACTAATATGGGAGAAGCCTATTGTTCCTGTACAAGCGCAGGCCTGCAGAGGATTCTGTAACAACATGAGAATCCCCCGCAGGCCTGCGGCTCTTATTCTTCGGCCAGTTCCCCCAGGAAGCGGGAAGGCTGCGAACGTCTCCCACACCGCTCCTGAACAGTACAGATGTGCAGTTCATCCTTTGTTCTCGTCATCGCCACATAGAAGAGCCTCCTCTCTTCTTCTATCTCTTCCTCCGTGACAGACCTCTTATAGGGATTTAGCCCTTCATTCGCCTCCGTGATATACACCGTACCAAACTCCAAGCCTTTGGATGAATGCATCGTCATCAGCTGTACCGCCTCCCGATCCACAGCAAGCTGTTCCATCTGCCCAGACCACTCCCTCTTATAGTCTTCAATATGGAAAAACCATGCTTCATAGGAAGTATATTCCTTGGCAGCCTCCTGCAGTTCCTCCAGTATATCCAGCAGTTCTTCTTGGTTTATCCCCCGCTCCTTCGCATATTCTTTCAGATAAGCTTCATATCCAATTACTTTGCGAATATAGTGGACAGCTGTATAAGGCGTCATACCTTCCAGACAGCCCACGTCCTCTTCAAATGCATGGATCCGCTCTTCCATCCACTTTTTCCCGCTGTAATAATTCAGCAGATCAGCGAAGAATATGCGCGGCTTATCCACAGCCTCCCGGCTGATGTAGCGGTTGGGCCTGTTCATGACGGCAAGGAACAGATCCCGGCTTCGCTCCCCCATCCCAAGCCGAATGTATGCTATCAGGTTACGGGCAATAAAATGGCTGTATATATCCGGCAGCCCATCCCGCACGCGAAAAGGGATATGATGTGCCATCAGCTTCTCCAGCAACTGCCTCGGCTGAATATTGGTACGAAAGAGCACTGCCAGCTCCCGGTAGGAAATGCCCGCCTCATGTTTTTCCTTGATATTCTGCAGAAGAAACTCGTTCTCCTTCGCCACATCGGGAAAAGAATGGATCTGCACAGGAATACTTGTCTCCCTGTACGGACGAATCTGTTTCTTAAACCGGTCGCGATTATGAGATATCAGATTGGACGACTTCTCCAATATATCTGCCCCGGAACGGTAATTGATATCCAGCAGCACGGTCCCCGCCTCCGGATAGTCTTCTGTGAACTGTCTCATCAGCTTGGGATTGGCTCCCCGGAATCGGTAAATCGACTGATCGTCGTCCCCCACAAGGAACAGGTTCCCGGACGGCCCGGCCAGCATCCGAACAATCTCATATTGGACGGAATTTGCATCTTGGAACTCATCCACTAAAATATAGCGGTATTTCTGCTGCCACGCTCCGAGGATGTCCTTCCTCTCCGTAAGCAGTTCACGGCAGTAGATGAGCATATCATCGAAGTCCAGCAGCCCTTCTGCCTTCATTCGCCTGTCATATTCCCGGAAAAACCGCGGGAACACCTCTCTCGGACAGCTGGAGGACAGACAATGTTCCGGCTCTATCCCCTCATTTTTGACATAGCTGATCTCACCTAACATTCCACGAATAAATTCCGCCTCGTCCGGGGCGTCTATCCCCAGCTTCTTTGCCGTTTCCCGGATGAACTGGCACTTCTGCTCTTCCCGGGCCACCGCGTCTGCCGTATACCCGTAGGCGTGTTTCAAGATTTGGAAAAAGACGGCATGAAAGGTGCCGAACGTCACTGGCGGACGCTTTCCTCTCATAAGCCCATAGAACCGCTCACGCATAGAGACAGCTGCCGCCTTCGTAAAGGTAATGACCAGAATATGTTCCGGCGGCACCTGGCATTCCTCAATCAGATATTTTGTCCGGGAGGTGATGACAAGGGTCTTCCCGGATCCGGGCCCAGCAAGCACTAGCAGCGGCCCCCTCCCGTGGGCCGCCGCCTTCTTCTGCGCTTCATTCATGTGATTCCAGAACTTTCCTGTCACTCTTCCTCCAACAGCGCGATTCCTCTGCGGATACGTGCAAGAGATTCCTCCTTGCCCAGCACTTCCAGTATCTCTGTCGCTCCGGCAGGCGTCATCTGCTTGCCTGACAAGGCTGTACGGATCGGCCACATGACATAACCGTTCTTATAGCCCTTCTCCTTTACAAATTCCAGCAGCCTGCCATAGAGAGCATCGTTGGAATAATCTTCCTGTTCCTCCAGAACCGGCAGCACTTCCTTCAGCACGGTAAGGGCGCTCTCCTTCGTCGTCTTCATCTTCTTGTGGGCGTACATGCTGGTATCGTATTCGGGCAGCTTCTCAAAGAAATCAATATGTCCCGCAATGTCCGGGAATACCTCGATTCTCGTCTTCACCATCTCCGCAATCTTCCGAAGATCCAGGTCTTTTGTAATGATTTGGCGGATATATGGCTCAGCCATCTCATAGAAACGGTCAAAATCCATCGCCTTCAGGTACTCTCCATTCATCCATCTCAGCTTCACCATGTCAAAAACTGCCGGAGATTTGTTAATTCTTCGATAGTCGAACGCTTCCACCAGCTCAGCCAGCGAATAAATCTCCCGGTCCTCTGCCGGGCTCCATCCAAGCAGCGCCACATAATTCACCACTGCTTCGGACACGAATCCCTGGGCAATCAAATCTTCATAGGATGAGTGGCCGCTGCGCTTGCTCAGCTTCTTATGCTCCTCGTTCGTGATTAAAGGACAGTGAATATACTGAGGAATCTCCCAGCCGAAGGCCTCATAGAGCCTGTTATATTTCGGCGCTGAGGACAGATACTCATTCCCTCTCACCACATGGGTGATTCCCATCAAATGGTCATCTATGACATTAGCGAAATTATAAGTAGGGAAGCCGTCAGACTTAATCAGGATCATATCGTCCAGCTCCTCATTGTTCACTGTGATATCCCCGTAGATAATATCGTGGAAGGTGGTCGTTCCCTCTGTCGGCATATTCATGCGGATAACGTAAGGTTCGCCCGCGTCCAGCTTCTTCTGCACTTCTTCCTTGGACAGATGGAGACAGTGCTTGTCATAGACGACAATCTCTTTGCCTGCCACAGTTTGTTTCATAGATTCCAGACGCTCCTTGCTGCAGAAGCAGTAATAGGCATCGCCCTGTTCGATGAGCTGCCTAGCATATTTCATATACAGTCCCTGGGCACTCCTCTCACTCTGGATGTAAGGGCCTACGCCTCCGTCCTTATCTGGCCCCTCATCGTGGATCAGCCCCGTCTCCTGGAGTGTGCGGTAAATGATCTCCAGCGCTCCGTCTTGGAAGCGCTCCTGATCAGTATCTTCAATTCTCAGAATAAAATCTCCGCCCTCATGTTTGGCGATCAGGTACGTATACAGGGCAGTCCTTAAGTTTCCTACATGCATCCGTCCCGTAGGGCTCGGCGCAAATCTTGTTCTGACTCTAGCCATTTTATCAATCTCCATTTCCTTGTAGCCTTCATGCCTGCCAAGGAGGCACCGCAGCGAATAAAAGACCCGGTCCGCAGGCAGGCCATGCGCCTCTGCTTTGAGACTGGGCTCTATAGTAAGCCTTTCTATTATATACCAGGGCGTTCGATTTTGACAAGTATGCTCCTATTCAAAATCTTAATCATTTTTTAAGGAAATAATTCAATTAACTTAACATACTTTTTGAAACTTTTTGGTACACTTATAACAGTAAAGCATAAGATTACAGCAGTGCGGGTTGTATCCGCAGTTCGAATATGCGGCAGTGAAGCCGGCGGACTGAACGGCTGCATAAATATACTTCATATCGGCAAGTCTGGAGGTATGGAATGGCAAGAGTACATTATTCTAAGAAGGATCGTTACATCGTATATCAGGATCATCACAACTTCATCAACTATATTATTGTGGGCATCAGCGTGTTAGCCATCACCGTCATGGGTGTTGCCTACTCGTTTTCGCTTACCCACACAAGTGCAGACACCGTCTCTTCTGGAGAGATCACCGCTTATCAAGACAGCGAGCCGTATTAATTGCCTCATTTTTGATTTTCCTCCTAATCAGGGATGTTTCTGCGTCCGATCAGCAACAGCTCCGTACAGAAATCTTCGGGCAGGCAGATGGCCTGCCTTTTTCTATTTGCTTTCACTTCTTCATCTATTCGGCATATCTTAATAATAATCGTTCCAATCTGGAGGTATTCATGAAGCCAACTACCATCTATCTCCCTTCCGGCTCTTCTAAAAGACTGCATATCCTGCAGGAAGAGGAAGCCTCTTACTATGGCTATCTTCGTATCTACGTACGTTCTGCTGACCGGGGACTGCCAATAGAGGGAGCCTCTGTCTCCATCAGCTATACCGGAGATCCTTCGTCGGTCCTGGAGGAAATATCTACTGGTCCGGACGGCCGTACAGATACTGTACGCCTGTCATCCCCGCCTTTGGAATACAGCCTGCAGCCGGAGAGTTCCCAGCCCTACTCGGAATATACGCTTGTTATCCAGGCAGAAGGATATGAACCGCTGACAGCCTCCGGCGTTGAGATTCTGCCGGATGTCACCGCCATCTACGACGCCAGGCTCACTCCCCTGGCTCCTCAGGCACAGCCTTCCGTCTATGTCATTGGCCCGCACACACTCTACGGAGACTATCCCCCGAAAATTGCGGAGAGTGAGATCAAGCCAATAGACGAAAGCGGAGAAATCGTTCTGAGCAGAGTGGTAGTTCCGGAGACGATTGTCGTTCATGACGGTCCTCCCTCCGACAGTTCTGCCAGAGATTACTATGTACCCTACAAAGATTATATTAAAAATGTGGCGTCCAGCGAAATATACGCCACATGGCCGGAGGCCGCTATCCGCGCCAACGTTCTTGCTATCCTCTCCTTTACCCTGAACCGTGTCTACACAGAATGGTACCGGAACAAAGGTTATAATTTCACAATCACCTCTTCCACAGCCTTTGACCACAAATGGATACCGGGAAGAAATGTCTACGATTCCATCTCCCTGGTTGTGGATGAACTATTTTCCGATTATCTGTCCCGCCCCAATGTCAGGCAGCCGATCCTTACTCAGTATTGTGACGGCAAACGGGTTACCTGCCCGGACTGGATGACCTTGCGGCAGAAGGCTGCGAAATGAGCGCTGCAGGGGCGGCTTTTCGAAGGACGCTGGATAAACTTTTACAAGTGCTGTAACGGTCCTGTAAAAAAAACTTGAATTTCTTAATGGTCAGCGCTATAATAGACGCATGGAAGCATAGCTCAGCCGGGATGAGCGTTCGCCTCACACGCGAGAGGTCATGGGTTCGAGCCCCATTGCTTCCATTTTTTATGCCCTTACGGCGGGCATGCATTCTCTCCGGAACATGGTTCATATCCAGCCGCTTCCATTAGCTGGAGTTTCCATTGTTCTGTGACTCTCCTTCTCTTCTCCTCTTCCATCTCTTCCACGCAGATGTCTTCTTCTCCCTCTTCTCGTATGATTCTTCGGATATCCAATTTGTACGCTCCCTTAATTCCGCTTTGACATATTA
>CALWRT010000157.1 GCA_944384015.1 uncultured Lachnospiraceae bacterium | reverse complement strand
GCTTCGTGTATAACCTATACCAGGCGGTGGGGAGCCTTCGCCCTGACACCGTTGTCCTGCGCAATGACCAGGTGACAGTGGAGGAGGTTGAGAAGATGAGACCGGAAGCGGTATTCTTGTCACCGGGGCCAGGACACCCGGAGGATGCCGGCATCTGTGTCCCCCTTGTACGGCAGCTGGCAGGAACCATCCCGATCTTTGGCGTCTGCCTGGGACACCAGGCGATCTGTATGGCCTTTGGAGGCAAGGTGGGGTATGCGAAGCAGCTGATGCACGGAAAGGTGTCCACGGTAGAGGCATCGTCGGACAGCAGGCTGTTCGCCGGACTTCCGGCACATTTCCCGGCAGCCAGATACCATTCCCTGGCGGCTGTGGAGGAGAGCCTTCCACCGGAGCTTGCGGTGACCGCATATACACAGGATCATGAAGTGATGGCGGTGGAGCATACAAATTTATGTGTATGCGGAGTACAATTCCATCCAGAGTCTGTGATGACACCCGATGGAATTCATATAATTGAAAATTTTTTAAGCCTGGCGGCGGAGAGGAGATCAATATGATTAAAGAGGCGATTATGAAACTTGCGGATAAGAAAGACCTGACCTATGAAGAGGCCGAGGCAGTGATGAATGAGATCATGGGCGGGCAGACGAGCCAAGTGCAAACTGCGGCCTACCTCACCGCCCTGGCGCAAAAGGGAGAGACGATCGATGAGATCACGGCTTCGGCGGCGGGGATGAGAGCCCACTGCGTGAAGCTTCTGCACGACATGGATGTGCTGGAAATCGTGGGTACAGGGGGAGACGGGGCCAACTCTTTCAATATCTCCACCACTGCCGCCCTCGTGATCGCGGCCGGAGGAGTGCCGGTGGCCAAGCACGGCAACCGGGCCGCCAGCTCTAAGAGCGGAGCGGCAGACGTCCTGGAAGCGCTGGGAGTCCGTATATCCGTGCCGCCGGAGAGAAGCACCGAGATACTGCAGAAGATCGGCATCTGCTTCCTGTTCGCCCAGAATTACCATATCGCGATGAAATATGTGGCGCCGGTGCGCAAAGAGCTGGCCATCCGCACGGTGTTCAACATCTTAGGGCCGCTGTCGAATCCAGCCGGAGCCAATATGGAGCTGATGGGGGTCTATGAGGAGGGCCTGGTGGAGCCGCTGGCCCAGGTGATGGGCAAGCTGGGCGTGAGGCGGGGAATGGTAGTCTTCGGGCAGGATAAGCTGGATGAGATCTCCATGTCAGCCCCCACTTCCGTCTGTGAGATCAGGGATGGATGGTTCCAGTCCTATGAGCTTACGCCGGAACAGTTCGGGTATGAGCGGTGCAGGAAGGAAGAACTGGCGGGCGGCAGCCCAGAGGAGAACGCCCAGATAACAAGAGACATCCTGGAAGGACGAGAGAGAGGGGCGAAGAGATGCGCGGTCTGCCTGAACGCGGGAGCGGCACTCTATATCGGCGGCAGGGCCAAGACGACAGCGGAGGGCGTGAAACTGGCGGAAGAGCTGATTGACTCCGGGGCGGCCCTGGGCAAATTGGAAGAATTCGTCCGGGAGAGCAACCGGTGAATAGACTGGAGGGATAGGAGGAGACATTCTATGAATATTTTGGAGAAGATTGCCGAGCGGACAAAAGCGCGGGTGGAGGAAGAGAAGAAGGTACAGCCCCTGGCACGGGTGCGGGAGGAGGCAGAACGCCTGGCCTCTGACGGGCAGGCGGACAGGACAGGTGCGGGAAGGCCAGGCAGGCTGCCCTTCGAGGAGGCGCTCGCGGGGCCGGACATTGCTTTCATCTGCGAGGTGAAGCGTGCATCGCCGACGAAAGGGCTGATCGCGCCAGATTTCCCTTACCTGGATATCGCGAAGGAATATGAAGCGGCGAAGGCGGCGGCAATCTCCTGCCTGACCGAGCCTGATTGGTTCCAGGGGAGCCCGGAGTATCTGCGGGAAATCGCCCGGGCCGTACGCATTCCGGTGCTGCGCAAAGACTTCACGGTGGATGAATATATGATCTATGAGGCGAAGGTGCTGGGAGCGTCGGCGATCCTGCTGATCTGCGGGATATTAGAGGAAGGACAGCTCCGGGCGTACTTAGCGCTGTGCCGGGAACTGGGCCTGTCAGCCCTTGTAGAGGCCCGCACAGAGGAGGAGGCGCGCGCGGCGGTGAAGGCCGGAGCACAGGTGATCGGCGTCAACAACCGGGATCTTCGGACCTTTGAGGTGGACCTGGGTACCAGCTTGCGGCTGCGAAGCCTGATCCCTCCGGACATACTCTTCGTCTCCGAGAGCGGGATCCGGAATGCGCAGGACATACGCCGCCTGCGGGAGAACGGGACAGACGCGGTGCTCATCGGCGAGACCCTTATGCGGGCGCCCAATAAGAGGGATATATTGGAAAAACTGAGGGGAAATGAAGTATGACGAGAATAAAAATATGCGGCCTGACAAGGCTGGAGGATATTGCCTATGTCAACGAGGCGAGACCCGATTACTGCGGATTCGTCATCGATGCCCCGCGAAGCCCGAGAAATATCACGCCTGAGCGCGCAAGACAGCTTGCGGCTGCCCTGGATGAGGGAGTCATCCGGGTAGGGGTGTTTGTGGATGCCCCTCCTAAGAAAGTGGCGCAGCTTCTGGAAGAGGGGACGATACAGGCCGCTCAGCTGCACGGAAAGGAGAGTCCCCAATATATCAGCTATCTGAGAGAACTCACCGACAAGCCGCTGATACAGGCTTTTCGGATCAAAATACGGGGAGACGTAGATATCGCTGCGCACAGTCAGGCCGATTATATATTGCTGGACGCGGGAAGCGGCGGGGGCAAGACCTTCGATTGGAGGCTTGCCAAGAACATAAAACGCCCCTTCTTCCTGGCCGGAGGACTGGGGCCTGATAATCTGAGGGAGGCCGTTTCCCAGACGCATCCCTACGCAGGAGACATGAGCAGCGGGGTGGAGACAGAGGGGCGTAAGGACAGAGAGAAGATATTGGCAGCTGTGGCAGTGGCAGCGGCAGAATAGTAGGAGGAATGATAAGATGGCAGACGGAAGATTTGGCATTCACGGGGGAAGATATATCCCAGAGACGCTGATGAATGCCGTGATCGAGCTGGAGGAGGTTTATAATCATTACAAGGGAGACCCGGATTTTTGCGAAGAACTGGAAAATCTCCTGAATAACTATGCGGGACGGCCGTCCCTGCTCTATTACGCCAAGAGGATGACGGAGGATTTGGGAGGGGCGAAAATATATCTGAAACGGGAGGACTTGAACCATACCGGCGCGCATAAGATCAATAATGTGCTGGGGCAAGTGCTTCTGGCCAAGAAGATGGGCAAGACCCGGGTCATCGCCGAGACGGGAGCCGGACAGCACGGAGTGGCCACGGCTACCGCAGCAGCTCTGATGGATATGGAATGTGAGGTTTTCATGGGAGAAGAGGATACGAGGCGCCAAGCGCTGAATGTGTACCGGATGCGCCTGCTGGGAGCGAAGGTACACCCGGTTGTCTCTGGGACAGCCACATTGAAAGACGCGGTCTCGGAGACCATGAGGGAGTGGACGAGACGGATCAGTGATACCCATTATGTGCTGGGCTCGTGTATGGGACCCCATCCGTTCCCGACGATTGTGAGAGATTTCCAGGCAGTGATTTCCAGGGAGATCAAAGAGCAGACGCTGCAGCGGGAAGGAAGGCTGCCCGACGCGGTGCTGGCCTGTGTGGGAGGGGGGTCCAACGCGATCGGAAGCTTCTATCATTTTATTGATATGCCGGGGGTACGGCTCATTGGCTGCGAGGCGGCCGGGAGAGGAATCCACACCGCTGAGACGGCCGCCACCATAGCCACCGGAAGCCTGGGGATTTTCCATGGAATGAAGAGCTACTTCTGCCAGGACGCGTACGGGCAGATTGCCCCGGTCTATTCAATCTCTGCGGGACTGGATTACCCGGGTATCGGGCCGGAGCACGCCAACCTGTATGATACAGGCCGGGCAGAGTATGTGGCGGTGACGGACGAGGAGGCGGTGGAGGCCTTCGAGTATCTGTCCCGCACAGAGGGCATTATACCGGCGATTGAATCGGCCCATGCGGTCGCCTATGCCAGGAAGCTGGCGCCTTCCATGGAAAAAGACCAGATCATGGTCGTGACATTATCCGGGCGGGGGGACAAGGACTGCGCGGCCATTGCCCGCTATCGAGGGGAGGATCTCTATGAGTAAGATAGAACAGGTTTTTGAAAACGGCAAGGCATTTATCCCATTTATTACATGCGGGGATCCATCCCTGGATATTACGGAAGAGCTGGTATATGCGATGGAGCGGGCAGGGGCGGATCTGATTGAGCTTGGGATCCCGTTCTCGGATCCCACAGCAGAGGGCCCTGTCATCCAGGCGGCCAGTATGCGGGCGCTGTCAGGGCATGTGACAACAGATGACATTTTCCGGATGGCAGAGAGGATTCGGGAGAACAGCCATATACCATTGGCCTTCATGACCTACGCCAATGTGGTATTTTCTTATGGGATTGCCCGGTTCGCCGGCAGAGCCGCCGATTGCGGGATAGACGCGGTAATTCTGCCGGATGTGCCCTATGAGGAGAAGGAAGAATTCGCTTCCGAGTTCCGCCGCCGCGGTATCGCGCTCATATCTCTGATCGCCCCCACCTCCCGCGAGCGGATACGCATGATTGCCCGGGAGGCGGAAGGCTTTGTCTACTGTGTCTCTTCCCTTGGAGTGACGGGGATGCGAAGCCAGATCACGACAGATGTGGGTGAGATGATAAGGCTGGTCAAGGAGACGAAGGAGGTTCCGTGCGCCATTGGCTTCGGGATATCGACGCCTGAGCAGGCGGAAGAGATGGCGGCCAAGGCTGACGGAGTGATCGTTGGCAGCGCGATTGTGGAGCTGTGCCGCAAGTACGGGGAGGACTGCGTGCCCCATGTGGAAAACTATGTACGGGAGATGAAAGAGGCGGCGCTGAGGGGAGGGGTGAAGTAGCCATCGGGCAATGTTCTTTCGGAGAGCAGCTGTTTGAATTGCCAGCTTTCCTTTTGCCCCAGGTCTCCTCTATGGCTTCCAGAGAAGGCAGCTTTGTCTCCGAAATATTGCATAGGGAGACTGTCGCAGTATTTCAGACAGATAGAATTATCTCCATAGCGGGCTCTATATTGGTGAAGGGCGGCTGTGAATGGGGAGCATGTCACGGGAAGGGCTGTGCTCAGGAGAAGAGCGGCGCCTATGGAATGCGGCCGATGCGGAGCAAGAGGGGCGGAACGGGGATCCTGCTGCAGGCAGTGCGGCGCGGCGGTACCAAGGGAACGCTGAGTGAACCTGTGTCTTCTAAAAAACAAAAGTGCGGCAGGAATCTGCTATTCTAATATCAGATAATAAAAAGAGGGAGGTTCCTATAATGTCGATTTTTGATGTGATAAGCAGCGGTGTAAGTGAAGCCGGGGGTACGTTGAGCAGGAAGGCGAAGGATCTCACAGAGACTGCAAAGATCAGCAGTGAGATGAACAAGGCAGAAGGCCGCAGACAAGAGTGCTTCCGCCAGATTGGAGAGTGTATTTATGAAGGATCGAAAGATGGCAGAGAGGCAGATTATCGGGAGATACTGTCTGAAGTGAGGGAGATAGAAGCGCAGCTGGACGGGCTTCGGGCAGATCTGAGAAAGCGGAAGGGATTGGTGCTGTGTCCAGGCTGCGGCCGGGACGTAGATCGGAGCGCTTCCTTCTGCCCAGGCTGCGGCGCCCCGATTGCGGCCGGGAATGTATGCCCGGCATGTAAAACGCCGCTGGAGCCGGACGCAAAATTTTGTATCCATTGCGGCCATAAGGCAGAGGGGCAGACAGAGGGAGAAGCTGCCGCTAAGGGTGTGGAAATAACAGAGGGAAATGGCGCAGGGGAAATGAAAGCGCCCGGGGAGAATCTATAAACTCTCGGGCAAATAAATACCGCCTGGCTTTCTGATGGAGGAAAGCCAGGCGGTATTTATTTGTTAGGATACTCCTCTAGTATTCGTCAGTTCAAATGACAGGATTACTCCTGCTCAATAGCGCCGGTCGGGCAGGATCCAGCACAAGCACCGCAGTCGATGCAGGAGCTGGCGTCGATTACGAAAATTCCGTCTCCCTGAGAAATAGCGCCAACAGGACATTCGGATTCACAAGCCCCACAGCTTACGCATGTGTCGTTGATTACGTATGCCATAATAAATTCCTCCTTAAAAATGAGATGCAAAAATATTGTATGGGCTGTCCCATACTCTAATCTATTTTAATATAAAGTAATAGATTATACAAGTGTAAAATATTTTAATTTATGAGATTTTTTTTCGGGCGGAAAAGGCTGTTTATCGGCCTTTTGCAGCAGTTCAGACAGCTGGCTTCCCTGACAAAATAGATGCATGCACACTGCGGTTTCCGCAGTGCGGCGCCTGGGAGGGAGCAGAATCACGCTGCGTTTGCAGGGCATACCCAGCAGGACATTCAGGTTGAAGGATTATGCCTTTTTTCCTCCCCGGCCAGTTCAAGACGGCGCGCCTTCAGTCCTTTGATGATTTCCGCCCGGAGCTCGGGAATACGCTCCTTAGGCATCGGCTCTACCCCTTCCAGAGGGTATTTCATGCCAAGTTTTTCGTATTTGGGCAGTCCAAGCGTGTGGTAAGGAAGGACGTCCAAAGCCTTCAGATTCTTCAGATCACCGATGAAATATCCCAGCTGATAGAGATATTTAGGGTCGTCCGTGATGCCGGGTACGACCACGTGGCGAATCCACAGATCCAGTGACTTATCAGAAAGATATCTGGCAAAGTCGAGAATGCTGTCATTAGGCTGCTGGGTAAGCTCCAAATGTTTCTCGGGATCAATGTGCTTGATATCCAGCATGACAAGATCCGTAGAAGCCAATAGGCGATCGATTTTTGTGAGATAGCTTGGCTTCATATTGAAACCGACACCGGAGGTATCCAGGCAGGTGTGGATGCCTTGGGCTTTGGCTTTTTCAAAAAGCTCCGTAACGAATTCTTTCTGCATAAGGGGTTCTCCGCCGGTGACAGTAATCCCCCCGTTTACATAAAATGCACGGTTGCGGTCATAGGCTTCCAGAATTTCATCTGTATCCACAATCTGTCCTACGTTCATCGGCCAAGTATCCGGGTTGTGGCAATACTTACAGCGCATAGGACAGCCTTGGACAAAGACGACATACCGGATCCCAGGGCCGTCTACGGTGCCGAAGCTTTCCTGAGAATGTACATAACCTTTCATAGCAAGAACTCCTTTCCTGTAGAAAAACGGAGAAGAAGCCAGCTTCTTCTCCGTTGAGCAAATGTCCGGTTCTGCAATTACATGGACTCGTGCATTGTTCTGCTGATAACCTCGTCTTGCTGTTCCTTGGTCAGCTTAATGAAGTTTACTGCATATCCAGATACACGGATGGTCAGCTGAGGATATTTCTCAGGATGAGCCTGTGCATCCAGCAGAGTCTCTCTGTTGAGGACATTAACATTCAGATGATGTCCGCCCTTTGTTGCATATCCATCTAATAAACCTACTAAGTTATCAATTTGGGCCTGTGTTGCTGCCATAGCAGAATCCTCCTTTTATTATGCTGTTAAAATATAGTTGATGATGAAATTAGTCTAAGTGATCTACGTCGAGTCCCTCGTCAATTCCGTCATGAAGAGTAGGCACGCTGCAGGCAAGATTGCCCTTGGCACAGTCGATGCACCCCAGCGTATCGACAGATTTCTCGACGGTCTCCCCTCCGGAAGCGTTAACCTCCACATTTAGATGGCCAACGCCCTTCGCTACGGAAGCGTCCAGAAAGGCGACAATATCGTCTAACATTTTATCGCTGCTAATACTTGCCATAGAATCAATCCCTGTCTAATCCGAGATCTACATCCAGATCTCCGGCGATAATCTTATCATCCTTGCCCAGGGCTCCCGGAATAATCGAGAAGGTATTGGAGATACCATCCTGAGAATCCATGAAAGGAAGCTTCGCAACAGAGGACAGAGAAGCAATTGCTCCGTGGCTGTCGCGGCCGTGCATCGGGTTTGCTCCCGGAGCCAGAGGCTGGCGATAACGTCTTCCGTCAGGAGTATTCCCCGTATTCTTGCCATATACAACGTTGGATGTGATGGTAAGTACTGACATGCTCGGGAAGCCGTCTCTGTATACATGGTTCCTTCTGATCATGTTCATGAAGGTGGATACAAGAGTCTTGGCAATGTCATCTGCCCGATCGTCATCGTTGCCGTATTTCGGGAAATCGCCCTCGGTGATGTAGTCGGTTACGAGACCGTCTTCATCTCTTACCACTTTTACTTTCGCATATTTGATGGCAGACAGAGAATCTGTCACGCAGGAGAGGCCGGCAATACCGGTTGCGAAATATCTCCTAACATTTTTGTCATGCAGAGACATCTGCAGTCTCTCATAGCAATATTTATCATGCATATAATGAATGATGTTCAGAGCGTTGACATACACGCCTGCCAGCCATTCCATCATATCTACATATTTAGACCATACATCGTCGAAGTCCAGGTATTCGCCTTCTACCGGACGGTATTTCGGGCCAACCTGCTTCTTCGTAACTTCATCCACGCCGCCGTTGATCGCGTAGAGGAGGCATTTCGCCAAGTTCGCGCGCGCGCCGAAGAACTGCATTTCCTTGCCGATTCTCATGGAGGATACGCAGCAGGCAATGCCGTAGTCGTCGCCGTGGGTCACCCTCATCAGGTCGTCGTTCTCATACTGGATGGAAGAGGTTGTGATGGACATCTTCGCACAATATTTCTTGAAGTTGATCGGCAGTCTTGTGGACCACAGAACGGTCAGGTTCGGCTCAGGAGCAGGTCCTAAGTTGGACAGGGTGTGCAGATAACGGAAGGACATCTTCGTTACCATGTGACGGCCGTCGATGCCAACCCCTGCGATGGATTCTGTTACCCATACCGGGTCGCCGGAGAACAGCTGATTGTACTCAGGTGTACGTGCAAACTTGATAAGACGCAGCTTCATAATGAAGTGGTCGATGAACTCCTGAATCTCTTCTTCGGTAAAAGTGCCGTTCTTCAGGTCTCTCTGAGCATAGCAGTCCAGGAAAGTGGAGGTACGTCCCAGGGACATAGCAGCACCGTTCTGCTCCTTTACTGCAGCCAGGTATCCGAAATACAGGAACTGGATGGCTTCCTTGACGTTCGTAGCAGGCTTGCGAATATCAATACCATAGATATCGCCCAGCTTCGCCAGCTCCTTCAGGGCCTTGATCTGCTCAGACAGCTCCTCGCGGTCGCGGATATTGTCAGCAGTCATAACCTTGGAAGTAGAATCCTTCTGCTCGATTTTATCCTCGATCAGACGATCTGTCCCGTAGAGAGCAACACGACGGTAGTCGCCGATGATGCGTCCGCGGCCATAGGCATCCGGAAGACCCGTGATAATATGGTTGGAACGGCAGGCTCTCATTTCTTCCGTATAGGCGTCGAATACGCCGGCGTTATGTGTCTTTCTGTGAATGGTGAAGAACTCTACGATCTCGGGATCCAGCTCATATCCGTTGTCTTCGCAGGCCTTCATTGCCATGCGGATTCCACCGTAAGGCATCATAGCACGCTTGAAAGGTTTATCAGTCTGGAGACCCACGATCTTCTCCTTGCTCTTGTCAAGGTATCCAGCTGCATGGGATGTAATGGTGGAGACAACCTTGGTGTCCATATCTAACACACCGCCGGCTTCTCTTTCTTTCTTGGACAGGTCCAGAACCATGTCCCACAAATCTTTGGTTGCCTGTGTAGGGCCAGCCAGGAAGGACTCGTCTCCATCATAAGGATCATAATTCTTCTGGATAAAGTCTCTGACATTAATTTCTGTCTCCCAGGCGCCGCCCACGAAATCTTTCCATTCTGATCTCATTTTTGTAAAAGCCTCCTAACAAAAATAATTATTTAAAAGTGTCCAATAGTTTCCGATTTCTCAATTCACACATGCACGGCATGGATTCTGAAGTGAGAAATATGCTAATCCTGTGTAGATTATTATAAGTGAACGCCGACAAAAACGTCAAGGGATCCTATGTTTTTTTTGAAGTACAAACCCGCATGTTTTCGAAAAAAAACAAGGGTTTGACGACGACAGACAAGACGCAAAAACCTCACAAAAAAATTGCGGAAAATCAGGCGGGACATCATACACAAACCCACTCTGCCGAATGACCGGCAGGATAGGTGCCAGCCGCTGCTTTTTTCGTTGGAAACTGGGGAGGCGTACCACGTAAAATGTCTGATCCCCCCGGATGATACTGGCGAAGACAGCTGCGGCAAATGTCATCGGACGCGCGGAATTGTACTTGCGGCGGTTGCGAAAAAGGGAAAAATAGATTATAATAGAGTCCAACGCTGCGGCTTGTACTTGTACGCGGCGCCGTCCACAGGACAGATAGAAGAAAAGGAGGAAACCGCTATGGCACAGGTGACAAAAGATACCATGATCGGCGACTTGCTGAGAATAGATATGGGAGTCGCACCGATTCTCATGAATATCGGAATGCACTGCCTGGGATGCCCGGCGTCTCAGGGCGAGACGATAGAGGAAGCCGCGATGGTGCACGGGATTGACCCGGGCTCCCTGGTGGATGAGATCAACAATTTCCTGGATGGGAAGAACGCATAAGCCAGAATGGTATAGACTTGCAGAATCTGCGGCATTGGACAGCCGCGGACGGAATCAATGCCGTACAAGAAGAGCCCCGGCCATATGGCCGGGGCTCTTGATGAAAGCTATACCGTAGCTAATTTTGCAATGACATCAGATGCGACAATCTTCTCAAAATGTTCTTCCAGATACTCTGCAGACAGGGGCGTCTGCCGACTGCCCGTTCCATATTCTGAGAGAATGTTGCATGCCTTGTTGAAATTCTCCGGGGTATCGCTGTCGCGGCCGATCCGGAGCAGATACGTACCTGCGGAGGAATCCTTATAGAGCGTACTGGAACCCCTGAAAAAGGGAGCCAGCACATGGGATGCCTCAATCACAAAGTCCAAGCTGCGGAAGGTAAAGCTGCGGACCAGCTCTTCCGGATTGTTGTCCGGGACGTCAGCGCTGCGGGCGGCGGACTGCCTGCCCTGCTGCCCGGAGGTAGCGCCCTCTTCTGCCGATTCGGCTTTTGAATGAGGACGGAACATATCCAGAATCTCGTCGGCACGCTCAGCAAGCGTGCTGCCGAGGCCGAAGATTTCTTCCATCTCATTTTGCACATCCGGAGCGAATTTGGAAAACCGGGTATCTAATTCTTCGGGATCTTCCACCTTCGTAACAATCAGAATTACAGTTTCCCTGGATACCGGGATCGCTTCTATCATTAAAGGAATATCCTCTGCTTCAAATCCAAACTGTGAAAATGCAAGCTGCATCATGTCGCGGAACAGAAGTTTCGCCTTCTCTGTGCCATAGGCCAATTCGCTGAGCTTGATATGCCGATTCTCCAAATCTTCTTTAGTCAAGGTGCATTTAATCTGATTATCATTTACTTTTTCAATTTTCATAATATCACATCCTTCAATTAAGAATACGCTGTAAAGCGTGCGGTGATAAGCTTCTTCCTGCCGTCCCTAGGACGGAAAATCGATTAAATTGCATATTCTTGTTTTTATAGTATAAACAAAAATGGCAAGGATGTAAAGATTCCCGGCGCCGAATAATTTTCCAAATTCATGAATTTTTTGTGAAATAAGTATGAAGGAACGTTTCACAAATCGGAAGAAAAATCTCTTGCAGATATGCAACATATTGGTTATAATAACAGAGAAGAGCATAGAGCAGGAGATGGAAGGAGGGAAGGAGACAGAGGCCGCGAGGCAGGTCAGAAGTCCGGCGCTGAGGCGGGTTCCTCTGCGGCTGTCTTCTTAAAAATATTCTAAACTTATCATTAATAGTCTATGCAGACTATGCACAATCGTTGCGGTTCCGTTCGGAACCGTCTTTCCCAGAACACAAATAGGGCAGCATGACGGAGTGGTCAGCACATTAATATTAATATAAGGAGGAAGAACATCGCGGCGGGCGTATATGCGAATGCTCAAGGCTCTTTATCAGTTGTTCGGCTTTTTCATATATCACGGACAAGCCAGGACTTGCCTCCCTGGCCGGAACAGCTGTCGGGAACTGTCAGCGAGCCTGTAACAGGCTCAGTATTATTGAAAACGGCAGAAAGGATGCCTCTGTTATGCGCGTTTCAGGGGAGAGGAGGGAGAGGGCAGGGGGCGGAAGACCGCCCCTTAAAAAAATTAATGGCGGACAGCGGACAATCGTGTTATAATACATGATTGATAGTGTATTTTGGTGGCAGTTTGGCCTATCGCGGTACGTGAAGGGAAATTATGCATGCCGCATAATTTCTGTGCATACGAAAGAGCAGTAAGGAGGCGCAGATATTGGCGAAGCAGCAAATGAGAAAGCGGCGTCCAGCAGACAGAAGGCCGTCAGGACGGCGTCCGGACAGCAGACGCCCAACAGGGCGCAGGAGAAGAAGAAACAGGCAGAGGAGGCTGCTTCCATTTTTGGCGGCGGGATTATTTATACTGGCTGTCTTAGGAGTCGTTGCGGTTGTCGGACTGGTCAGCCGGTATTCCCTGAGCGACGAGAAAGCAGATTTGAACAGCTACTTTAACCTTACGGAAGCGGATGAGGTGGCGATTATCATCGAGAATGAGCGCCTGGAGAATAAGGGCAAGATTTTTGACGGGGCGCTGTATCTGGATTTTGAGACTGTACAAGACTATTTGAATACAAGGTTTTATTGGGATTCTAATGAGAATTTACTTCTGTATGCGCTTCCGGACCGCCTGGTGGAGGCAACGGTGGGAACATCTGAATATTCCGTAGGCAATGAGAAGCGGACGGCAGGCTGCAATGTGGTGAAGACGCAGGGCGAACAGACTTATGTCTCAATAGATTTTGTGCGGGAATATACAGATTTTGACTATACCTATTATGAAGAGCCCAACCGGGTGCAGATCGTGAACGTGTGGGGCGAGAAAGAAGTGGTAGACGTCCGGGGAGATGATGCGGTTCGGGTACAAGCCGGAGTGAAGAGCCCAATTCTGACAGAAGTGGCCCAGGGGGACGTGCTGACCGTGTTGGAGACGGAGGAGGGAATTGAGGACTGGACCAAGGTCCGCACCTCTGACGGTTTTATCGGCTACGTGAGGAATAAGAGAATCGGGGATGTCAGGACGCAGACGGTTGCCTCTGAGAGAGAATTTGAGGAACCGGTATATACGAATATTTCGAAAGATTATACGATTAACCTGTCTTGGCATAACGTGACGGTGGCTGAGGCCAATGACACAGTCCTGTCTACGATAGCATCTACGAAGGGGCTGACTACGATTGCGCCCACCTGGTTCAGAATATCTGATTCCAGCGGCAACATCAGTTCTTTGGCATCGTCAGACTATGTCAATTATGCCCACCAGAACAACCTGGAAGTATGGGCAGTGGTTGATAATTTTGCTGAGGGTGTGGACACTTACGAAGTGCTTTCCTACACTTCTAAGAGGGAAAACTTAATCAACCAGCTGATAGCCCAGGCAATCCAGTATGATCTGGATGGGATTAATGTGGATTTTGAACAGCTGTCCGTAGAGACGGGAGTGCATTTTATCCAGTTTATTCGTGAATTGTCCATCATGTGCCGGCTCAACAGCATTGTGCTGTCGGTGGATAATTATGTGCCGGAGGCGTATTCTGAACACTACTTCCGGGAGGAACAGGGCATTGTGGCAGACTACGTGATTATTATGGGGTATGACGAACACTATGCGGGATCGGCAGAAAGCGGTTCTGTTGCATCCATGCCGTTTGTGCGGGAGGGTATTGAGAAGACGCTGGAGGAAGTTCCGTCAGAGAAGGTAATTAACGCGGTGCCTTTCTACTCAAGATTGTGGCAGGAGACGCCGAAGACAGAAGAAGAGCTGGCAGAAGAGGATCCGAATTCAGAATACATCCCGTATCATCTAAGCAGTGAAGCGCTGGGGATGGATGCGATGGAGGAGCGCTTGGCGGCCAATGGGATTACGATTTCCGGAGGAGCTACGGCGGAAGGCGCTATATTAGAATGGGATGATACATGCAAACAGTATTACGCAGAGTTCCAGAACGGCGGCTCCACTTATAAAGCGTGGCTGGAAGAGGAGCGTTCCATTGAAGAGAAGGCGAAGCTGATCGATGAATATGGATTGGCGGGTATTGCGTCCTGGCGTCTTGGGCTGGAGCGGTCTACTATATGGGACGTGATTTTGAAATATGTGAATTAAGGTGATGCCAGGATCAAAAGTTCTAAACCTACGGCGCGGGGAGAGGGCTGCTTCTCCCCGCGTTTTGGCAAGATCATGCGGGAAAGGAGAATGAGATGAAGATCAGTGATATTTTACATTCAGGAAGACCGACGATGTCTTTTGAGGTGTTCCCCCCTAAGACTATGGATAGCTATGCATCCGTAGAGAAGGCGACGACAGAGATCGCGAAGCTGAAGCCGGATTATATGAGCATTACTTATGGCGCAGGCGGAGGCACAAGCGACTATACGGTAAATATCGCCTCGAACATACTGGAGACATACGGAGTGCCGGTCATGGCCCACGTCACCTGCGCATCGTCCACGAAGGACAAGGTACATGGGGTTTTAAGCCAGCTGAAAGAAAAACATATTAAGAATGTGCTGGCCCTGCGGGGGGATATTCCGGCTGATGCCTCATTCCCGCTGCCGAATCAGTATAAATATGCCAGCGAGCTGGTGGCGGAAATCCGTGAGGGTGGAGATTTCTGCATCGGCGGAGCATGCTATCCGGAAGGACACGTGGAAGCAGCAAACCAGAAGGAGGATATCCGGCATTTGAAGGAGAAGGTGGACGCCGGCTGTGATTTTCTGGTGACTCAGATGTTTTTTGACAATAATATTTTATATAGTTTTCTATACCGTATTCGGGAACAGGGAATCACGGTGCCCGTGGTGGCCGGTATTATGCCTGTGACCAATAAGAGCCAGATTAACCGGATCTGTTCCCTGTCAGGTACCTGCCTGCCTGCACGGTTCAAGGCGATGGTTGACCGGTTCGGGGACAATCCTGCAGCTATGAAGCAGGCGGGAATCGCCTATGCGACGGAGCAGATTATCGATCTGATATCCAATGGGGTGAATGGAATCCATGTATATTCCATGAATAAGCCAGAGGTGGCCAGAGCAATTCAGGAGAATCTCTCGGAAATTATAAAATAGGACACCAGGAGGGCGCGGACGATGGCTGACAGCAAAGATTGGGAGCTTAGAGAGATTCTGCGGTATCTCGGATATAAGACGAAGGATGTGCCGGATCAGGCGGTTCTAGATATGATACAAGAGATGAAGAGCCTCCTGAGGGAGCATATGCAGCCCCGCAGAGTATTCCGTATATTTCCGATCGTGGGGATTGAGGAGGGAACGGTGGATCTGGGGTTCTCCGTGATCCGCAGCAAGAATCTTGCGAAAAATCTTGCCGGCTGCACACAAGCGGCCTTTTTAGCAGCCACACTCGGAAGCGGGACGGAACGTCTCGTTCAGAAATACCGGAAAATGCAGATGAGCAAGGCGGTCGTTTTGGAGGCAGTCTGTACAGAGGCAATTGAGAAATACTGCGACAGCTGTGAGGCAGAGATACGAAGCGCCCTTGGGGAAGGATGGAAGTTAAGGCCAAGATTCAGCCCGGGATATGGAGACTTTCCGCTGGAGTATCAGCGGCAGATGATAGGGGTATTGGATACGGCAAAGCGGATAGGGCTGACACTGACAGATTCCCTGTTAATGATGCCGTCCAAGTCGGTGACGGCAGTGATCGGAGCCGCAGCCGAAGAGGGAGCATGCGCTGAGCCAAACAGAGGATGCAGGGCATGTGAGAAAGCAGACTGTGCCTACAGGAAGGATTGAGACAATGAACATCAGCGAACGGGTAAGGGAACGAATCATCATATGGGACGGGGGCATGGGAAGTATGCTCCAGGAGAGAGGGCTGCAGCCGGGAGAGCTTCCGGAGACGTGGAACATTACCCACCCGGAAGTGGTCATAGATATCCACAGACAGTATATTGAAGCCGGCGCCGATATCATTAATATGAATACCTTCGGGGCCAATCGGCTGAAATTTCCGGGCGGAGAAGGCGGGTCGGTTCAGGAAATCATAAGGGCGGCAGGTCAAAACGCGAGGAGGGCCGTGGAAAAATCGGACACAGACAGAGAGATCCTGATTGCCTTGGATATAGGGCCGACGGGAAAGCTGCTGAAGCCGCTGGGAGATTTGGATTTTGAAGAAGCCTGCCGTATTTTCGCGGAGCAGGTAATAGAAGGAGAACGCAGCGGGGCCGATTTGATTCTGATTGAGACGATGAGCGACAGCTATGAGATGAAGGCGGCTGTGCTGGCGGCCAAAGAGAACAGCAGGCTTCCAGTCGTTGCCACTATGGTTTTTGATGAGAAAGGAAAACTTCTCACAGGGGGAACGCCTGCCGCGGGCGTGGCTTTGCTGGAAGGTCTTGGGGTAGACGCTCTCGGCATTAACTGCGGATTAGGGCCGGTGCAGATGAAAGAAATTGTCAAAGAACTGCTGGCATATGCCTCGGTACCCGTAGCGGTAATACCCAATGCGGGACTTCCAAGAAGCGAGAACGGGAAGACCGTCTATGATATTGACGCCCAGGCCTTTGCCCGGGAGATGGATGAAATTGTGCAGATGGGAGCTGTGATCGTTGGCGGGTGCTGCGGGACAACCCCTGAACATATCCGCTGCATGCGTGAGCGCTGCGCTCTCAGAAAGCCAGTGCCAGTTACGGAGAAGGAACACACAATCGTCACGTCCTATGCAGCGGCAGTGGAAATCGGGAGACGCTCAGTTATCATCGGAGAGCGGATCAATCCTACGGGGAAACCCAAATTTAAGCAGGCGCTCCGTGATCATAACATAGATTATCTGCTGAGAGAGGCGGCAGCCCAGCAGGAAGCAGGCGCTCATATACTGGATGTGAACGTGGGGCTGCCGGAGATTGACGAGCCGTCTATGATGGAGGACGCGGTCCGGGAGATTCAAAGTGTGACAGAGCTTCCTCTTCAGATCGATACATCAGATATGGAAGCGATGGAGAGGGCTTTGAGAATATATAATGGGAAGGCGCTGGTCAACTCCGTCAACGGCAAGGAGGAAGTGATGAATCAGGTATTCCCCCTTGTGCAGAAGTACGGAGGAGTTGTGGTGGCGCTGGCGCTGGATGAGAATGGGATTCCAGAGACGGCTGAGGGAAGAATTGCTGTCGCGCGCAGGATATATGACCGGGCGGCACAATTTGGCATTGGCAAAAAGGATATCCTGATAGACGGACTGGCCATGACGATCAGTTCTGACAGCCGGTCGGCGCTGACTACCCTGGAGACCATTTCCCGCGTGAAGGAAGAACTGGGAGGACGTACCATCCTGGGGGTGTCCAATATTTCCTTTGGATTGCCGGCCAGGCCGGGAATTAACGCGGCTTTTTATACAATGGCTCTGCAGGAGGGACTGAGCGCCGCAATTATCAATCCTAACTCGGAGGACATGATGAGGGCCTATTTCAGCTACTGCGCGCTGGCAGGGCTGGATTCCAACTGCCGGGATTATATTAGCCGGTATGCGGGGCAGAACGGACAGGGGACTCTGGCTGCGGCGAATCAGGCGCAGAAGGACACAGGCTCTGATACAAGCAGGGGAGGTCTCTCCCTGGGACAGAGCATCCAGAAGGGGCTTCGGGAACAGGCGGCCTCGGAAGCAGAGCAGCTTCTGAAGGCGAGGGAGCCGCTGGATATTATCAACGAGGAGATGATACCGGCCCTGAATGAGGTGGGCCAAGGCTTTGAGAAGGGGACCGTGTTCCTGCCCCAGCTCTTGATGAGCGCGGAGGCGGCCAAGGCGGCGTTTGAAGTGCTGAAAGCCTATATGGCAAGGCAGGGTGTGGCACAGGAGAAAAAGGGGAAAATTATTCTTGCCACGGTGAAAGGAGATATCCACGATATTGGGAAAAATATTGTGAAGGTTCTGCTGGAGAACTACAGCTATGAAGTGATTGATCTGGGAAAAGATGTCCCGCCTGAAAGAGTGGTGGAATGTGCCCTTGAGCACAAGGCGGCCCTGGTGGGGCTGAGCGCCTTGATGACAACAACGGTTCCGAGTATGGAGGAGACGATCCGGCAGCTTCATGAGCATGTGCCGGGAGTGAAAGTCATGGTAGGAGGAGCAGTTCTCACAGAAGAGTACGCCAGGACGATCCATGCGGATGCTTATTGTAAAGACGCGATGGCATCTGTCAATTACGCGGAGACTGTATTAGGGAAACGCGGATGAAAGCGTTCCCTTCTGGGTTCGCTTTAAGATGGGGCACCGGCAGGGCTAAGCAGCATGGGAAAGCGATGAAAGCCTGGGAATGGCTGCGCGCCTGAAGGCATATATATTAAGGAGAGAATGGCCTGAAGGTGTGGGATGAGAAGAAAGAACCTGGAGCTCTTGATGGGCATCATCATATTGGCGGCAGCGTATATTTTGTCACAGAAAAGCGCGCAGATGGCTGCGCAGATGCAGGTGGAGGAGAAGGCTGCCGGGAGCAGACGTGTGGTTATTGATCCTGGGCACGGAGGAATTGATCCAGGGAAGGTGAGCGCCAATGGCGATCTGGAGAAGGATATCAACCTCCAGATCGCATTCCGGCTGAAAAGCCTGCTGGAGAGCTCAGATGTGGAAGTCTATATGACAAGAGATGCTGATGAAGGACTATATCGGGAATACAGCGAGAATAAGAAGATCGAAGACCTGAGAAACCGGTGCGGGAAGATTGAAGAGCTTGCCCCGGATTGTGTTGTCAGCATCCACCAAAACAGCTACCATGAATCGTATGTGCGGGGGGCGCAAGTTTTCTACTATTCCAGTTCCGCGGAGGGGAAACTTCTGGCGGAAGACATTCAGAATCAGCTGCTGCTTGCCCTGGGCGGGGAGCATGCGAGAGAAGTGAAAGGGAATACCAGCTATTACATGCTCAGCAAGACGAAGAGGCCGATTGTCATTGTAGAGTGCGGCTTCTTGTCCAACGCAGAGGAGGCGGACCTTCTGGTCGACCCGGATTATCAGGAGAGACTGGCGTGGGCGCTGCATATGGGGGTTATGAACTACCTGAATGATAGTACAAGATAGAATCGAGGAGAAGGGAAATGGTTACAACAATTGTAACAATCAGGGGCGATGAGTCAGACGAGGCAAAGATAACGCAGGCGGGTGAAATGTTAAAGGAAGGAAAATTGGTGGCATTTCCGACAGAGACGGTGTATGGACTGGGAGCGAACGCCTTGGACGCCGAGGCTGCGTCTAAGATATACAGCGCGAAGGGCCGGCCGTCGGATAATCCGTTAATTGTGCACATTGCTGACTGGGATGCCCTTGGCCTGATCGTCAGTGAGATACCGACTAAGGCTAGGATGCTGGCGGAGAAATTCTGGCCGGGGCCGCTTACAATGATTTTTCCCAAAAGCGAGCGGGTTCCCTATGAGATAACCGGCGGGCTGGACACAGTGGCGGTGCGTATGCCGGGCAATGAGACCGCTCTGAGATTGATACGCGCCGGAGGCGGATATATCGCGGCTCCCAGTGCCAATACGTCCGGGAGACCAAGTACGACGACCGCGCAGCATGTAAAGGATGATCTTGACGGCAAGATCGATATGATTGTGGACGGAGGCGAAGTGCCTATAGGCCTGGAGTCTACGATTGTAGATTTGAGCGGGGAGAACCCTGTTATTCTTCGTCCGGGATATATTACGCAGGAGATGCTGGAGGAAGTAATCGGGAAAGTTCAGATGGATGAGGCGCTTATCAAAGAGGATTCCAATATTGTCCCCAAGGCCCCGGGGATGAAATATCGCCATTATGCGCCAAAGGCAGATTTGCTGGTGGTTGAAGGGAAACAGGAAGACGTAGTTGCGAAGATAAATGAATTGGTGAGAGAGAAGGCAGATCATGGACTGACCGCAGGAGTGATCTGCACAGAGGAGACAGAGCCTTACTATGAGGCGGAAATTGTCCGTGTGATCGGAAGCAGGGAGGATGAAGCCTCAATTGCCAGGAATTTGTTCGCGATCTTAAGGGAATTTGACGATCTGGACGCAGATGGGATTTATTCGGAGTCCTTTGAATCTCCAGGGCTCGGACAAGCCATTATGAACCGCCTGCTGAAAGCCGCAGGACACCAGGTGCTGAAGGTAGGGAGAGGCGGGATCAGCAAGTACAGCCGGCTCTTATTTGTGAGCAGCGGCAATACCAGCGTCGGGCCGATGGCCGAGGGGATAGCCAGGAAGAAGCTAGAAGGAAGAGCTGTTGAAATACTTTCCAGAGGGCTGGTGGTGCTGTTCCCAGAACCGGTCAATCAGAAAGCAGAGGCGGTTATGATCAGGAACGGCATACGGCTGGACGGCCATATGTCGAGGCGGCTGGCAAGAGAAGATATGGGCGACGGCTGTCTTGTATTGACGATTGATAAGAAGCAGAAGGAAGAGATCAAGAAAGTATACCCTGAACAGAGCAGCGTTTTTACGCTGGAAGAGTATGCGCGAAGCCAGCCCTTAAGCAGCCCGTATGGGGGAGAGCTTGCAGACTATGGACGCTGCTTTGAACAGCTGGAGCAGATGATAGACAAGGTTATCCGGAGAATGGAGTGGGAAGGAAGGCTGTAGAGAGGAGGAAACGGTGTATGGATAAGAGAGAGAACTATATTACATGGGATGAATATTTTATGGGCGTGGCCAAGTTGTCCGGCATGCGATCAAAAGATCCGAATACCCAGGTAGGGGCTTGTATTGTCAGCCAGGATAATAAAATATTATCTATGGGATACAATGGATTTCCCATCGGATGCTCAGATGATGAGTTCCCCTGGGCAAGAGAAGGAGACGGACTGGAGAATAAATATCTGTATTCCACCCACAGCGAGCTGAATGCCATTCTGAACTACCGGGGAGGGAGCCTGGACGGGGCCAAGCTGTACGTGACGCTGTTCCCTTGCAATGAGTGTGCAAAAGCGATTATACAGTCCGGGATAAAGACGATTGTGTATGATGAGGATAAGTATAAGGATACGCCTTCGGTGATGGCATCCAAGCGGATGATGGATGCAGCAGGGGTTAGATATTATCAGTATATGCATACCGGCAGAGAAATCTGTATACAGTTGTGACGGCGAACGGCTGCGGCGCAGGAAAGTATGGTCGGCTTATTCAAGCGCGTGGCGGCAATGGACTCGTTAAGAGGAGGCTTCGTACTGTGCCGAGAAGGGCAGTATGAAGCCTCTTTATGCATTTCACGACTGCTGAGCGGGGCTGCTAATACAGGCCTGCGCGGATTCATTGAGAGTAAGCCCTTGGAAAGAAGCAATTTTGTGATTAATCGAATCGAAATATCGGGCAAGAAGGCCCTGATAGCGCAGATGAAGAAGATGGTCCAGCTTTAGAAGCGCATCCGCGGCGGAATCCGGCTCCAATAAATGGTTGGTCATAGCAAAAGAAAGCTCATCCAAGTCTATAATTTCGTAGCGGCCATCAGGATAAAAGATGACATCAGCGAGCAAATCTGTGAATATATAAGTATTGGTATCGGAACAGTATTCGTGGGATATGATATCACAGTACCAGTACATGAATTCCCTGGCGTGATTGTAGAACTTACTGATCTTAAAACCTTCCCGCAGAAAATAACAGGAAAAGCCAAAGCTTAGTTCAGGCTTGGGCTTCAGCGTTTTCCACGCGGTCATTAAAATATCCGAATCCTGATAGAAAAGACAGTCGTCTTTGAGAAGTACAGATTCCTGAGGAATCAGGCGTTTGCGGTATAAAGTGGCAGCTTTCATATATGCTCCAATCTAAAGCGGGCGCTTTCTTTTGATTATATCAAAGCGGGAACGGAAAGTAAATATACTTTTGACAAGGGTACGGGGTTATGTTAGACTAAAAAAGGCTATAACTATCTTTAAATTGCTGGTATAGAGGTGAAACGATTGGATAAGTATGAGTATCAGTTAAAGCTGGATCAGATTAACAAACTCATAGAAAGAAACGATTATGCAACTGCGCTGAAAGTAGCAAACGGAATTGACTGGCACAGGGTTAGAAGTGTATCAACGCTGTGTAAGATTGCAGATATCTATGAAAAAAATCAGAAATACGAGGAGAGCCGTGAACTGCTGTCCATGGCTTATGAGCGCGCGCCTGTGGGACGGATGATTGCCTATCGATTGTCTGATGTGTCCATTAAGCTGCAGGATTATGACCAGGCAATTGAATATTATAAAGAATTTGTCCACTCGGCACCTAAGGATCCAGGTCGGCTTATATTGAAATATAAAATATTTAGAGGAAAGGGCGCGGCGCTGAAGGATCAGATTGCGATCCTGGAGGAATATAGGACGCAGGAATACGAGGAAGAGTGGGCGCTGGAGCTGGCTTACCGCTACGAGGAAGCCGGAGAAATCGAGAAATGTGTCAACGAATGTGATGAACTGATCTTATGGTTCAATGACGGGAAATATGTTTTGGAAGCCATGCAGCTTAAGATGAAGTATCAGGAGCTGACGCCTGCTCAGCAGGAAAAGTACGAGATACGGACGAAGAAAACGAAGTTGGTGGATACAGAGGATCCCAGGGAGACGAGAGAGAGAGAAGAGCGCAGAAGGAAGCAGCGAGATGAGCAGATCGCTGAGGCGGGGTACGCTCCGTCTTACTATAGCGAGGAAGCTGGCGAGGCAAGCTATGCTCAGATTGACTACTCAGACGGAGGGAACGGGACATACCCGGAGGGTTATTATACTGAAGGTGCAGACGGGGCGTACCAGGCAGGCTATATCCAAGGAGCCTATTCCCAGGGAGATTATGTGACTGAGGATGTCCAGAAGATGGTTCAGAACGCAGAAGAGGAAGATTTTCAGGCAGAACTTCCTGAAATTGTTGTCCCTGAAGAGATTTTACAGGAGGCGCGGGAAGAGGCCGTTGAGGACAGAGGTCTGGACTTAGAAGAAGATGGACAGCTTCGTATGGATATACCGGAGTACAAGCCGCTGGAGAAGCAGATTACAGGGCAGATGACGATACAGGAGATTCTTACAGAGTGGGAGAAGGCAAGAGGCGGGGAGGAATCTGAGGCAGGACAGCAAAAGGTACCGGACGAAGCGGTGCCTAAAGAGCAGGAAGAGCCCGAGGCCAAAGTTCAGGAGGATACGCAGGAAGAGCCCAAGGCTAAAGCCCAGGAGGATACGCAGGAAGAGTCTAAGGCACAACCCACTGAGAAGCCGCCGGTAGCAGAGACATCTGCTTTCCCTAGACCGGAGATTTCTGAGGAAGAACAAGAACTGGCGGATAAGGCGGAAGACATCGAGGAAACTGCGGCTGAGGAAGAGACTCCGCTTCCGGAGATTATATTGCCGGAGGAAGCATTGGCTGCAGACAAGGAAGAGGGGGCGCCTGAAGATACGGCTGATGGCCGGCAGGAGGTATCGGCGGCTGCGCACGAGGAAAGGACTGTTCTGGGAGAGCCAGTACAGGAAGATGCCGTACAAGAAGAGAGAGAACCGGCGGAAGCCGCACAAGAAGAGGCGCCTCAGGGGAACGCCCGTCAGGAGGATGCGCTGGAAAGCGCGCCTGCGGAAGAGACAGGGAAGCCTAGCCGCCCCCGGCATCCGAAGAAAAAGGGCGGTAAAAAAGGGATGAGGCCAAAGAGGTCCGATCCAGGCCAAGAAGACGATGATGCGGCAGATGATCTGGAGGATAAGATTACTGCGTCTCTGTCACGGGACAGCCTTGTGCTGGCAGATGCAGGTGACGGACGTTTGGACGGGAAGATTCACGGGACACAGATACGCCGGCAGGAGAAATCAAAAGCCAGAGCCTCCCAGGAACCCGGAGGACTTACAGAAGAGCAGAAAAAGCTATTTACCTATTTTGCTCCAGTACATGGGATGAGTGATCAGCTCTGGACGGCGCTGGAAAATGAAAAGGCATGTATCCGGGGCGGAACATCCAATGTGGGGAATATTATGATTACCGGCGAGCATGGAACAGGTAAGACAATGCTTGCGGTAAACCTTATTAAGGCGATACAAAAGGGCAGGAAAGAAAAAGGCGGGAGAATCGCCAAGGTCAGCGCGGATACGCTGAATGAGAAGGGGCCTAATGCCGTTATCGGAAAACTGAAAGGCGGTGCGCTGATTGTGGAGCAGGCAAGCAGCCTGGAGGATGACACGGCGAGAGAGTTGGAGATGGCCATGAGAGGACAGACCGGCGGACTTCTGATCATATTTGAAGATGAGAAGCAGCCGCTGCGCAGATTTATGAAGCTGCATCCGGGGCTGTCCCATATGATTGCGTCCAAAATAGACTTGCCGGTATTTAATAATGACGAACTTGTGGAATTTGGCAGATGCTATGCAAAAGAGCTGGATTACTCTATCGATGAGATGGCGGTCCTGGCATTGTATAACCGTATTGGGAATATGCAGAGGGACGATTATGACGTGAGCGTGGCGGACGTGAAAAAAATTATTGACGAAGCCATCGAGAAGAGTGAGAAGAAAGGAATTGGAAGAATTTTCCATGTCTTGGCGAACAAGCGCTATGACGATGACGATTGTGTAATTCTCAGGGAGAAGGATTTTGAGTAATCTGCTGCTGACTGCATAAGCTGATATAGCAGAATGGAAGGGAAAGGACTCTATGCATGACAGACCGATATGCCCCCGGAAGGGGGAGGAGGGCTGATGCATAGAGTTTTTCTGTATATGGGCGGAAACATCGGTTATCTCTTGGACAAAGGGGTGAGCTTGTACCCTTGTCAATTGAAGGGGGGATATTATATAATAAGATATAGCTCGAAGAGCCGGCGGGCATAAAGCTTGGACATCGTTTTACCGGCGGCAGCTAAATCAATGCCGATGACGAGGTGGGTAAATGGGAGAAAAAGCAAAGACAAAAAAAGAAGCACACGATCTGGAAATAACCGTGTTTGACCAATATTTATTCGGGCAGGGTACGCACTATGATATTTTTAAAAAGCTTGGGGCCCACGTGACAGAGTGGGACGGCAAGAAGGGAGTTTATTTTGCTGTGTGGGCTCCCAATGCGGAAGGTGTATCGGTTGTAGGGGATTTTAACGGCTGGAACGGCGCCGGCTATGAGATGAACCGGCATGACACTGACGGGATCTATGACTTGTTTGTGCCGGGGGCGGACGTTGGGGCTATGTATAAGTATGAGATTGAGACCCAGTCTGGAGAGAAGCTGTTCAAGGCGGATCCCTTCGGCAATTACGCCCAGAAGCGCCCGGAGACCGCTTCCATCGTAACAGACTTGACCACGTTTACCTGGACGGACAAAGAATGGATGGAGAAGCGCAAGGACCTTGATATGCGTCAAAACGCAGTGGCAATCTACGAAGTCCATATCGGTTCTTGGAGAAAGCATGAGCTGACGGAGCAAGATGAAGATGGATTTTACAATTACCGGGAATTTGCGCATGAGATTGTAAAATATGTAAAAGATATGGGATATACCCATGTGGAGCTGATGGGGATAGCGGAACATCCCTTCGACGGTTCCTGGGGATATCAGGTTACGGGATACTATGCGCCAACATCCAGATATGGGACCCCCCAGGATTTTATGTATATGATTAACTATCTGCACCGGAATAAAGTCGGTGTGATTTTAGACTGGGTGCCGGCCCATTTTCCTCGGGATGCTCACGGTCTGGCCTGCTTTGACGGGACATGCCTGTATGAGTACGCGGATCCGAGGAAGGGAGAACATCCAGACTGGGGTACGAAGATTTTTGATTATGGTAAAAACGAAGTGAAGAATTTCCTGATCGCCAACGCGCTGTTCTGGGTGGAACAGATGCATGTGGACGGACTGAGGGTTGACGCAGTGGCGTCTATGCTGTATCTGGATTACGGCAAGAGAGACGGGCAGTGGGTGGCGAATAAGTATGGCGGGAATAAGAACTTAGAGGCGATTGAATTTTTCAAGCATCTCAATTCCTGTCTGTTAGGGCGGAACCCAGGAGCTATGATGATTGCGGAGGAGTCCACGGCCTGGCCGAAGGTGACGGGCAAGCCGGAGGACGACGGGCTTGGGTTTACAATGAAGTGGAATATGGGATGGATGCATGATTTTCTGGAATATATGAAGCTGGATCCTTACTTCCGCAAATATAACCACAATAAAATGACCTTTGCCATGACGTATGCTTACAGCGAACATTATGTTCTGGTGCTTTCCCACGATGAGGTTGTGCATTTGAAGTGCTCTATGATTAACAAGATGCCCGGTATCTATGAAGATAAGTTTTCGAACCTGAAGGCGGGATATGCATTCATGATCGGGCACCCGGGCAAGAAGCTGCTGTTTATGGGACAGGACTTCGCCCAGTTTCAGGAGTGGAGTGAGAAGAGGGAATTGGATTGGTATTTGCTGTCAGAAGATCAGCATCAGTGGATGCAGAATTTTACAAGAAGCCTTCTGCATCTGTATAAGAAGTATCCGGTACTCTATCAGAGAGACCATGCGCCGGAGGGATTTGAGTGGATTAACGCGGACGACTGTTACCGGAGCATATACAGCTTTGTGAGGCTGTCGGCCAATGGAAAGAGGAACCTGCTGTTTATCTGCAATTTTACGCCGGTGGAACGGGAGGATTATCGTGTTGGCGTGCCTAGAAGGAGGACATACAAGCTGGTGCTGGATTCAGAGGCGAAGGAGTTTGGAGGCAGCGGCCGCCCGAAACCGCAGACTTATAAGGCGGTAAGACAGGACTGCGATGGGAGAAAGTATTCCTTTGCTTATCCGCTGGCACCTTATGGGGTGGCAGTGTTCGAATTTTAGCAGTGATGAGGAGCACAATTATGAAAAAGGAAGAGAGAAGGCAAGTATTGGTTATTGGCCATAAAAATCCAGATACGGATTCTATCTGTTCAGCGATTGCCTATGCAGCTCTGAAGAATAAAACTGAGGATGCGTATTTCGAGGCCCGCAGAGCCGGAGAGATTAATGAGGAGACCAGATATGTGCTGGACTATTTCGGCGTGAAAGTGCCGGAGTTTGCAGCAGATGTGGGAACACAGGTGAAAGACATCGAAATCCGAATGACCAAAGGGGTAGATGAGAATATTTCCCTGAAAAAAGCCTGGAGGACAATGAGAGACAATAACGTTGTGACGCTTCCGATTACCGAGGGAAAGCGTCTGAAGGGTCTTATTACAGTGGGAGATATTGCCAAATCCTATATGGATGTATACGAAAGTACCATTCTCGGGGTGGCGAAGACACCTTACGCCAACATTATCGAGACCATTGACGGCCATATGATTGTCGGAGATGAGCATGCGGTAGTGGATAACGGCAAGGTGCTTGTAGCGGCGGCGAACCCGGATCTGATGGAGAGCTATATTGAAGAGAATGACTTGGTGATTCTGGGCAACCGGTATGAGTCGCAGCTGTGCGCTATCGAAATGAACGCTGGATGCATTGTCGTCTGTGAGGGAGCAGAAGTATCCCGTACAATCAAGCATCTTGCTACAGAGAAGGGCTGTACGGTAATTATGTCGCCCCATGATACTTTCACGGTGGCCAGGCTTATCAACCAGAGTATGCCAATCCGGTATTTTATGAAGACGGAAGGGCTTGTAACCTTCCGCATGGACTCCCTTGTGGATCAGATTAAGGATATTATGGCGAAGCTGAGACACAGGGATTTCCCGATCCTGGATGCCCGCGGAGAATATGTGGGCATGATTTCCAGACGGAACTTGATGAATATGCGCAGGAAGCAGATTATCCTTGTGGATCACAACGAAAGATCTCAGGCGCCGGATGGAATTGACAACGCGGAGATTCTGGAAATCATTGACCATCACAGAATCGGCAGCCTGGAGACAATGGGGCCGGTGTTCTTCCGGAATCAGCCGCTGGGCTGTACTGCGACGATCATATATCAGATCTATAAAGAGAAAAAGGCGGAGATCGAGCCGAAGATAGCGGGGCTTCTGTGCGCGGCGATCCTGTCGGACACGCTGATGTACCGGTCTCCCACCTGTACGTGGACAGATCAGATGGCGGCGGAGGAGCTGTCCGCCATCGCGGGGATTGACGTGAAGGAGTTCGCGAAGCAGATGTTCACGGCAGGCAGCAATCTGCGGGGAATGGCGCCGGAAGAAGTGTTTTATCAGGACTTTAAGAAGTTCAACATCAGCGAGACGGAATTTGGAGTGGGACAGATCAGCTCGATGGACGCAGAAGAGCTGAAAGAGCTGAAGGGCAAGATGCTGCCGTATTTCCAGGAAGCCTCTAAGGACACGGGACTGAAGATGATTTTCTTCATGCTTACGAACATCCTGGAAGAATCCACAGAATTAATTTACTGGGGAAGGCATGCGCAGCAGCTTGTAAGCGATGCGTTTTTTATAAAAGCGGGGGAAGACGCGACAGTGCTGAATGGGGTTGTCTCCAGGAAGAAGCAGCTGATACCGGCATTTGTCAATGTATTGTCCTCCTGACAGATATGCCTGGGGGATTAGGGGACGTTGATTTCATCAGCGCTTTCTTAAGAGAGCTGGAACAGTGGCGCAGGAGGATGGATAGTGATGGAAAAAGAGATTTGGAAGCCGGGCAATCTGCTCTATCCGCTTCCGGCGGTGCTGGTTACCGTAGCTGACCGGGAGGGAAGGACAAATATTATAACAGTTGCCTGGACAGGGACTGTGTGTACGAATCCGCCCATGACCTATATCTCCGTCAGACCGGAACGATATTCTTATCATATGCTGCGGGAGACTGGAGAATTTGTGCTGAATTTAACGACAGAGGCATTGGCTTACGCCACGGATTTCTGCGGAGTGAGATCTGGAAAAGACTGTGATAAATTCAAGGAACTGGGTCTGAGCAGGGATATATCCGAACAGGTGTCTGTGCCTGGAATCAAAGAGAGCCCGGTGAGCATTGAGTGCCGTGTGAGAGAGGTGAAGGAGCTTGGCTCCCACCATATGTTTCTGGCAGACGTACTGGCCGTCCGCGTGGATAAGAGCTATATGGACCGGGAAGGGCGGTTCGACCTTGCGAAGGCGAAGCCTCTTGTCTATTCTCACGGAGGCTATTATGGGCAGGGAAAGCTGCTGGGAACATTCGGCTTCAGCGTACGTAGGAAGAAGGAAGGCCAGAGAAGACGGCGCCCGGGCGGGAAAGGCCCAAGGAAGCAGGGGCAAGGGAAGCGTTGATTTCATTAGGGCTTCCTTAGAAGTGATATCATTTGAGAGAACAGCAGAAAGCTGCTGCGGCAATGATGAGAGAAATGCCGCGGCGGCTTTTTTGATTTCAGCAGAGGCGGCCGCGCTCGACGCGAGAGTTTCACAAGCGGAATTCTTGGTTCTGATATATCTGGAAGAGCAGAGCTTGCTGGCATGAAAGAGATTTTTGCGATGACAAAAAAAGTTGTCAAAAAAGTATTGACAAAGATTGTTGTCAATGGTATTCTTTAATTGACAAATAAAGTTGTCAAAATGACAAGTATCGGTGTCATGGACAAAGGCATATGAAAAATACCAAGAGAATGACGGAAACAGACAAAGCGAAGCCATTCGGGGGCTAATGTTCGTCGTGATGCCGGCAGGCCTGCCTGTTCGGGAAATGAACAAGAATGCAGAAGGATATAAGAGATGCTAAGGAGGAAGCGATGGAATGGGTGAATTGGAAAAGGAAGAGAGGAGGAAGAGGATATGCCGTTATATAACCGTCTCAAAGAATACAGAGCAAAGCTGGGAGTGAATCAGGCAGAGATGGGAAGTCTGGCCGGCGTGTCCAGACAGACAATCAGCTTAATAGAGAGGGGAGATTATTCTCCGTCGGTGACATTGGCTCTGAAATTGGCGGCCATATGTGAAGCAACTGTGGAAGATATCTTCTGGTATGAAGAGGACAAATAGGGAAAGAAAGAGGGAGAAGACTATGAGCAATTATCAGGTTGGACAGAAGGGCAATGGAACCAGGGCAGGCGTGAAGACCTGGGGGAAGATGCTGTTCTACATTGTGATTGGAGGAGTTGTGGGAGGGACAGCTTCCATGCTGATCCTTATATTGAGAGAGACCGGCGGGTTTACTGGCCTTGACGGGATATATGAAGAGATGCTGAAATGGATGCCGGCGGTACAGACGGCGGCATTCCTGATTCTGTTCCTGCCATCCCTTGTCTACTATATACGAGCAGCCAGAGGGATGAAGAGAATGTACAGTGACGAGGAGGACGAACAGAACGATCAGGATCAGGGGAAGGCAATGCTGATCTCCTCCACGAATATCATCGTGGAATTTCTGCTGTTTGGACTGGCAGCGGATCCGGACTATGACGGGATGATGGTATCGGTCGGACTGTTTTTCGTCTTTACTATTATTTGCTGTATCCAACAGGCTCTGCTTGTATTTCAGATTAAAAGAAGAACTCCGATCATGAAAGGAGACCCGCTGTCCTGGAATTTCCAGAAGGAGTGGGAGGGCAGTATGGATGAAGCGACGAAGATGATCACTTACCGGAGCGGTTATAAGGCATACTTGGTAGTTCAGAAGGGGCAGCTGCTGTTCAGTGTACTGGCGGTGATAGGGAGAATGCTGCTTAGCACCGGGGCATTCCCTGTCATCATCTCCTGCGGGCTGTGGCTTGTGGGCAATACCGTATACACCAAGAACGCTATGAAAAATAAACTGGAGTGAGGAGCCGGCATTCTGAGGGAGACAATCAATCGCTCAGCAGACAGAACAGCACACAAAGATAACCTATCAGAAAACAGATGGATATGGTATAATAGCTGCGAAGCAGGTATGATACCTGCGCATGCCGGGCTGTGCGGAACCGCACAGGACCGGGCGCATAAAAGATAGCATGTCCGCCAGCGGACACCACCAAACTCTGAAAGTCAATTGCTTGGTGCTTCGCGCTCTCGCGATTGCCGCCGATATCCACAATGCGGCCTGCCGGCCCGTCCAATGCCCATACGTCTGTGTGCGCAGGCAGGCCTATCGCATGGACGCTGTCCGGGACTTTCAGAGCGATCTAACGTTGGAAAGAGGGGTTAATCATGAAAAGACAGACGTTCGGGCTGAATTCCCACGATGGAAGGACGAGGCTTCATGGGGTTGTCTGGAAGCCGGAGGGAGAGCCGCAGGCAGTGCTGCAGCTTGTGCATGGAATGGTGGAATATATTGAACGGTATGATGGATTTGCAGACTATATGGCACAGAGAGGATTCCTCGTCATCGGCCACGACCATCTGGGCCATGGAGAATCGATTGTAACCAAGGAGGACTATGGATATTTTGAGGAAATGAACGGCAATCGTGTTCTCTTGGAGGATATTCATCAGATCCGTAGGATTTATCAGGATAAATATCCCGGCCTGCCCTATCTGATCCTCGGGCACAGCATGGGATCGTTCCTTGTACGGCAATATCTGTATATGTATGGAGAGGGGCTGGCCGGAGCGGCTATACTGGGCACCGGGGATATGCCGAGGGAATTGCTGCGATTCGGGATGTTTCTCACAAGCGGGATGGCAGCCCGCAAAGGATGGCGCTACAGGAGCAGACTTGTCCAGGCGATCGCCTTCGGTTCCTATAACAAACGGTGTAAACCCCACAGGACGCATTGTGATTGGATCAGCAGTGATGAGACGATTGTGGACGAATATATATCCGGCGAGAAGACGAGCTTCCTCTTTACGCTGAACGGATTCTATAATCTGTTCTACAGCTTGTATTGCCTGACGAATAAGAGCTATCTGGAGCGGATGCCTAAGAAGCTGCCCATATTGTTTGCCTGGGGAGAAGAAGACCCAGTAGGGGATTACGGCAGAGGAGTGCGCAGGGTAATTCGCCAATTCCAGGAAGCGGGGATGGAAAAAGTAGACACCTTGTCCTATCCCGAGGGGAGACATGAGATATTGAATGAGAAGAACCGGGCACAAGTATATGAAGATATTGGCTGCTGGCTGGAGGAGCAGGCGGGCAGAACGCCTTCATCAGCGTTTCACTAAGAGAACGGTATCCTGACATATGTATGGAAAAATAAGAAAATGGGCATATCTATAGCCATCAGGAAAGGAAGGTAGAAAGTATGAAGATACTGTTTTACGGGACGAAACCCTATGATAAGATTTGGTTTGAACCGATGGCGAAGGATTACGGATATGACATGAATTTCTTAGAGCTGCGCTGCACAAAAGAGACCGTGTTCCTAGCAAAGGGTTATGACGCCGTCTGCATTTTTATCAATGATTATGTAAACAAAGAGATGATAGACCAGCTGGCCGGTCTGGGAGTAAAGGCAATTTTGCTCCGGAGTGCGGGATTTAACCACGTGGACATTCGGGCGGCGAAAGGCAAGATTCATATTCTGAGAGTTCCGAGTTATTCTCCAGAGGCGGTGGCAGAATATGCCATGGCGATGCTGCAGACAGTCAACCGCTATACCCATCGGGCGTATACGAGAACGAGAGACTTTAATATGAATATCAACGGATTGATGGGACAAGATCTGTATCATAAATGCGCAGGCATTATCGGAACCGGGAAAATTGGACAGGCAATGATCCGGATCTGCAAAGGATTCGGCATGCACATTGTGGCATATGACCCGTATCCGGCGGAGGGGCTGGAGGTGGAGTATCTTCCGCTGAAAGAAGCGCTTGCAAGGGCAGACGTGATCAGCTTGCACTGCCCTCTGACGAAAGATACAAAACATATGATTAATCAGGAAACCATCTCCTGCATGAAGGACGGAGTGCTGCTGGTAAACACATCCAGAGGGGCGCTTATTGATTCTTATGCGCTTCTGGACGGATTAGTATCGAAGAAATTCGCGGGAGTAGGTTTGGATGTGTATGAGGAAGAGGAAGGGCTGTTCTATGAAGACCGCTCCAATGATATTATGGAAGATGAAGTGCTGGCAAGGCTGACCACATTTCCCAATGTATTAATTACATCCCACATGGGATTCTTCACAAAGGAGGCCATGCAGGCAATTGCCATCGAGACGCTGGAGAACGCCTATGCGCTGGAGAACGGTCTGCCGCTGAACAATGAAGTGATATCAGACTAGGGAGACAGGGACAGGAAAAGGACAAGACAGAATCATAAAAATACAGAAGATAAGGGGGAGATAACAATGGACAACATTGTACTGATCGGGATGCCGGGGGCCGGCAAGAGTACGGTTGGGGTTGTCCTGGCTAAGAGACTGGGATACCAGTTCGCTGACTCGGATTTGATGATACAGGAAAGAGAGGGGAGGCTTCTCCATGAGATTATTGAACAGGAAGGGGACAGCGGGTTCCTGGCGATCGAAAATGACGTAAATCGGAGCCTGCAGCTGGAACAGACGGTGATTGCCACCGGCGGAAGCGCCGTATACGGAAGAGAAGCGATGGAGCATTTGAGGGCCATTGGAACAGTAATCTATCTGAAAATATCATACGAAGAGCTAAAGAAGCGGCTTGGCAATCTGAAAGGCCGCGGAGTAGTGCTCAAGGAAGGACAGGATCTGAAGGATCTGTACGAAGAACGTATCCCCCTCTATGAGAAATATGCTGATATCGTTATAGATCAGGACGGACGGACAATCGAAGAGACCAGTCGGCTGATTATGGAGAAGATCAGCTGAAATATGGGACAGCCTCCCACAAAGTGGAAATCAAGGACATCATTAGTACAGCTTTCCGTTGCTGTTTGACATGAAATACCATATTTAAGGTGAAAAGCTTGACAAACGGGAAGTGATTTGTTAAGATGAGCATGTAACATTTCTTAATAAATTTGTAATAATTGTAATGGAAATGAATTACTCACTTAACGACATTGACAGAATCTTACATTTTCATTGCTGGGGAGGTACACATGAAAGCAGGGAGCAAGTGTGCGATAGCCGGTTTTTTATGTAGCGCGGCGATATTTGCACTGGCCTCTTTCTTGACACCGGATGTAACTGTGAGAGAAATGGCGCGGGAAAACCAAATATACGGTTCACAGCTGACGGCGGGAATTGACTCCGTTCTTATGAACATTACGGAGGAAGATGCCGGAGAGACAATCCATGAGGAGATTAACGAAGTGCTGAATGAAGGTGTTGTCCAGAACAGCATTCCCGGGTATGATTGGAACACGATGGCGATCGCCAACGTGGAAGACTCGGTTAACGTTCGCACAGAGCCGAATGAGGAGAGCGAAGTCGCCGGTAAGTTATATCGCGGATGCGCGGTAACGATTATCGGAGGCGAAGGAAGCTGGACTCAGATACAGGCAGGGGAAGTGACCGGATGGGTGAGTGATGAATTTCTTCTGTTTGGGACAGATGCCGAGGCATTTGCCCAGGAAGTAGGAAGCTATCAGGCGACAGTGAACGGCGAAGCGCTCCGGATTAGGCTGGAACCTTCTGAAGAGGCAGAAGTATACGACCTGGCAGAGATAGGAGCTTCGTATCCAGTGACGGAACAGCTGGACGGATGGGTCGGCGTCTCTGTGGGAGATGGACAGAATGGTTATCTGTCAGCAGAATATGTGACAATCGATTTCAAGCTGGGGGAAGCCAAGACGGCAGCCCAGATACAGGCGGAGGAAGAACAGGCCAAGGAGGAAGCGGAGGCGCAGGAGCGCAGGGAAGCTGAAGAGGCAGCTGCGAATTCTTCCGATGTGGCGATTCTGGCAGCTCTTGTACAGCTGGAAGCCGGCGGAGAGTCTTATGAGGGCAAGCTGGCAGTGGCAAGCGTCGTCATGAACCGTGTGCGCAGCGGTGGTTATCCCAACAGCGTAAGCGGCGTTGTATATCAGAGCGGACAGTTCCCTCCGGCATCGAGCGCGAGAATGGCGCAGCTGGTGGCGAATGGAGCCAGCGCGGATTGTGTGCAGGCTGCTAAGCAGGCGATCGGCGGCGTGTCCAACATCGGAAGCCTTACCCATTTCCGGTCAGCAAGCTTAGGCGGAAGTATCGTTATCGGGAATCATGCATTCTACTGATTGGATAGAAGATTAATAGAGGAAAGAAGCGTTAACAGAAATGAAAGAGGCATGTCTCAGAGGGCACATGCCTCTTTTCTAAGTGGGGGAACCTGGCTGGCGAAAACCTCGGGTTCAGTGCGCGCGGGTCAGGTCTGCAGACAGGCCTGAGCCGGAGGGACAGTGCGCAGGGCAGAGCGGCCCTACCGCTTGGACAGAAGGCTGTGGATGCCCTGTTCCAACCCTTCGACCGTCAGGTCATACATGGGGAACTGCTGAGACAGCATATCATAGGTCTGTACCCAGTAAGGGCGCAGTTCCTCTCTGGGCTGGGGATTCAGCCAGATGATGTGAGGATACTTCTGCTTCAGCTGATTGAGCCGCTCCTGGCCGGAGAACTGGTTGTACGTCCTTGTGGACCAATGATACAGAGGGTAGAGAAGCTCCTCCGGCGCCATCATGGCGTCGCCCACAATGATGACCCGGTATTGGCTGTCCAGATTGGCGAAGAGCCATTCGGTAGAGATGCCTCGGCCTGTCATGGACGGATCCCCATAGACCTCATCATAGATACAGTTGTGGAAATAATAGATTTGCAGATCTTTGAAAGTATTGGATTTCACTGCAGCCTGGAATAGCATGTTGCACAGGGAGGCATACCAGTACATGGAACCGCCGCTGTCCATCAGGAGAAGAACCTTGATCTGATTCCTTCTCGGCTTTTTATATTCGATCTTCAACAGTCCGGCATTGTCGCCAGTCTCCCTGACTGTGGCGTCCACGTCCAGCTCGGTCTTCTCGCCGGCCGCTTGGGCAGACTGCTGGCGAAGCTTCCGGAAGGCCATCTGGAACTGGCGGATATCCAGGACGGTATCCCGGCGGAAATCCTGATACCGCCGCTCTCCGATTACCTGGAAAGCGGAACGGTTGCTGCTGTTTCCGCCCACCCGGATACCGCCCAGCCGTTTGCCGTGGTTGCCGAAGGGGGAGTAGCCATCCCTTCCGATCCACTTGCTGCCGCCGTTGTGCTCTGAGTCCTGCTCCTTCAGCCGTTCCTCAAACCGCCTCATAATTTCGTCCATGTCGATATCTTCGGAGAAAAGCTCCCGCAGGAAGGGATTCTCCTGGAGTGAGAGATAATCCCCTCCATTGAGCCAGTCCAGAAGTTCCGGAGGCACTTCCCTGGGCGCAGCGGCAATGTCGTAGAAAAAGGCGGCGAAGCACAGGTCGAAAGTGTCAAAATCAGACTCGCTCTTAATGAGGGTGGCACGGCACAGCCGATAGAAGCCCATGAGGGAAAAATCGTGCAGGCCTAATTTCAGCCCCTCCAGCATGGTCATCCACTCGGAGATCGAGACGTTCAGCCCGTGGTCTTTCAAGAAATAATAAAATGCAGTAAACATAATCTCATCGGTCCTTTTTGATTGTCTTGCGGAGCTTCGAAGAAACCAGCCTGGCATCCTTCTCTTTTTTCAGCAGCGTGCCAAGGAACGGCATCGCGCGGACGATCTCGTCGGAGGAGACGCCTCCGATTACCAGCGCCCGCACCCAATCGATCAGTTCGGAAGTGCTGGGCTTCTTGTCTAAGGAGGAGAAGGAACGCAGCCAATAGAAGGCCTTCAGTACTTGATGAATTAGCTCCTTGTCCAGATCACCCAGATGGACGCGAAGAATTTGTGCCATCTGTTCCGGTGTGGGAAACGCGATATAATGGAAAATGCAGCGGCGCAGAAAGGCGTCGGGCAGCTCCTTTTCTCCGTTGGAGGTAATGATAACGATAGGCTTGTGGACGGCGCGGATCATCTCTTTACTTTCAGGGATATAGAATTCCATCCGTTCCAATTCCCACAAAAGGTCGTTGGGGAATTCCAAATCAGCCTTATCGATTTCGTCAATGAGCAGTACTGTCTGCCGGGGCGAAGTGATTGCCTCGCCCAGCTGTCCCAGCTTGAGGTAGCGCTTTACGTCGTCTACCCCTGACACGCCGAACTGGCTGTCATAAAGGCGCTGTACAACGTCGTAGATATAGAGGCCGTCCTGGGCTTTCGTAGTGGATTTGATTCCCCAGGTAATGAGCGGCATACCCCGGGCCTTGGCGATGGCTTCGGCGAGCATTGTTTTGCCGGTGCCAGGCTCCCCTTTGATCAGGAGGGGTTTCCCTAAGGCAATGGCCATGTCCACGATCGTTTGCAGCTCTTCTGAGGCAATATAGTCTTCAGTTCCGAAAAAGTGATGATTCATGGTCGTGTCACCTCGTGTTTGTTATGATTGATCATACTCTTTTCGCGCCGATTCAGCAGAACATTTGTTGAGATAGCGGTAGATAGCCTGGGCGATCTGGCTGTGGGCAATATTTTCCATAGGCGTGTCCAAGTTTTCCGCACAGAGACTATCTGACAGGCACTCAAGATTATAGCGTTCTAAAAACAGATGGAGGGCAGTTTCCAGATCCCGTGCCGCAGACAGATCTTCATTGATACACAGCAGGTCTTTTATACGATGGCAGGAGCCGTCCCTCTCAGAAAATCCAGGAAACGTAAAGTGCTTTCGGCAAGAACACGGTTGCGCGACCACACAGTATAGATGCTGGAGCGCAGTTCAGGCGTGAGTTTCTTATAGACTGTCTGGCGGCCAGCGGATTTGCTGCGGCGGGAGTTCAGCGTAATGGACAGGCTGACACCGAGTTCAGCCATCGCAGCGCCGACGATAGAGGAATCCCACATACAAAAGAAATGAGGTTCCACATCATTCTGGCGAAACCAAGACTGCAGCAGCTCCTTCTGAGCCGTCGTGGAGGTTAGCACCTCATGCTCTAGCATTTGAGCGGTGATCCGGGGGATTTTGGGATCGGCCAGAGGATGATCCCAGGGAATGAGCACGCCCCAGGCATCGTTCATGACTTCAAAGGAATTATATTTCTCCTCATCGAAGGGCTCACGGATGAAAGCGAGG
>CALWRT010000156.1 GCA_944384015.1 uncultured Lachnospiraceae bacterium | reverse complement strand
AGTCCATTCAGGAGGGGGGGGCCTTCTCCGGAAGGCGCGGGTATCCCCAAGATCCTGCAGTCAGACGGCTGCAGGATGCGAATTTCGGCGCAAGTTCCTATAAGTACATCACCGCTGATGGAAAGATGCGGTTCAAAAATAGTTTAAACTGTTTTTATACTTTTTTCATGGTGGGCGCTTTATCACGAGGGGATAGTTGTGTTAAAATAAAAAATAATGTCAAAGGCACCAGCAGGAAACTTACCGAAGGAGGAAATTATGGAGCCATATGTCAGCTTAAGGGATGTGCGCAAGATCTATCAGATGGGAGAAGTGCAGATCTGTGCGGTAGACGGCATGAATTTTGATATAGGCAAGGGAGAATTCGTCGTGATTGTTGGGCCGAGCGGCGCGGGCAAGACGACGGTTCTGAACATTCTGGGAGGCATGGACAGCTGTACCAGCGGGCAGGTGCTCGTGGACGGAGAAGATATCAGCAGTTATAAAGAGAAGCAGCTGACCGCTTACCGAAGAGATGAGATTGGATTTGTGTTCCAGTTCTATAATTTGATTCAGAATCTGACAGCGCTGGAGAATGTAGAATTGGCTCTGCAGATATGTAAGGATCCCCTGGATGCGGGCCAGGTATTGGACGAAGTAGGACTGCATGACCGAAGGGATAATTTCCCTGCGCAGCTGTCCGGAGGTGAACAGCAGAGAGTCGCTATCGCCCGGGCATTAGCCAAGAATCCGAAGCTGCTGCTGTGCGATGAGCCAACCGGGGCTTTGGATTATCAGACTGGGAAGGCGATCTTAAAACTGCTGCAGGATACATGCCGGGAAAAGGGGATGACCGTCATAGTTATTACCCATAATCAGGCGATTGCGCCGATGGCTGACCGGGTCATCCATATTAAGAATGGCCGGGCTTCGGGCATTGAAGTGAATGAGCATCCGCAGCCAGTGGAGGACATTGAGTGGTAAGAGGCAGAAGGGCCCGCGTGATTAGGAAGGAATCGACATGAAGAAAAAGGCGCTGAAGAAAGATTTTTATATGGAAGTATACCGGACGCTTAATCGGTTTCTGTCCATTTTTCTGATTGTGGCCCTTGGTACGGCATTTTTCTCTGGGCTGCGTGCCACAGAGCCGGATATGCGCCTGAGCGCGGATCGGTTCTATGACAATTCTAATATGCGGGATATCCAGGTGATAGGAGGCTTAGGGCTAACCCAGGAGGATGTCCAGGCACTGGAAGAGATGGAAGGGATTCGTCAGGTATCCCCGGCGTACAGCTATGATGTGTTCTGGCAGCTGGAAGAATCTAGAGCCGCGGTGAAGCTGATGTCCCTGCAGGAGGACATGAACAGGATTACCGTGACGGAGGGCCGTCTTCCCGAACAGTCGGGAGAATGCCTGATGGATGAGGCGATGGCCCAGGAGTACGGAATTGCGGTGGGGGATACCGTAAATTTGTTAAGCGGAGATGATACCGCGCTGGAGGATATTGTGGCCACGGACAGCCTGGAAGTTGTCGGGTTCGGGACGACTTCTCTCTATTTGTCACTGGAGAGGGGAACCACTTCCATCGGAACTGGGAGTCTGCAGGGATTCCTAATTCTGCTTCCGGAGGACTTTACCCTGGAATCCTATACAGAGATTGACTTGACCGTGGACGGGGCGCTGGAGCTGGAATGCTATACGGATGAGTATGACGACTTGGTTGAACAGGTGCAGGACCGTATAGAAGCAATAGAAGAAGAGCGATGCCAGATTCGATATGAAGAGGTAAGGACAGAGGCGGAGGAAGCAATTGCTGATGGGCAGCAGGAAATTGATGATGCCAAGGCAGAGCTTGCCGACGCCCGTCAGGAATTGGAAGACGGCGAGACGGAGTTGGCGGATGCCCGGACGGAAATTGCCGACGGCGAAGCCGATTTGGCGGACGCCCGCCAGGAGCTGGCCGATGCGGAGGCGGAGATTGCCGACGGGAAGGTTCAGCTGGCCGATGGGTGGGAAGAATATCAGAATGGAGTATATCAGTGTGTGGATGCTATGGATACTCTGAAAGAATCGGAAGCCCAGCTGGCGGACGCCCGCCAGGAATGGAATGCCGGCTATGAGCAAGTCAATGGAGCAAAAGCTCAGATAGAGCAGGCAAAGGCCCAGCTGGACGCCCAGGAAGCCCAGATACTGGAAATGGAGATCAGCGAAGAGGAGAAAGCCCAGATGCTGGCTCAGATTGAGGCCTCCAGGCAGGAACTTGCAGCCAATGAGAGCGCCCTAGCAGAACAGGAGGCGGCTCTTGCGGCTACTGACCAGTATCTGACAGAGCAGGAGGCCGCATGGGAAGCCGGTTATTGGGAGATCCAGAAAGCGCTGGATGAGCTGGAAGAAGCAAAGGCGACGCTGGAGGAGAAGGAAGCTGAGCTGGCCGACGGAGAGGCACAGCTGGCCGATGCAAGGCAGGAAGTATCCGACGGAGAGAGTGAATTGGCGGATGCCCGGGTGGAATTGGCCGACGGGGAAGCCGAGCTGGCTGACGGCTGGGCAGAATTCGAAGAGGAGAGCGCTGACGCGGAGAGTGAAATTGCCGATGCAGAGGCAGAACTGGCGGATGCAAGGCAGGAGTTAGAGGATCTGGAAGTGCCGGAATGGTATATTTTGGACCGTAATACGATTGAGACTTATGTGGAGTATGGGCAGAATGCAGAGCGGATCGGAGCGATCGGGGAAGTTGTTCCTGCCATTTTCTTCCTAGTGGCAGCCCTGGTGAGCTTAACCACGATGACGCGGATGGTGGAAGAACAGCGCACCCAGATAGGCACAAAGAAAGCGCTGGGCTACAGCCGCTGGGATATTGCAAGGAAATATCTCTATTATGCGTTTCTGGCCAGCATCATCGGGAGCGCTGCGGGATGCGTTGTAGGGCAGAAAGTCTTCCCGGTAGTCATTATCAATGCCTATAAAATTATGTATAACAATCTGCCGGATATTGTGGCCCCTATGCATGTATATTATTCTCTGCTGTCCACTGTGCTTGCGGTAGCCTGCACGACCGGCGCAGCATTCCTGGCCTGCTATAAAGAGATGAGAGAGACTCCAGCTCTGCTGATGCGCCCTGTGCCGCCGAAATCCGGCAAGAGAGTGCTGCTGGAGAAGCTTCCCTTCCTATGGAAGAGGCTTAGTTTTACGTATAAATCTACTGCCCGTAATTTGTTCCGCTATAAGAAGCGGTTCTTTATGACGATTTTTGGGATCGGCGGCTGTACGGCCCTGCTCCTGGTGGGATTTGGCGTACAGGATTCCCTGGAGGCTATCGGGAATATTGAATTCGGAGAGATCCGCAATTATACGGGGAGTATTATGCTGGAAGACGATCTGTCTGAAGATGAGATCGTAAGCTTTTCCCAGGAACTGGCCGCCGATGAGCGAGTGGAGGAATCCCTGCGCGTGGAAGAGATGTCCATTGATGTGGGGAGCAGCCAAGAGTCGGGGACGAAGAGCAGTTACCTGATTGTCCCGTATGAAAAGGAAAAGCTCACGGATTTTATCACTCTGAGGGAGAGGATCGGCCATGAACCGCTGGCGCTCTCAGATAATGGAGTGATCATCACAGAGAAGCTTTCCAGCCTGCTGGATGTTCAGGTGGGAGATGAGATTTACCTGGAAGATGACGATATGCAGCGGTATCAGGTTACTGTGGATGGGATTGCGGAAAATTATTTCATGCATTACGTCTATATGAGCAGAGATCTCTATGCCAGGCTGTTCGGGGAAGAAGCTTCATTCAGCTGTTTCTACACGAGAAATGCAGCGGAGGATGAGGCTTCAGAAGACGCGTTCCAGGCTGATTATATGGAGATGGACGGCGTGGCATCGGTTACTTTCCAGAGCGGCACAAACGAGCGGGTGCTGAATATGCTCAAGAGCATGGATGCCTTGATCTATGTCATTGTAATTTCTGCAGGGCTGCTTGCCTTTGTGGTGCTGTATAACCTAAATAATATCAACATCACGGAGAGAAGGAGAGAATTGGCGACTTTGCGGGTGCTGGGCTTCTACAATAAAGAAGTCTCCGCCTATGTGCTGCGGGAAAATGTCGTGCTGACAGTGATCGGAACCGGGCTTGGCATCGGAATGGGAGTCGCTTTGCACCATTTCGTCATTCTGACAGCGGAGATTGACACTATGATGTTCGGCCGCGTGATTGGAGGAGCCAGTTATCTGTACGCGGCGCTCTTCACTCTTCTGTTCTCCGGGATTGTCAACGGCGGCATGTATTTTACGCTGAGGAAGATCGATATGGTAGAGTCTCTCAAGAGCGTGGAATAGTAACAGAAACCATCGTTGTAGAAAAGATAAGCCTATGGTACAATGGCTGCAGAGCAAGAGAGAAGAAGGAGGGCGCATATGATCGCATTTAACCATTTTAATTTTAATGTGCTGGATTTGGACAGAAGCATAAAGTTCTACAAAGAGGCGCTGGGACTTGAGCCTGTGCGGACGAAGGAGGCTTCTGATCACTCTTTTCGGCTCGTATACTTGGGAGATGGGAAGACTGGCTTTACATTGGAGCTGACATGGCTCAGAGACCGTACGGAACCATATGATCTGGGGGAAGGAGAATTCCATCTGGCATTGGAGGCCGACGACTACGAGGCAGTACATAAGCGTCATAAGGAAATGGGAATTATCTGTTTTGAGAATGAGAGCATGGGAATTTATTTCATTGAAGATCCGGATGGCTATTGGATTGAGATGATTCCCGCAAAATAATAGGAGACAAGTATGTCGCTGCAGTTATGGATAGGATGTTCAGGAGCCGGTAAATCTTACCGGCTCTATCAAAATTTAATAGAAGAATCGATGAAAAATCCCCGCCAGAGATATGTGGTGCTCGTACCAGAGCAGTTCACGATGCAGACCCAGCAGGAGCTTGTTCGTATGCATCCCAGGCGGGGCATTATGAACATTGACGTGGAAAGTTTTCAGCGGCTGGCCTATCATGTATTTGACGAGCTGGGAAAAGATGACTTCAAGGTGCTTGAGGAGACCGGCAAGAGCCTTGTGATCCGCAGGCTTGCCGGGGAGAAGAAGAAAGAATTAGGAGTGCTCGGGGATAAGCTGGAACGGATGGGCTATGTAGGAGAAATGAAGTCTATTCTGTCTGAAATGGTGCAGTATAATGTGGGAAAGGAGGAACTTCTGCAAGGGATCCAAGCGATGAAGGATCAGAAGCTGCTTTGCGGAAAACTCCAGGATATCCTTGTACTATATGAGGCGTTCCAGGAATATAAGGCAGAAGAATACGTGACGGCGGAAGAGCTGCTGGAAGTGCTCTGCCAGGTATCGGAGCATTCTTCTATCATCCGCAGCAGTGTATTTGCCCTTGATGAATTTACAGGGTTTACCCCGATACAGTACCGTTTCTTGGAAAAATTGCTGAAATACGCAAGGAAGGTATTCGTGACAGTGACCATGGATCCGGCAGAGTACCCATTTACGGCGATACGGGAGGAGGAACTGTTCGCGCTGAGCAAAGATACGATCCGCAGTCTCAGAAATATTGCCTTTGAACAGCAGGTTCCGGAAGAGGAGACGGTACTTTTAGCAGAGGAATGCCCGCCGCGTTTTCATTCGGCGCCGGAGCTTATGTTTCTGGAAAAACATCTTCTGCGCTATGACGGCGCAGTCTGGGCTGGAGAGCCAGAAGCGATCCGGGTATGCAGGGCGGCAAGCCCGGCCGGTGAAATTCGGGAGGCAGGAAGAGAAATCAAGAGGCTGATTCGGGAAGAAGGCTATTCCTGCCGGGAGATTGCTGTAGTTATAGGAGATATGGAAGGATATGCCCGCTATGTAGAGAGACAGTTTGCCGATTATGGAATTCCTTGTTTTGTAGATGATAAGCGGGGGATCCTGGAGAACCCTTTTGTAGAATTTTTGAGAGCAGTGCTTAAGATGGCGGAGGAAGATTTCTCTTATGACAGCGTGTTCCGCTATCTGCGCTGCGGACTCTCCGGTATTCCTGCCGGGGAAGTGGATTTGCTGGATAACTATTGCGTGGCCATGGGAATCCGCAGGTTCAAGGACTATGCGTCTGCCTGGACGAAGCTGTGCCAGGGGCAGACAGCCCAGGAGCTGGAGGAACTCAATGAGATTAGGGAAAAGTTCTTGGCAGCAGCAGCCCCTTGCCGGAATAGGCTGAGAGGAAAAAAGTCAGTGCGGGAGCGGACACAGGAGCTCTATCGCTGGTGCACGGAGGCAGGCATTCAGGAAAAACTGGCCGGATATGAGTCGCATTTTACAGAGACGGGCGAACTTGCCTTGGCCAAAGAATATTCTCAAGTATACCGGATTGTCATAGAATTGTTCGATAAGCTTGTAGAACTGCTTGGGGACGAGACGACGAATCTCGCCGAATATGCCAAGATACTGGATGCTGGCCTGGAAGAGGCCAAGGTGGGAATTATACCGCCCACGGGGGAACAGATTGTCGTGGGAGACTTGGAGAGGACAAGGCTGAAGGGAATCCGGGCGCTGTTCGTCCTGGGAGCCAACGACGGGGTGCTTCCTGCTATAAGGGAGAGGAGGAGCATCCTCTCAGAGATGGACCGCCAGATGCTGCAAGGGACTGCCGTGCGGATGGCGCCCACAGCGCGGGAGAATTCCTATACCCAGCGGTTTAATCTGTACCGGAACTTAACCAAACCAAGCGGGCGGCTGTATCTGAGCTACTGCGGCGTGAACCGCAAGGGAGAGGTGTCCAGGCCGTCGTATCTCATCGGCCTTCTGAGGGAGATGTATCCATCGCTCAAGGTGGAGGGATCATACACGCCGGAACAAAGGGAACTGCCGGTGTCAGCCAAAGATGGGTACGCCCTGCTGGCAAGGCAGCTGAGGGAGCGTGGAATGGACGATGACGGAATGCGGGAACTTGCGGATTATTACGCTCACCGAGAAGGATTCCGGGAGAAGATCGGTATGCTTGCAGATGCCCTGGAGGGAGGACACAGCGACCTGTCAATCTCGAAGGCTGCCGCGCGGGCGGTCTATGGGGAAGAGCTTCAGGGCAGCGTGACTAGGCTGGAGAAATACGCCGCCTGCGCCTATGCTCATTTTCTTGCTTACGGCCTGAGATTGAAGGAAAGGGAGGAATATACCTTTGCCGCTCTGGATCTGGGCAATATCCTGCATAAAGCGCTGGAACTGTACACGCAGAGGCTGGAAGAAGGCCCCCACACCTGGTTCGACATCGACAGGGACAGCCAGGAAGCGCTGATGGACGGCTGTGTGGAGGAAGTGGCAGAAGAATACGGGAACACAATCCTCCTGTCCAGTGCCAGGAACAGCTACATGATCGAACGGATGAAACAGATGGGCAGGCGCACGGTATGGGCGGTGACCCTCCAGGTGAGAAGAGGTTCCTTTGTGCCCCGCGGCTTTGAGGTGTCTTTCTCCCAGGCGGATCATCTTCAGGCGGTTCGCATACCGCTGGGGGACGGAAGCGAGATGAAGCTCTCCGGCAGGATTGACCGTACGGACTGCTATGAAGATGAAGATAATGTCTATGTAAAAGTGGTAGATTATAAGACAGGCAATAAGAATTTTGACGTATCGGAAGTATATTATGGCCTGTCGCTGCAGCTTGTTGTCTACATGAGCGCGGCGGCTGAGATGGAGCAGAGGACGCATCTGCGCAAAGAGGTGATACCGGCGGCTATGCTGTATTACCATATCCAAGATCCTATACTGGAGACAGACGGCAGTCTGTCGGAGGGGGAACTAGAGACAGAATTTCTGAGGGAGCTGCGCATGAAGGGACTTGTAAACAGCAACCCGGATATTATTCGCCTGCTGGATGGGGAAATTGGTACCTCTTCCCTTGCGATACCGGTGACAATGACTAAGAGCGGGGAAGCAGGCGCCCGCTCCAGCGTGGCCCAGACGGGACAGATCCAGCAGCTGATGAGGTATGTCAGGGACAAAATGGAAACTTTCGGAAATGAGATTATAGGCGGGGAGATCGGCATCCATCCTTACCGGAAAGGGACGCGTACAGCCTGCGATTACTGTCCTTACCGCGGCGTATGCGGGTTTGACGAGCATATAGAAGGGTTTGCGTACCGAAGACTGCGTTCCTTTGCAGATGAAGAAATATGGAAAAGACTGTCGGGGGAAGGTGAAGAGAATGGGGATGACCTGGACAGATGACCAGAAGAAGGTCATTGAGACGAGAAAAGAAAATATTCTCGTGGCAGCAGCTGCCGGTTCCGGCAAAACGGCTGTGCTGGTAGAGCGGATTATGAGCTTGATTCTGGATGAGAAGGATCCGGCAGATGTGGATGATCTGCTGGTGGTTACCTTTACCCGGGCGGCGGCCGAGGAGATGCGGGAACGGATCCGCAGAGCTTTGGAGGAGGCCAGAAAGCGGCGGCCTAAGGATGCCCATCTGATGAAACAGCTGACTTTGATCCATACAGCCTCCATCATGACGATTGACAGTTTCTGTATGCAGGTAATCAGGAACAACTATGAAGAGGCGGATCTGGATCCGTCTTTCCGGGTGGGAGAGGATGGGGAACTATCCCTTATGCGCCAGGATGTGCTGGGAGAGCTGCTGGAAGATTTCTATAAAGAAGGGGACGCAGACTTTTTCTCCTTTACGGGCTGCTATGCCCCGGGAAGGAATGATGAGGCGCTGGAGCGGATGATTCTGGGGCTGTATGAGTTTGCCCAGAGCTATCCGTGGCCGGATGAGTGGCTGAAGAGCTGCCTGGATGCCTACGGCCCCGGAGACGGGGAGAGGGAGCCTCAGTGGCTGATATGGCTGGAAGAGAGCCTGAAGGGCTCCATACGTTCCTTCCAGGAAGCCGCGCTGGCGGCCGTACAGGAGGCCTTGGGGCCTGAGGGCCCCTATATGTACGAGGAGGCGCTGAGAGAGGATATCTGCTTTTTTGAGGAGGCACAAAGAGCTGAAAATTTTGTTCAGCTGTCCGAGTGGATTGCTTCCTATGCGCCGGCTGCGCTGTCCAGGAAGAAGGATGCGGCCGTTTCAGAAGAGAAGCGAGCTTCAGTGAAAGCTCGCAGGGACGGTTATAAGAAGGAGCTGGAGCGGCTGAAAAAGCGGTACTTTTTCCAGGATACCAGGGAGTACGGGACGTACATGAAGAAATGCCGCAAGCCGGCGCAGGTGCTGATCCGGCTTACACAAGAGTTTGCGCGGCGGTTCCGGGATAAGAAGCGGGAAAAAAACCTGGTGGATTTCTCGGATCTGGAGCACGACTGCCTGAACATGTTCCTGAAGGAAGAGGATGGGAGGCGGGTTGTGACCGACACGGCCCGCGCCTATGCCGGCAGATACCGGGAAATTTTCATTGACGAGTATCAAGACAGCAATCTGGTGCAGGAGATCTTGCTGAACAGCATCGCGGGAAAAGGGACGGGAGAACGCAATTTATTCATGGTAGGAGATGTAAAACAGAGCATTTACAGTTTCCGCCTGGCAAGGCCCGCCCTTTTCCTAGAAAAGTACCATACTTACAGGCTGCTTGAAGAGGATCAGAAAGAGAGAAAACAGGAACGCCTATTCTCAGACGGAAGGGACGCCGGAGAAGAGGGCGCGGAGGGAATGCCCGGGAAGAAGCCCCAAACTAGCCCTGGCGTGCGCATTGACCTGAGGCAGAATTTCCGCAGTCGGCGGGAAGTGCTGGAAGGCGTGAACGGTATTTTCCGGGAGGCCATGCAGGAGGACTTGGGCGGAATTGCCTATGACGACGCGAATGCCCTCTATCCCGGAGCAAAGTTTCCCAGGGAGGGAGATGAGGCTTATGCCTGCGAGATGCTTCTCCTGGAAAATCCGAAAGATTCCGGGGAGCAGGAGCGCACCGCCCGGGAACTGGAGGCGGCGATGATAGCTGCCAGGATCCGGGAATTGATGCAGAGTATGCAGGTGACCGATAAGAACAGCCAGAAGCTGCGCCCCATCGGTTATGGGGATATTGTAATCCTTCTGCGGGCAATGGAAGGATGGGCTGACGTCTACCAGGAAGTCCTGAGTGCGCAGGGCATCCCGTGCCGGAGCAGCTCCAGGAGCGGATATTTCTCTTCCTACGAGGTGCAGACTGTGCTGAATATGCTGCGGGTGATTGACAATCCCCTTCAGGATATTCCGCTGGCGGCCGTGCTGCGTTCTCCGATTGGGGGGATGCAGGAGGAAGAACTGGCCTATATCCGAAGCACTTTCCCTCAGCTGCCTTACTGCCGAGCTTGCCGGGCATATGCCGAGAAAGGGCCGGATGGAACGGCGCGGGATAAAATTTCCGCTTTTTACAGACTGGTGGATACTTACCGGGAAAAAGTCACCTATATGCCAATCCACCAGCTGTTGTGGGATCTTCTGGATGAGACGGGATTCGGCGCTTACGTGTCTGCCATGCAGGGAGGCCCGGTGCGCAGAGCGAACCTGGACATGCTGGTAGACAAAGCGATTGTTTTTGAAAGTACAAGCTATAAGGGGGTTTTTCATTTTGTCCGCTACATCGACCGGATGATGAAATACCATATTGATTTTGGAAACGCGGATGAGGGGACAGCGGTTCAGGATTCCGTTGAAATTTTGAGCATTCATAAGAGCAAGGGGCTGGAGTATCCGGTAGTGATTGTATCCGGGCTTGGAAAACGCTTCAATGAGACAGACGCCAGAAACCCTGTCGTTCTCCATATGGACTGGGGGCTTGGCATCGACTATGTGGATGAGGAGAAGCGGGTGCGTATCCCCACGTTGTTCCGGCGGACCATTCAGAGGAGGATGCGGGAGGAGATGCTGGGAGAAGAGCTGCGCGTCCTCTATGTGGCAATGACCAGGGCGAAGGAAAAATTGATTTTGACCGGAACGGTACGAGACGCCCAGGGGAGTATGCGGAAATGGAATCAGATGCAGATGAGCTTCGCAGACCGTTTCGGAGCGTCCACCGGCTTGGATTTTCTTATGCCGTCTATCTGCCGCAGAACAGAAGACGGGAACGGCAGCTTCCGTCTGCATTTGACAACGGCAGAGGAACTTGTATGGACAGAAGTGAAGGAGCAAGCGATGGGAGGCGCCTGGGCCAAGAGATTGCGGGAGACGATGGTAGGAGAGCGAAAGAAGAAGCCGAGTTCCCTGGACATGATGCTAGGATATGAATACCCATGGGAAGGACGGATTCCTCTGCCTGTAAAACTGACCGTGTCGGAGCTGAAGCGCCAACAGAAGAAACTGGAAGATGAGCTGGCGGAGAAGCTATATCCGGAGCCGGTGCTTGACCCGGTGGTGCCGAGATTTATTACAGGAGAGCAGCCCGCGGAGCACGGGGCAGCCAGAGGGGACGCGTACCATCGGCTGCTGGAGCATATAGACTTTGGCCGGATCCGCCAGGCAGAAGGCGGAAAGCTTTCCACAGGCGTATACGTTTATCTGGAAGAGCTGGTGCAGGAGGGAATCCTGTCAGAAGGGGAGAGAAGGCTGATCTATGTGCCGGACATCTGCCGCCTGCTGGAGTGTCCTCTCGGCAGAAGAATGCAGCAGGCCCAGGAAGAGGGAGGACTGTTCCGGGAACAGCCGTTTGTCCTGGAGGTGCCGGCCGCCGGGCTTGAGATCTGGGAGAAAGAAGAAGGCGAGAGAGCTGCAGGACAGCAGGATGATACCGTGCTCATCCAAGGAATTATGGACGCGTTCTTCTATGAAGGAGGAGAGATTGTGCTGCTGGATTACAAGACGGACCGGGTAAGCTCCCCGGACAGCCTGATAAAACGGTATGGTCTTCAGCTTCGGTATTATCAGAGGGCTCTGGAACAGATAACCGGGAACCGAGTCAAGGAGGCATATATCTATTCCTTTGCCTTTGGGGAGGCAATACCTGTTCCGCTTTGAAAAGCACAGCCGTCCTGGCCTGAGGACAGTCCGTCCGTCTTTGCTTTGAGACTGGGCGCCGTCAGAACGGTATAGGAAAGCCCTGAATGGCTGCACACAGGAGTGCTTCCGCCATTCATCCTCTATTCGCAATACGGCCTGTCGGCCTGCTTGCTCATAGAGGAAAGAGTCTCGAAAGCACAGCCGTCCTGGCCTGAGGGCAGTCCGTCCGTCTTTGCTTTGAGACTGGGCTTTCATGTATAAATCTTTAGGATTTCTTCAGGAATCTTCTGTTTATCTTAATTGACAATATAATATTATACGACATATAATATTGCCATAGACAGGATATCGGGGAAACACGGATTTCATGCGTGTTTTTTAAGGCGAAGGAGATGAGCAGATGGTTTTTAATACAGGCTCGGCGCTGTTGGATGCAATTGTGCTGGCCGTTGTCTCCCTGGAGGAGGAAGGGGTATATGGCTATAAAATTACCCAAGATGTCAGGAAGGTGATTGAACTCTCAGAATCCACCCTGTATCCGGTGCTGCGGAGGCTTCAGAAAGATGAATGCCTGATCGTATATGACAGGGAATTTGCGGGCCGCAACCGCCGGTATTATAAAATTACGGAGAAGGGATCGGCTCAGCTGGCGCTGTATAAAAACGAGTGGCAATCCTATTCATCGAAAATAAGCGACATGTTTTCAGGGAGGATAGAAAGATGAGAAAAGAGGAATTCTTAAAGGAGCTGTCTTATCTTTTACAGGACATACCTGATGCTGACAGGGAAGAGGCGCTGAAATATTATGAGGAATATTTTGAGGATGCGCCTGAAGGCGAGGAAGATGAAATTATACGCAAGCTCGGTTCCCCCGAGAAGGTGGCGGCAACTATCCGGGAAGGCCTTCGTTCGGATGAAGAGTCTGAGGCATTTGGAGAGTATACGGACGCAGGATACATGGACGAGCGGTTTGAAGATCACCGTATGCCAGAGACATATAGCAGCGGCAGAGAAGAGGATCGGGAAAGACATCAAGGGACGTATCAGGAGAAGCATTACGGAGAATATAGAGGAGAGAAGACGGGCGGGGAGCAAAGGGATAGGACCCGGGAGCAAGACCGGGAATGGGAACAGCCGACGAAGGACGGGGCATCTGAACAGCCTAGGGAAAAAAAGAGAGGCGGCTGTCTTAAAATATTTCTGATCATTGCCCTATGTATCTGCGCGGTTCCAATTCTGATCCAGCTGGCCCTGGTGGCGGCTTTGGCTGTATTGGGCGCCGTGCTGGCCGTGCTGGCGGCTGCCGCAGCGTTCCTGCTGGGCGGCGGGGCCTTGTTTGCGGCCGGAATATGGGCGGTAGGAAAGGGGATTGGAGTGCTGTTCGTGGCGCCCGCCACTGGTCTGATGATCTGCGGTTTATCTCTCGTGGGTATTGCGGCCGGCATACTGATCTGCTGCTTCATTGTATGGCTGCTGTGCAAGGCAGTCCCACCCCTGGCCAACGGGCTCGTACGCATCGTACGAAGGCCTTTTGAGAAGGGAGGGACAAAGCCGTGAGACGAATTGGGAAAATAGCTGTGAAGATTGCGGGTATCTGCCTGGCAGCGGGCTGCATCCTTCTTATTATCTCTATAGCGATGGGAGCTGATCTCTCCATCGCCTGGAACGGATTAGGACTGCGGGGATGGCACCATCGGTGGGATGTTTTCGAGGAAGACTGGGAAGACTGGGAGGATGAGTGGCATGGCGGCCGGCACGGCGGTGAGGGCTACTGGGGAGACTTGGGGGACAGCAGCCTCGTATTTGATCCACGGGAAGTGGATAAGATACAGATCGATTTTGATTGTGGCGGCGTGCGGCTTGTGAGCCGGGATGTGACTGAGATCCAGGTATATACAAATGAGGAAATCCGCAATTTTTCTGCCAGACAAGAAGACGAGAAGCTTATTCTGCAGCATGAGGGAAGGAAAGAGGAAGATGCGAAAATGCTGATTCTAATTCCACAGGATATGGAGCTTGCTGAATTGGATGCGCAAGTGAGAAGCGGGATGCTGACAGCACAAAATATGAACGTGGAATATCTGAATCTGGACGTAGGAGCCGGATTTACAGAATTTTACGGCAGTGTGGGGAAGGACTGTTCGGCCAAGACATCAGCGGGGGCCATTGAACTTCATGTGGAGGGTCAGGAAGAAGATTTTAACTATTCCGTTCAGTCCGATATCGGGCAGATTTCCATAAATGGCAGCGAGTTTGGCGGGTTGGGATTCCATCAGACGCTGGACCATGAAGGAGCTGTGAAAAAGATGAATTTGGAATGCAGTGTGGGAAGTATTGACGTTACTGTCTATTCACAGTAACGGGATGGCATAGGAAGGAGAAGAACAATGGATGCAAAGAGACTGTACCGTTCAAGACATAACCGGATGATCTGCGGCATATGCGGAGGGCTGGGAGAATTTTTCGGGATCGATCCAACGATTTTGCGGCTTTTGCTCGTGGTAATCGCATTTTGTACCGCGATCTTCGGGACGGCGATCGCTTATCTGATAGCGGCGGTGATCATACCGGAGGAGCCCTAAGAGGAGGAATGGCAGATTTGGACTGCGGAGAAGGAGCAGTTCGGATTTGCGGATGATATCCTAATTTTTGTATAGGCTGCAAAATGGCTGGGCATACTCCTGGATAAAGCCATTAATGAACAAAGGGAGTGAGCGGCCAATGGCGAAGAATAAAGAGAAGCCTGTGAACTTGAAGGAAATTGAGCCGGAAGACCGAATGAAATATGAGATTGCCGAGGAACTTGGGCTGCTGGATCGAGTGATGGAAGGAGGATGGAAATCCCTCACAGCCAAAGAGACCGGAAGGGTAGGAGGCATTTTGGCGCGCAGGCGCAGAGAACAGAAGCGGGCAGCCAAAGAGAGATGAATAAGTGTTCCATGAAACAGGGCTGCTGCAAGACAAAGAGAAAGGAATTTTTGTCTTGCAGCAGCCCTGCTGTTTGGCCATAGCCGAGTACTTCTGGCTGCGGACAGATCGCCCTGCTATGCTTTCAGGACAGGATTTTCAAGATAGACGAAATCCGGCCTGCCATCCTTGAGAGGGACCTGAGTGGAGCCCTGGACCAGAGGTGTCAGGTAGTCGATGAGTTCTGGGCCGATATCTGTTCCGTCCGGACTGATCCAGTCCCGAGGGACAGTCTTCTCACGGTTGCATATGAGAGAGACGTCAGCAAGACCATAAGAGACAGAATAGGGGCAGCCTCTCGTGAACGTAACCATACAGCCTGTCTTGCCTAAGAGTGCCGCTTTTACACCGAAGGAACCAGCGTCGACAGCCTCGGACAGATCGGTCAGGCTCTGATGGCAAGAGGAACAGCGTTGGAGAACACTGAGTTCTACTGCGCGCGCCTTCCACCCCAGGCGGCTGCGAACAAGCTGGGCCAGATAGCGGCTGCAGCCGGATAATTGCTTATGGCCAAATTGATCAGTGGATGAAGTGAGCTCATATTCGCACAACAGACGGCCCTCCTTGTCTCTTAGGCCCTCCGATACGCAGACAACCACCTGACGGTGTCTATGAACTTCTTCCTGGAGACGGTTAAGGAAATTCTCCTGATCAAAGGGGATCTCCGGCAGATAGAGGAGAGCGGGGTTGCCGCCCTTGTACCTTCGGGCCAGGGCAGCAGAGGCAGTAAGCCATCCCGCATGACGGCCCATAATTTCTACGATAGTGACAGAAGGAGCGTCATAGACGGCAGCATCCGTACAGATTTCCTGCACCGCTGCGGCCACATACTTGGCGGCGCTTCCGAAGCCGGGGGTGTGATCGGTTAGAACAAGATCATTGTCAATGGTCTTCGGTATACCGACAAAACGAATATCGCTTCCAAGCTTGGATGCGCAGGCAGCAAGCTTGCTGACCGTATCCATTGAATCATTGCCTCCTATGTACAGAACATAGCCGATATCCTGCTTGTCCAGCAGATCAAAGAGCGCGGCGTAGACCGGATCAGACAAGTCATCCGGCAGACGACAGCGGCAGGAACCCAGGTAAGAACCCGGCGTATATTTCAGGCGTTCCAGACTGCTGGCATCTAGGGTTAAGGACAGATCAATCATGCGTCCTTTCAGAAAACCTTCGATTCCGTTGCGCATCCCGTAAATATGTCCGATCTGTTCCGGACAGAGAACTGCCTCATGGAACACGCCATACAGGCTTCCATTGATGACGGCGGTCGGGCCGCCGGACTGACCTACAAGCAGGTTTTTCATAAGAATCCTCCTGATGAAATTGTAATTTGAGGAAGGGCTTCCCAGGCAGTATCTGCCGGCGCCCCTGATGATAGCATACGTCAATCAATTGCCGTTAGCCATAGAATAACACAGAAGGCTGTAGATGTAAAGAATAAATTTACGAAAAAAGAATGGATACTTTCATTCGTAACAAGTGATAAGAAAATAAAAATTTTTCGTTTAATTATATGAAAACTATTTATTTTCGGCCGCCAGATCCATACTGCCCAAATATTCGTAAAATCTTATGAAAACAGCCTCGCGGTCTTCTCCATGCGGCTGGCCACCGCAACGCCGAAGGGGCACCGGGCTTCACAGCCCTTACAGCCGGTACAGTCTTTCGCGTTGGCGGAAAGCTGGTCATAATGAGCCCGCAAGGTTCCAGGAATCTCATCCTGCATAAGGGCAAGGTCATAGAGTTTGTTTACCATGGCAATGTCAATGCCTGCCGGACATGGGGCGCAATGGCCGCAATAGGTACATTGCCCATAGTAGGCGTGGAGCGGTGCTTTCGCCAGAACGCTGGCATAGTCCTTTTCCTCATCAGATGCTGTTTCATAGGCCACAGCCGCGTCTACATGAGCGATGCTGTCATATCCCGCCATAATGCTGGCTACTGCGGGGCGGGTCAGGACATAATGAATGCACTGAACCGGTGTCAGGGCCACGCCAAAAGGCGATGTCCGGGCAGAGAACAAGCGGCCTCCGGCATAACCCTTCATAACTGTGATCCCCACCTGATTCCGCTCACAGATTTTATACAGCTCCTCCCGTTCTGGGTTTATTCCCCGAAGGGATTCATCATACTGGTCCTTGAAGTAATCATCAATCATTTCGCTTGCTGGAAGCAGATCAAAGGCAGGATTAATGCTGAACAGTATCATTTCCACAATACCGCTTTGGGCCGCCATTTTAGCTACTTGAGGATTATGCGTGCTCATGCCGATATGACGGATCACGCCGTCAGCCTTTAATTGACGGACATATTCCAGAAATTCTCCCTCCATGATCTGATGAAATTCCCGGTTCTCATCCACAAAATGGATCATTCCCAAGTCGATATAGTTTGTGCCCAAACGGGTTAATAGATCCTGGAATGCTTCTCGTACCTTGTCCAGCCGGCGAGTACGCACATACTGCCCGTTCTGCCAGGCAGAGCCAATATGACCTTGAATGATCCACCGCTCCCGCTTTCCCGCAATGGCCGCGCCGATATTCGAGCGTACATTGGGTTCTGACATCCAGCAGTCTAAAATATTAATGCCGGCTGCCTCGCAATGATCAATAATCTCTTTTACCTCCTGAGCGTTATGGCGCTCCAGCCATTCGGCTCCCAGGCCGATCTCGCTGACGGATAAGCCTGTTTTTCCAAGTGTTCTGTATTTCATATAGGATCCATCCTTTCATAAATCCCTCCTGCAGGGATTGTTATTGCTGTTTCCACCGGAGGATTTTGCCTGCATATATTATAAAACGAAACAAAGGAACTCACAAGGCTTATTCCCGCAGACGATAGACCAAGCGGCCCTGCTTTCGTATCGCGCTGCGCGCAGAGACCGTTTATGCGGAGATGTCATCTGGATGTTTCATTTGAAACTTTCAAATGAAAATAATTGGCGACAAAAAGAAAGTAATGTGGTACAATAAAACGAGAGGTGATGCTTATGGTGATGCAGGAAAGGCAGGACAAGATTATAGAATTGGTCAATCAGCAGCACAGAATTGATGTGGCGACATTGGCTAAGGAGCTGGGAGTATCCCAGGTGACTATCCGCAAAGATCTGGATACCCTGGTAGAGAAGCGGATTATCCAGAGAGAGCATGGATATGCGGTGATTAATGAGACAGGGGATCTGAGTACCCGGATGGGGCACAATTATAACCGGAAGAAGAAAATTGCAGTCATGGCCGCACAGATGGTGGAGAATGGCGAGACTGTGATGATTGAGTCTGGAACTACGTGCGCGCTGCTGGCAGAGGAGCTGGCGACCCATAAGGAAAATGTTACAATCATTACGAATTCTGCTTTTACTGCGTCCTATATTAAGGAGGCACCCCGGGCGAAGATCGTGCTGTTGGGAGGAGATTACCAGCTGAAGTCTCAGGTAGTCGTAGGACCGGTGACCAAACGGTGTGCCAGTGAATTTTCCGTGGACAAAATATTTGTCGGAGCCGACGGTTATAAGCAGGGAGTGGGGTTTACTGGAGTGGATTTGATGCGTACCGACACTATGAAGGCAATGGCTGAGTCAGCGAAACGGGTCATTATTCTCACAGACTCTACAAAGTTCGGAAAACGCGGGCTTGTCACGTCTTTTAAGCTGGATGAGATTCATGATGTGATTACGGACAGCGAGATCCCCAAAGAAATCCGAAAGGAGATTGCTTCCTACCGGGTGAAGGTGCACGCAGTGGCGCTGTAACACTCGTTTTTGCAGGGAAAAATATTTTTTATGCAAAATTCTGAAAAATAGGGCTTGCGTTTTTGAAAGTTATCCGATATAATTGGGGCTTGAAAGTGAAGGGCATCATGCCTTCCATACAGCAACAGGGTAAGTGAGGAGTGAAAAGGGACTGCCGCTGACTATCAGAGACGCGCTGCGGACAGTCTTTGGACAACAGAATAAGTTCGTAAATACAAGGGCGTATGGCTTCTAGAATTAGAAGGATACGTCTTTTATTTATGGGCTTTTTGACGAATATCCGCCATGATACGGGGCTGCCGGCAGGCTGACAGTCCCATGGATAGGCTAAGATTCCCTTGATGGCTCCTGGACGGTCACTGATGATGTATGGCAGCTTATAACAGTGTGAAAGAGGAGGAAAAAAGATGAAAAAGAAAGTACTGTGTGTAATGCTGACCCTTGTGATGACGGCATCCATGCTGGCAGGCTGCAGCGGCAGCAGCGACTCCGCGTCCGCTGACACAATCAAGGTGGGCGTTGTAGGCCCCTTCTCCGGTTCGTCAGCTATGGTAGGAGATACCGAGAGGAAAGGTGTTGAGCTGGCGGCGAACCAGATCAATGAAGCAGGCGGAATCAATGGAAGACAGATCGAACTGATCGAGGAAGATGATGAGCAGGATCCGACGACAGCAGTATCCGCGATCAACAAGCTGGTATCCAGCGACAACGTTGTGGCCGCCATCGGTACTGTCAACAGTTCCTGTACGCTGGCGATGATGGATGTCACTGAGAGCAGCCAGATACCACTTGTAACGCCAATTTCTTCTGGTACGGCCATCACGGATCCAGAGAACAACTACATCGTCCGTATTCAGGCGTCCGATGAACTGCAGGCAGGGGCGATTACGGAATACGCCGTCAATGACCTGGGATATACGAGAATCGCGGTCATGTACCAGAATGACGACTTCGGAACCGGCGGTATGGAAGTGGTTGTGAACACGCTGGAGGAAGCAGGCTTAGAGCCGGTGGCGGTAGAAGCCTTTGATTCCAATGCGACAGATTTGTCGGCACAGCTTCTTACAATCCGGGATCAGGATCCGGAGGCAATCATCATGTGGACAATGTATGCGGCGGGCGCGACGATTGCAATGCAGGCGCAGCAGCTGGGAATAGAAGCGGACCTGATGGGAGGCGGCGGCTTAACCAACGCTCAGCTGTATGAGCTGGGCGGAGAGGCTACCGTAGGCATTTTGAATACACAGACCTTCTTTGCGGACGCGGATCAGGCCAGCGAGGAAGCGGCCGCCTTCATCACCGCATATGAGGAGGCATACGGCGAGACGCCGGATTCCAATGCGGCTATGGCTTACGACTCCATGATGGTGCTGGCAGAAGGACTGGAGGCGGCTGGGGATGAGCTGAATCCAGATGACATTATGGCTGGCATGAAGGCGGTGGAGAACATGCCTCTTGCTACAGGGACGATTACCATCGACGAGAACGGCGACGCCAACAGAGATATCCTGATCATCCGCCTGTGCGAGGGAGGAACATACGAACTGGTAAAATAAGCAGCTGTTCGGCCTGGCTGCCAGACAGTTCACGGCGCATCGGGCGCCTGGCTTATAGAGCATCAGACAGCTCAAGAGGGTGCCGGAGAGAAAACGGCACCCCTCGGCTGCCCTGCAGATGCGGGAAAAATCAGTGGAATTGCCGGCATTCAGGGGACTATCCCGGGAGGGATCCCCATAGCCCCCTGTACGCCGGCCTGAGAGCTAAAGGAGATTTATATGCAGATATTACAGCAGTTAATACAGGGACTGTCTTTGGGGAGTATTTACGGCCTGGTGGCGTTGGGGTATGTGCTGATCTACCAGGCATGGGGAGTTTTGAATTTTGCCCAGGGCGAGGTGTGCGCCATTGGCGCCTTCTCTCTTCTGGTGCTCCATGCGGAGCTGGGAATGCCCGTCTACGCAGCAATGCCGGTGGCTGTGCTGGTGAGCATGCTTGTGGGATATGTGATTGAATTCCTGTCTTTTCGGCCTCTGGAGAATGCCAACGGGACAACGAGGCTGATCGCCACCATCGGTGTGAGCATCTGTGTAAGAAATATCCTCCGGATGATATTCGGAGCCGACTATTTCTCATTCCCGACGATATTCGGGGATACCCCGTTCCAGGTTGGGGAGCTGATTCTAGTCCCTCAGAATTTGTGGAATACGGCGATCGGTTTCGCTTTGGTGGCCCTGCTGAACCTGTTCCTGAAGAAGACGAGAATCGGGAAGTCCATGAGAGCCACGGCCCAGGACAAAGAGGCGGCCCGTCTGATGGGAATTAACGTCAGGGCTTCTCTGACAGGGACGTTCGTCATCGCGTCTGCGCTGGGAGCAATTGCCGGCATGCTGATCGCCCCGGTATATCTGTTCAATTTCAACATCGGAGCTACCATCGGAACAAAGGGATATGCGGCCGCCGTGCTGGGCGGGCTGGATTTCGCCAGCGGCGCGATGACAGGAGGAATTATCCTGGGAATCGCGGAATGCCTGGCCGTCGTGTTCGGTTCCTCGGAATATCAGTCGGCCATTGCCTACATTGTGCTGTTCCTTGTATTGATCCTGAAGCCGTCGGAAATCATGAGCAAAAAGAAGAAAGTGGAGAAGGTGTGACGATGACATTTGGAAAGATATATGAAAAGACAAGAATCTGGATTCTCCTGATCATTGCGGCCATTCTTCCCTTCGCGGTGACCAATAATTACTGGCTGCACATTCTGAACATCGGCGGCATCTTTGCCATCTGTACGCTGAGCCTGAACTTGCTCACCGGCTGTACCGGCCTGTTCTCTGTGGGACATATCGCTTTCTACGGGATCGGCTCGTACACGGCGGCAGTTCTGTCTGTGAAGTGCGGCGTGCCCTTCTTGATCGCGGTTCCCTGCGCGGGAATCATGGCGCTGATCTTTGGGCTTGTGCTGGGGATGCCCGCCCTTCGGCTGAAGGGACTCTACTTGGCAATTTCTACTCTGGCCTTTGGGGAGATCGCCTATCGGGTATTTCTCAACTGGGAGAGCGTGACGAACGGGACGAGAGGGATACTGGGAATCCAGGCGCCGGTGTTCTTCGGCATCAATTTCAGAAGCTACAATACCTACTATTATATTGTGCTCATTTTCCTGGTGATGACCGTTGTACTTACGCGCAATTTGATATACTCCAGGACAGGGCGCGCTCTCCTGGCAATTCGGGAGAGCGAGATCGCGGCCCAGGCTCTGGGAGTGAACACGGTGGGGTATAAGATCATCGCGTTCGCGGCTTCCTCCTTTTTCGCCGGAATCGCGGGAGCTCTCTACGCCTATGAAGTACATATGATCGCCCCGGAATCCTTTGTAAGCACGGAGTCCATCACCGTCCTGGCCATGATGGTCGTGGGAGGGATCGGAAGCATCTCCGGCTCGATCGCGGGGGCATTTGTGCTGACTATGATTCCCGAAGTACTGCGCTCTACCGGCGATATCCGCCTGGTACTGTACGGGGCCGCCATTGTTGCCATCGTCATCTTTGCCCCCAGAGGGCTTGGCGGCGCGCTGGAATGGCTGGATCATCTGCTGATGGGCAACCATAAGAAGAAAGTACGGGAGGAGGAATAGGGATGGCGCTGCTGGAGACGAAAAAGCTGGGGATCAACTTCGACGGCCTGGTGGCTTTGGAGGACGTGGATTTTGCCGCGGAAGAGGGGAAGATCACTGCAGTGATCGGCCCAAACGGGGCAGGCAAGACGACGTTTTTCAATCTGGTGGCCGGCTTCTATACTCCCACGGAAGGCTCTGTACATTTCGGCGGGAAGGACATCACGAGGCTGAAGGCCTACCAGAGGGCGGAAATCGGGATCGCCAGGACTTTTCAGAATATTAACCTGTTCAAAGATATGTCGGTTATGGACAATGCGCTGGTGGGACTGCACAGCCGCGCCAAGAGCAATGTGGTAAGCTCTATGCTGCGCACGCCTGCTCAGAGAAGGGAGGAGAAAGCTCTACGGGAAGAGGTCATGTCTTACCTGGAATTCATGGGATTGGCTGACTGCGCCCAGGAGAAGGCAGGGAGCCTCTCCTACGGCATGCAGAAAAACCTAGAGATTGTGCGGGCGCTGGCGCTGCGGCCCAAAGTGCTTCTGCTGGATGAGCCTGCCTCTGGACTGAACACCCAGGATCTGGACGAATTGTCCGGCCGAATCACCAATATCCGCGACAGGGGGATCACGGTTGTGCTGATCGAGCACAAGATGGATGTGGTCATGTCCATCTCTGACCGTATCGCGGTGCTGAATGTCGGCAGGAAGATCGCGGATGGGACGCCGGAGGAAGTTCGGAGCAGCCGCGAGGTGATTGAGGCTTATCTCGGGAAGGAGGACGAATAATGCTGCAGCTTAACAATGTGCAAGTGGCGTACGGAAATATCGAAGTGCTGCACAAGATCAGCATTGAAGTCAAGAAGGGCGAGATCGTGACCATCATAGGCGCTAACGGGGCAGGCAAGACAACGGCGCTGCGGTCCGTGGCCGGGCTGCTTCCGAAGAAGAAGGGCAGCCAGATCCTGTTTGACGGGATAGATATCACGAATATGGGGGCTGAGAAGATTGTGGCGGAAGGGATGGCCCTCTCTCCGGAAGGAAGGCATATATTTCCGGAGCTGACCGTGGAGGACAATCTGGAAATGGGCGCCTATCTGCGCCATAAGGATAAAGCGGGGGTGGCCAAAGACATGAAGGAAGTATTCGAGATGTTCCCGCGCCTAGAGGAGAGAAGGAGACAGCTGGGCAAGACGCTCTCCGGAGGAGAGCAGCAGATGCTGGCTATTGCCCGGGCGCTCATGTCCAGCCCGAAGCTTCTCATGCTGGATGAGCCTTCCACAGGGCTCGCCCCCCTGGTCATCAAAGAAATTTTCCGGATCGTGAAAAAATTGAACCAGACAAGGGGATTGACGGTGCTGCTGGTAGAACAGAATGCCAAGATGGCCCTCGGCGTGGCCGACCGGGGATATGTGCTGAAGAACGGGGAGATTGTCAAGAGCGATACAGGAGAGAACTTGCTGAATGACGACTCGATCCGGGCGGCTTATCTGGGAGGACGCTAAACGTCCGGCGGACGGCGCACCGGATGCGTCAGGAGGAGGATATCATGTATGATCTGAGAATTGAAAACGGGACAGTGGTCACACCAGATAAGACAGAACGGACGAATATCTATGTGCTGGACGGCAAAATAGCGCGGATATCCGAAGAGATTCTGGAGGCGCGGGAAGCGGCGGACGCTTCAGGAAAATATGTTTTTCCTGGATTCATCGACCCGCATGTCCATTCCAGAGACGGAGGGGCTACCTACAAAGAAGACTTCTGGCACTCCACAAGGGCGGCAGCCTTAGGAGGGCTTACCACCATCCTGGAGATGCCAAACGCGGTGCCGGCTGTGTCCGACAGAGAGCGGTTCCTAAAGCAGAAGGCCAACTTGGAGTCCAAGGCGTATATCGATTTTGCCATGTGGGGGCTGTGCCTTGGCAGGCTGAACAATCAAGAACTGAAGGGATTGGATGAGCTGGGCGCGGCTGGGTTCAAATTTTTCTGGGGATATGCGGTCAGCCGCTCCAATTATAACCTTATTTATAACTATGAGAAGGGAGATCCCAATGTGATTCCTCCTCTCGGGGACGGGGAAATCTATACGATTTTTGAGGAGATGGGCAAGATCGGCAAGCCGCTGGGAATCCATGCGGAGAACGCCGATGTGATCAGTGAGCTGACAAGGGGCGTTAATCCGGAAGAGTATCCCAACGAATACGAGGCGCTGCTGGCCTGCCGTCCGGCAGTGTGCGAGGAGACCATCATCAAGACAGCTATTTCTTTCGCCAAGGCGACAGGAACCCATCTGCACATTCTCCACATGACCTGCAAGGAGGGGGTGGATCTTCTGCGGGAGGCAAAGGCCCAGGGGATCCATGTGACCGGGGAGACGGCTCCCCATTATCTGTTTTTGACCAATGAAGATTTTCCGCGGATCGGGACAAAGATGAAAGGCTATCCCCCGGTGCGCTGTAAGGAAGACCAGCAGAAGCTGTGGGAAGGGCTGACAGACGGGACGATCGACTCCATGGGTTCCGATCATGCGCCCCACACAGCCCGTGAGAAGGAAGGGAGCCTATTCACAATTCCGGCGGGCATGTGCTGTATCCAGACGATGGTGCCGCTGATGCTGACCGCGGTGAACGAAGGGAAAATCACAGCCAGCCAGGTGGCGAAGGTCCTCTCGGAAAACACCGCGAAAATATACGGCCTGTATCCCAGGAAAGGCTCCATTCAGATCGGGACGGACGCGGATTTTACCATTGTGGATATGGGGATGAAGAAGGTGCTGCGCACGGAGGAGATGTACAGCAAGAGCAAGATTACGGCTTTCGACGGGTTCCGTGTCCAGGGGTTCCCGGTACAGACCATTGTCCGGGGCGAGACGGTGATGAAGGACGGGAAGCTTACCTGCGAAAATGAGAGCAGGGGACAGTTTCTGCCGGTGGGGAAGCGCTGATGATCGTTGCGTTTTCCGGCGATAGAATGAGGGGCGGGTTTTCCCGCCCTTGGCGCGAGAGTTCCGCAGGCGGAACTCTTTTTTCAGGAAAGGATGAGAGAATATGAGCGGCAGAGGATCATTTGTGACGGCAGGGGATCTGTTTATCACGCGCGGACTGCCAGAGAGAGGCTATAGCGGCATGCGGGAGCTGACGGATTTTATCCGCGCAAGGGATGTCCGATTTGTGAATTTGGAGGTGACGGTCCATGACCGGGAGGGCTATCCCTTCGGCTTCTCCGGAGGGACATGGGCGATGGCTCACCCTTCTTTACTTGACGATGTGAAAAAATTCGGTTTTAATATATATAACAGCGCGAACAATCATGCTATGGATTACAGCCACAATGGACTGCTGGCTACGATGGGATATTTGAAGAAGGCTGGGATGAATTACGCGGGAGTCGGCGAGAACTTGGCAGACGCCTGCGCTCCTTCTTATGTGGAGGGGAAGGATATCCGGGTAGGCGTCGTGGCGGCGACTTCCACCTTTCATGAATCTTGGGCCGCCGGGAATCAGCGGCTGGATATGAAGGGAAGGCCTGGGGTGAATCCCCTCAGGTTCCGGAACCGTTTCCACGTGACGGAGGATCATTACAGGACGCTGGTGAAGCTGGCAGACGAGATTGATATCAATGCCCAGCAGAACTTGGATATCAAAGAGGGATTTGCCGCGGCTTCGAAGGGGAGCTTCAAATTCGGGGGACACGAATTCTTCCTGGATGAGCGCAATTATAAAGAGACGATACCAGACGGGCGGGATGTGAAGCGGATCGTGAAGGCCGTCCAGGAGGCGAAGAGGCAGTCGGATTACGTCATGGTGAGCATCCATTCCCATGAGATGGCCGGGGAGGATAAGGAGAAGCCTGCACAGTTTCTGCGCGTCTTTGCCAAAGCGTGTATTGACGCCGGAGCGGACGCGGTGCTCGGACATGGACCGCACATTGTGCGGGGCATTGAGATTTATAAGGGGCGTGTTATTTTTTACAGCCTAGGGAACTTCTTGTTCGAGAATGATACGACAACCCATCAGCCCTCTGACTTTTATGAGAAGTACGGAATGTCCAATGAGAGCATGGTGGGAGAGGGCATGGACTGCCGGAGCCAGGGCGGGGCGATCGGCCTCGGGGTGAATCCGGATGTGTGGCGGTCTGTCCTGGCCGCTTGGGAAGTGGAAGATGGATGTACCCGGGAGATCAGGCTGTATCCTATCGGCCTTGGGATGGAGCTGCCCCGCTATCGCAGGGGTCTTCCGGCCTTCCTGCAGGATGACGGACTGCTGGAACATCTGGCCAAGCTGTCGGCAGAGTTCGGGACAGACATCCAGATCAGGGATCATGTGGGGGTTATCCGGATAGAGCCGTGACAGGGCGAAAGCGATGTGTACAGCGCTGACAATGATTACATGATTTGAGAAAGCAATGCAAAAGCGACAGATACTAGGAGGAGAAAAATATGCAGCATGCAATAGAAGATATTGAATATGCGGAATACCTATTTGACCGGTTCTACGGAATCGGAAGCTGTGAAAATGGAGGAGTTACCAGGCTGGGATATACCGAGGTGGAAGATGAGATGCACCGGGTATTCCGGGAGCTGGGAGAAGAGAAAGGATACGGCAGTTACACAGATGAGGTGGGAAATACATATCTGTACCGAAAGGACTGTGATATGGATGAAGAATATTACCTGATTGCATCCCATCTGGATTCGGTAATCGAAGGAGGCCGTTACGACGGAGTGGCCGGCATCATCGCTGGATTCTTGGTTATGGACTGGATCGTTAAGAGCGGACGGAAGCTCCCGATCCGTATTGGGGCTATGCGCTGTGAGGAATCCAGCAACTTCGGGAGAAGCACGATTGGAAGCGGCCTGATTACCGGGGAAGTGTACAAGCATGATATCGGAGAGGCAGTAAACAAACAAGGAGAGACGCTCAGCGAAGTCTTTCAGAAAAAAGGATACAGCCTGCATCCTGGCAGAATTCAGGGGGTAAAGGAGTACATAGAACTGCATATAGAGCAGGGGAAGGTGCTGGAAGAGTACGGCGATCGTGTGGGAATTGTCCAGACGATTGCGGGGCCCAGACGATTTAATATCCATATTCACGGGAGCGCGGAGCATTCCGGAGCGACGCCTATGGGGATGCGTTCTGATGCCCTGTGTGCAGCGGCGGAGATTATACTAGAGATCGAAGAGATCGGCAAGGCAGAGTCCATCTACCAGTCTGTGGCTACCGTAGGGACGATCAGCAATAAGCCGAACGCTCTGAACGTCATCCCGGGAGAAGTGCAGCTGGGAGTGGACATGAGAGGGATTGACCCCGCAAGCTTAGACAGGATGGAAGCCCGGCTGAAGCAGACGTGCAAGAGGATCTGTGAAAAACGGAAATTGAAATATTTCAGGGAGAAAACGTCCGATATCCCGCCGATCGGAATGTCTGTGGAGCTGCAGCAGAAGCTGCTGAATGCGGCGAAGGAACTGAAGATTCCCCATCGTTCCATGATAAGCGGGGCGGGGCATGACGCGATGTCTTTCGCCCATATATGCGATACAGCTATGATATTCATTCCGTGTGACAAGGGAATCAGCCATAATAAGAAGGAATTTACGACAATTGAGTCCATTTGCGACGGCGCAAAGGTAATTTGCCAATATCTGAAGGAGGAAGCGCGATGATTCTGATTAAAGACGGCCGTGTCATTGATCCGAAAAGGGGGATTGACGATGTGCTGGACATTGTAATTGAGGGCAAGAAGATTAAGAAAATTGGAAAATATCAGAGAAGCGAGGAATATGACAGGATTATTGAGGCAAAGGGTCTGACTGTCGCGCCGGGATTGATTGACGTACACGTCCATTTCCGGGATCCCGGCTTTACTTACAAAGAGGATATCCAGACAGGGGCATCCAGCGCTGCTGCCGGCGGCTTTACTACGGTAGTGTGCATGGCGAATACTAAGCCCTGCGCGGATAATGTGGATACACTGAAATATATATTGGAAGAAGGGAAGAAGACGCCCATCCACGTATTGGCCTCAGGCACGGTTACAGAGGGGATGAAGGGAAGCCGTTTAACAGATATGGATGCGCTGAAGGAAGCCGGGGCTGTAGGATTTACGGATGACGGCATCCCTCTGACAGACGAATTGCTTGTGCAGTCGGCGATGGAGAAGGCTGCTGAGCTTGGAGTACCTCTGAGCTTTCACGAGGAGGATCCGAATTCTATTGCCCAGAACGGGATTCACGCTGGCGAGGTGGCCAAAGAGATGGGGCTTGCGGGAGCCCCCAGCCTGGCAGAAGAGATTTTAGTGGCAAGAGACTGTATACTGGCATTGCACACAGGGGCTAGGATTAATATCCAGCATATCAGCTCCGGCAATTCTGTGGAATGGATCCGCCTTGCGAAGCGAATGGGAGCCGACGTGTGGGCAGAAGTCACACCCCACCACTTCTCTCTGGATGAGCAGGCCGTGAAGAAGAAGGGTACTTACGCGAAGATGAATCCTCCTCTTCGGACGAAGGAGGACCGTTATAAGCTGATCGAGGGAATCAAGGATGGAACGATCGATGTGATTGCTACAGACCATGCTCCCCACAGCGAAGAAGAGAAGGCACGCCCATTTACGGAGGCGCCCAGCGGGATTATTGGTCTGGAGACGTCGCTGGCATTGGGGATTACGAACCTTGTAAGGAAAGGCCATGTGACGATTATGCAGCTGATGGAGAAAATGAGCCTGAACCCTGCCCGGCTGTACGGCCTGGAAGGAGGAAGCGTTGAGGAGGGGAAGGAGGCAAGCCTGGTCATTTTCGATGAGAAGGAAATGTGGACAGTGGAGAAGTTCGCTTCCAAATCCTGCAACTCACCATTTGTGGGAGAGCAATTATATGGCCGCGTGAAATATACGGTCTGCGCCGGAAAGATCGTGTATGAAGACGCATGAGGATGCTTCAGACAGCGAGGGAACGATGAAAAATTACAGAGGAATCATGTTGGATGTGGATAATACGCTGCTGGATTTTACTGCGGCGGAGCGGACGGGGATTTATGAGGTGCTGCGGTCATATGGCGTTCGGGGGACCAGTGAGATGCTGGATCAGTACAGCAGAATCAATGACAGCCTGTGGAAAGCCTTTGAGCGCGGAGAGATTGAACGCCAGGAGATCATGGATGTGAGATTTGCCCGCTTTTTCCAGGAGATCGGTTTAGATGAGGACGGGAAGGAGGCGGAGGCGCGCTACCGGGCGCACCTGGACAATTCTGCCGTTCCGGTTCCCTATGCCCAAGAAATCCTCCTATGGCTCGGCACGCATTATCCTCTTTATGTAGTGACCAACGGAACTGCCAAGACACAGTACAGCAGGCTGGCCAAGTCTGGGTTTGACAAATATTTTCGGGATATTTTTGTGTCGGAGGATGCAGGCTGCCAGAAGCCGAGGAAAGAATTTTTTGACTACTGTTTCGCCAGGATCGCTGAGAAAGAGCAGGAAGAAGCTGTGCGGGCAGAGGATTATCTCATCGTGGGGGATTCTCTGACTTCCGATATTCTCGGGGGAATCCAGGCAGGTATGGACACCTGTTGGTTCTGCCGCGGGGACGGGACAGGAACAGAGGGGATTGTGCCGGATTATGTGATTCATGATCTGAAGGAACTGAAGGATATCTTGCTCTGACAGCATGTCCGTACCGGCAGCAGCAGATAGAGAGCCCGGCTGGTTTGGCTCATGCCGGAGAAGAGCGGCATCTGGTCAATGACCGTGATTGACAAACAGACAAAAGTATTATATAATAGAGACTTCCTAATAATAGTAGAGATTTCACAGAGAAATCCAGAGAAATCGGTTTGCAGGGGAGGAACGGAGAATGAATAAGAATACGACAGACATCACATTATCTGCCTATTTCAATGATATCGTCATAGGATACTATGAGGACGAAGATTTGGTGAAATCTTTTGGCAAGAAGTTTGGCTTTGACGTCGATAAGGATACGTTCATGGCAATTTCCTTCCTCTATCCTTCCGATGCCTATGTAAGGAATGAGGATAAAGAGAAGCTGCGCGGCGCTGCTGCGGCTATGATCCAGTTTTCCGCAGTGAACCGGAAGATCGGCGGCAATCAGGTGATCGTGGCTGATATGGGAATGGTTGTCATCTTGACCAGCCCGACGAGGAAGGAACTCCATTACGCGCTGGATGATATCAAGAACGAAGCGCTGGCCCAGATAGAGAAGATTGATTCCGATATGCGGATACGTGTGGGGATTGGTACCATGGAGAGCGGCATCAGGGGTATTAAGCATACATACAACAATGCCCTGGATGCAGTGAAGGCCGGAGAGATCTTCAAGCCGGACCGTGTGATATTGGAGTATATGGGAATGGAGATCTACAGCGCAATTAATCAGATGGTTGTAAGCTATGGAGACAGACTGACGAGAACAGTGCTTAAGCAGTTAGGAGAGACAGAGAAGAAGGTTCTGTCGAAATATTATAAATGCAAGGAAGACGTCGCCCTGACTGCGAAGCAGCTGGATATGACAGAAGAGGAAGTGCAGGCGAGCCTTGTCCAGGTTAAGATTAATACGGGGCTGGATGTGAGCGACAATGAGGATAACTTCAAGCTTCATTTTATTACCATCGCCAAGAAAGTGCTGGAGAACGACGAGAAGATTAAGAGAAATCATTGAGAAGAGACTGTAAGAATGCAGGGTATTTCCGTAATAGGAGATACCCTGCATTCTTTTGAGCGGATGCCGTCCGCCGCAAGAGGGAGGTGAAGACGGCGGGGCATAAGCATACTCGTCCATCAGGAGACATATATATATAGCAGAATAAGACAGTGGGATGGAAATGGGATGGATGACCAGAAGGTTGAAAATTTATTGAACCTGGCGTTGGATGCCACGCCGCTGGAGAGGGAGAAGTCCCTGTCCTTGAATGTCGGCTATGACCGTGAGGATAACACCTGGGATGTGATCGTGAAGTATACCGGAGATCTGTCTGAGCTGGAAGATGAGACGGTGCGGATCGTGCCGTTAATGGGGCAGTATGCGGTGGTTACGGTTCGGGAAGACCGGCTGGCTGATTTGGCCAGATCCCCTTTGATTACATACATAGAGAAGCCTAAGAGGCTGTTCTTCGCTGTGGAGACCGGGCGGACAGCGTCGTGCATGGCCGGCGTGCAGAACGCGGCGTATGATTTGTTCGGCCAAGATATCCTTGTGGCTGTCATTGACTCCGGCATTGATTACACTCATCCGGACTTTTGTACGGAGAATAACGAGACGAGGATTGTCAGCTTGTGGGATCAGAGTCTGACGCCTCAGGAGGGGGAAAGACCGCCTGCCGGCTATCTGATCGGCGTGGAATACTCTATGGACGAGATTAACCGAGCACTGGCGGCCCCTGACTACCATGAACAAGTCCCGATTGTCAGAAGCCGCGATTTAAGCGGGCATGGAACAAGCGTCGCGGGAATCGCCGCTGGAAACGGGAGAGCATCAGACGGAAGATACAGGGGAGTTGCCTCCCGAAGCCCCATCATTGTGGTGAAGCTGGGCAATCCGAGGAAGGGAAGCGAAGGATTTCCCAGAACAACAGAACTTATGCAGGGGATCGATTATGTGATAAGAAAGGCAATAGAGCTTCAGATGCCGGTGGCAGTGAATTTGAGCTTTGGCAATACTTATGGATCCCACGACGGGTCTTCCCTGCTGGAGACTTATCTGGACAATATGGCGGGGATCTGGAAGAATGTTATATGCGTGGGAACGGGCAATGAAGCAAACCGGGCGGGACACACGGAGGGCTTCCTTGCGGAGGGGATGTCCCGGGATGTGGAGCTGGCCATCAGCAGTTATGAGACGGCGCTGAGCGTTCAGATTTGGAAATCCTATGCGGATGATTTTGATGTGGCTGTCCGTCACCCTTCCGGAGAAATCGTAGGACCGCTGCAGAAGGTGCTGGGGCCCCAGAGGTTCCTTCTGAGAGGGACGGAGATACTGGTCTATTACGGAGAACCCAGCCCATATAGCCAGGCTCAGGAAATTTATCTGGACTTCCTGCCGGAAAAAGATTACCTGGACGACGGCATCTGGGCGATCCGGCTCATACCGCGAAGGATTGTGACCGGCAACTATGATATGTGGCTTCCGTCGGCAAATGTGCTGAACGAAGGGACAGGGTTCGTCCTGCCGGTGGAAGAGACAACTTTGACGATTCCGTCAGCTGCAGGGAAAGTGTTGTCCGTGGGGGCGTATGATGCAAGAAGAGATGTCTATGCGGATTTTTCTGGGCGGGGATATACGAGGGAAGCAAGAGCGGTGAAGCCGGATTTGGCAGCGCCTGGGGTGGGAGTGATTGCTCCGGCGGCAGGAGGAGGGTACCGGTCTGTGACGGGGACTTCCTTTGCGGCTCCTTTTGTTACAGGGGCCGCCGCCCTTATGATGCAGTATGGCATCGTTCAGGATAATGACCCATATTTGTACGGAGAGAAGGTGAAAGCTTATCTGATCCGGGGCGCCAGGCCCATCGGAGGAGAGACAGAGTATCCCAACCGGAGGGTTGGATACGGGGCGCTGTGCGTCAGGGACAGCCTGGGGGTTCTGTAGCTGCGCGCCAGGTATCTGCGTCATTCATTCCCTACGTGCAATATGGCCCGCCGCTGTTTTAGAATGAGCTTTTAGAAAATTTTAAGAAATATTGCTTTGACTAAGTGCGGAGGCTGTGGTCTACTATAGGATAGAGCAACTTGATTATAGAGGAACATAGGAGGGGCATCATATGAGAAAAAAAGGAATGATACTTATACTCCTGGCAGCCTTTGTTATAGGGCTGACTGGATGCAGGAAAAATGACCAGCAGGATGATGTGTTCATTGCTGATGACACGGCTGATCTGGGAGAGGGGGATATCGGAGACAGCGCCGGCAGCGATCAGGAGGAGACAGCGGAGACTCCTCCGGCAGAGGAAGAAGAGGCGCAGGCCGAGACGCCGCCTGCTAACGTAGAGATGTCAGAGGTATCGGCTCCGGACGCGGATACGGACGTGTATGAGATTGTGCTGGGAGTGGGAAGTGACGAGACCCAAGCGATTGTAAAGTGGTATGGGACCAATACTGACGCCGGAACTGTCTATGTGGCGAAGGCGGCCGAGATGGGCGGGAACACGTTTCCGACGACCGCCCAGACGGTGAACTCTACTGTCACATCAGCCGACTACCAGAGTTATATGGTGAATGCGGCGACCATTACCGGGCTGGAAGCAGATACGGAATATTGCTATATGGTGGGAAGCGGGAACGGGTGGTCCAGCCTGAGAAGCTTCCGTACAGGGAAGCCGGGACAGGTGGATATTATCGTGACCGGGGACATTCAGCTGGGGACTGGAGACAATGACGGAGAGAATGTGGCGGCGTGGAACCGCATTGTCCAGGATACGGTTGCTAAGTTTCCGGACTACAATATGCATTTGAACATGGGCGATGTGACCACAATGGCATTTGAGGATCACTATGTGAATTCCATCAATAACCGTCTCTTTTCTGATTATGTGACAGGAGTGGTGTATGGCAATCATGACGCGGCCGGTGATCTGTGGAATAAGCATTTTTCACAGCCGAATCAGAGTGATTTCGCCCAGAGAGACGGCAAGGCCAACGGTAATTTCTGGTTCAAGTACAATGGCGTTCTGTTTATGGAGCTGAATTACGCGATTGAAGATCTGGATATTTTAGTCGATCATAAATATTTTATTGAGCAGACGATTGCCGCCAATCCGGACTGTAAGTGGAGGGTAGTCCTCATGCACTACTCGCCCTTCAGCAGCGTGGCGAAATATCAGGACTATTCAAATCAGAACAGAGAGTATTGGCTGCAGGTCTTTGAGGAATATGACATTGACGTGGTGCTGAACGGACATGACCATGCTTACACGAGGAGCTATATGATCCAGGGTGGGCAGGCGCAGAAAACGGACGCTGCATCCGTGACGAATCCGGAAGGCATTTTGTATGTGACCTTCAGCTCTGCATCCGGAAGCCAGTACCATGATATCAACCCTACGGAATATGCAGCGAAGACGCTGCAGACTTATACACCTCATATTTCTACCGTGAACTTTACGGAAAACAGTTTCCAACTGACGGTGTATGACGCGAATTCCTGGGAAGTGCTGGACAGCTTTGAAATTATAAAGGAATAGAACAAGAGAGGGGCCGGTGGCTGCAGAAGAAGTAGTGTCTGCGGCTCCGGCCCTATGTTAAGGAAATGCTGATGAAATGAGTGTGGTCTTAAGGACAGAAGGAGTGGCATACGGGAGATGATATTGGAGAGGGAAGCGAACATGGCAGGAGAAGGACAAGCAAGAAAGCTGCGTACTAAGAGAAGGGTCTTCGCAATATTGCTGCTGGGGATTCTTCTTGTATGTGCGGGCTGTTCCGGGGGAGAAGAGGATGCTGCGGGCAGTCAGGAGGATACCGCTGCCCAGGAGGATGCGGGCAGTCAGGAGGATACCGCTGCCCAGGAGGATGCGGCCGGTCAGGCGGACGATGCGGCCCAGGAGACGAGCCAGTCTGAACAGGACGATGCGGAATCGTCCGAGGAGGCGCAAGGAAGCCAGAGTTCGGGAGAGACGGCGATATCCGTGCCGGAGAATGCGTCGGCAGTACAGAGAGGGATGGCATATCTGGAGGCGGGAGATTTGACCTCTGCCCAGGCTTGCTTTGAAGAGGCGATCACAGAAGAAAAAGACATGAGAGACGCCTACCGAGGAATTGGAATTGTGAAAATGAGCCAGGAAGATTACGAGGGCGCCATAGAGAATTTTGACCTGGCGCTGGCCAACTCCGGCATGGAAGCGGATAGCCTGGCCTATGATATTTCCTATTATAAGGCGGCTGCTTATGTGAAATTGGGTGAATTAAATGCGGCGTTGGAAGTATATAATCATTTGGTGGCATATAAGCCTACGGCAGATACTTATATGGGAAGGGGAGCGGTCTACGCGCGCATGGGCAATTTGGAAATGGCAAGGGCGGACTTTGACCATGTGCTGGACGGAGAATCCAACAACTATGACCGTTATGTAGAGATTTTCCAGCTGCTGGAAGATGCTGGACAGACGGAAGCCGGACAGGAGTACCTGCGAAGGGCGCTGGAAATTCAGAAAGATAAGGATGCCGATAACCTGGAGCGGGGGAAAATATACTATTATCTCCAAGAATACGACAATGCCAAGACAGAACTGGAGAGAGCGGATGACAGCGATGCGCAGGTACTGCTCTACAAAGGGCTGGTGTATGATGCCTTAGGAGATTTTTCCTATGCTAAGACGATGTATGAAGGTTATCTGGAGCAGGAGAACAGTGACGGGAGTATCTATAATTTAATTGCTTCCTCAGAAATGTCTTCAGGGAATTATGAAGAAGCGCTCTCAACAATACAGAGGGGCTTGGAGTACGCATCTGACAGCAGGCAGGAACTGTACAGAAATGAGATCATTGCCTACGAATACTTGGGAGATTTCGAGACGGCCAAGACGAAGATGGAAGCTTACCTGGAAATGTATCCCCAGGATGAGGAAGCTGCCAGGGAATATGTATTTTTGAAGACAAGGAGCTGAGAACAGCGCAAGATGATAGAGCTGAAGAAAAAACAGGAGAGAATTATCCTCGTAAGTGTGTCTGACTCCGATGGTGAGGCGGCAGTGGATTCCATGGATGAGCTGGAAGAACTGGTTGGCACAGCAGGCGGGGAAGTGGTCGGGAGAGTGATGCAGAATCGGGAGAGCCCGCACGCCGGGACATACGTAGGGCGGGGCAAGGCAGAGGAGATTCTTGCTCTGGCAGCCCAGACAGAGGCAGATGGAATTGTATGCGACGATGAGCTTACGCCGATACAGATGAAGAATCTGGAAGAGATGCTGAAGCTGAAGATTATGGACCGGACGTTGGTTATTTTGGATATTTTCGCTTCCAGGGCGTCCACAAGCGAAGGGAAGCTGCAGGTAGAGCTGGCACAGCTCAAATACCGCCAGGCGAAACTTACCGGATATGGGAAGGATATGTCCCGCCTGGGCGGCGGAATCGGGACGAGAGGGCCTGGAGAGAAGAAGCTGGAGACCGACAGAAGACGGATGCGCGCCCGCATTGCTCAGCTGACAAGAGAGATCAGGGAAGTACAGCGCCACCGAGAGGTGACCCGGGCGTCCAGAAAAAGGTCCGATATGAAAGTGGCGGCGATTGTCGGCTATACAAACGCGGGAAAATCCACACTGCTCAATTCCCTCACCCAAGCCGGAGTGCTGGAGGAGGACAAGCTGTTCGCTACGCTGGATCCCACGACGAGATGTCTTGGGCTTCCCGGAGGCCAGAGACTGCTTCTCACAGACACCGTAGGGTTTATCCGCAAGCTTCCTCACCATCTTATCGAAGCGTTTAAGAGTACGCTGGAGGAGGCAAAATATGCAGATTATATTATCCACGTGGTGGACGCGGCTTCTCCGGGAATGGAACTTCGGATGCACGTGGTCTATGAGACGCTCAAGGATCTGGGGGTGGCGGATAAGAAAGTGATTACCTTGTTCAATAAATCAGATATCCGGGACAATGACGAGGGGCTGCGGGATTTCCAGGCAGATAAGACGCTGTGCATCAGTGCCAAGACTGGACAGGGGCTGAGAGCGTTGGAAGAGACGCTGGAGCAGATGCTTCGGGAGGAGAACGTATATATGGAACATACCTACTCCTATAGGGATGCCGGTATTCTAACGCTAATCCGGCAGGAGGGAGAGCTGCTGGAAGAGAACTATGGACCGGATGGGATTTTCGTAAGGGCCTTTGTGCCGACCGCCTTGTACGCGAAGCTGTCCAGACATGAGTGAGGCTGCGGTTCCTGGGTTTTGGCGCCCGCCGCCCCGATAATCCGGCGGGAATACAGCGTGATATTTCGCGGGACAAGGAAGAACGGAATTGTTCGGTTTGTATTCAATTCGGGTGTATGACCTCTTGTACACCGACCTCAAAAATGATATGATAGTAAAAATGTATGGAGTAAGGATCAAAGAGGAGGAAAAACAATGATTGATAAGATGATACGAAAGATTCGCAGGACCAATGCGCCGATCGTTGTAGGTCTGGACCCGATGCTCAGCTATATTCCGCACCATATCAAACGGAAAGCATACGAGGATCTGGGAGAGACGCTGGAGGGGGCAGCGGAGGCAATCTGGCAGTATAATAAGGAGATCATTGACAAAACCTATGATCTGATTCCAGCAGTGAAGCCTCAGATCGCCATGTATGAACAGTTCGGGATCGAAGGGCTGAAGGTGTTTAAGAGGACGATTGATTACGCGAAGTCGAAGGACCTGATTGTGATCGGGGACGCCAAGCGGGGAGATATCGGATCTACTTCCGCCGCATATGCAGTGGGACATCTGGGCCGGGTGGAAGTCGGAAGCAAGAAATATTCTGGCTTTGACGAAGATTTCGCCACGGTGAACCCTTATCTGGGGACGGATGGGATTAAGCCGTTTGTCGATGTATGTAAGGAGGAGAACAAAGGGATTTTTATCCTTGTGAAGACCTCTAATCCATCCAGCGGTGAATTCCAAGATCGTCTTATAGACGGCAAGCCCCTGTATGAGTGGGTAGGAGAGATGGTGGACAAGTGGGGCGAGGAACACATGGGCAAGGAAGGATACAGCTATGTGGGAGCTGTAGTGGGTGCCACTTACCCGGAGATGGGCAGGATTCTCAGGAAGATTATGCCTAAGGCTTTCATCCTTGTGCCGGGCTATGGGGCCCAGGGCGGCAAAGGCAAGGATCTGGTACACTTTTTTAATGAGGATGGACTTGGAGCAATCGTCAACTCATCCAGGGGCATCATCGCGGCATACCGGCAGGAACAATATGGAAAGTTCGGCCCGGAGAATTTCGGTGACGCCTCCAGGCAGGCGGTCCTGGATATGATTGACGATATCAACGGGGCTCTGGGACATTGAAGAAATACATAGAAGACGGGAAAGGTAGATAGAAATGGCGGAGAAATTTAAAGAAAAGGCAACAGTTGTATATCAGAGCTGTATTGCGCCGGACATATACAGTATGTGGCTGCAGACTGCGAAGATTGCGTCACAGGCAGTGCCGGGACAGTTTATATCAATCTACTGCAATGATGCATCCAGGCTGCTGCCTCGGCCTATCAGCATTTGTGAAATCAATGTAAGATCCGGAATGCTCAGAGTTGTATATCGGATAGCGGGTAAAGGGACGGAGGAATTCTCGCGCCTGCACCCGGGAGACGCAGTAGACATTTTAGGGCCTCTGGGCAATGGCTTTCCGCTGGAGCGGGCGAGGGGAAAACGGGCACTGCTGATCGGAGGAGGAATTGGTCTTCCGCCGATGCTGGAACTGTGTAAGCAGCTGCCGGGAGAGAAAGTGATCGTGGCAGGATTCCGCAGCGACACGTTTCTGATGGAAGATTTCCAGGCACTGGCTCCTGTCGCGGTGGCGACAGAGGATGGCAGCACAGGAGCCAAAGGGACTGTGCTGGACGCGATACGGGAACAGGGCCTGAAGGCCGATATTATCTATGCCTGCGGGCCGACTCCGATGCTAAAGGCGGTGAAGAATTATGCCGCCGAGGAACAGATCGAGTGTTGGATATCCATGGAAGAGAGAATGGGATGCGGAATTGGGGCGTGTCTTGCCTGCGTCTGCCAGTCCAAGGAAGTGGACGAACACTCCCGTGTACATAACAAGAGAGTCTGCAAGGAAGGGCCTGTGTTTGAGGCCGGGGAGGTGGAGCTTTGATGGAGACGCGTTCGATGAAAGTCAATATAGCAGGTGTGGAATTAAAAAATCCGGTGATGACTTGTTCAGGGACCTTCGGGTCCGGAATGGAATATTCGGAGTTCGTAGATTTGAATGTGCTGGGAGCCGTAGTCACGAAAGGTGTTGCCAATGTTCCGTGGGAGGGCAATCCTACGCCCAGGATCACGGAGGTATACGGCGGGATACTTAACGCCATTGGCCTGCAGAATCCGGGGATTGACGTGTTTTGTGAGCGGGATATCCCGTTCCTGAAGAAATATGATACGAAGATTGTCGTGAATGTGTGCGGCAGATCGGTGGAGGACTATTGTGAGGTTGCAGAGCGGCTGGGCGATGAGCCGGTGGATCTTCTGGAGATCAATATCTCCTGCCCAAATGTGAAGCACGGAGGGATTGCCTTCGGCCAGGATCCGAAAGCAGCTGCCCAGATTACAGGGGCGATCAAGCGCTATGCCAAGCAGCCGGTCATTGTGAAGTTGAGCCCGAATGTGACGGACATTGCGCAGATGGCCCAGGCTGTAGAGGCGGCAGGGGCGGATGCTGTGTCGCTGATTAATACGATTACTGGAATGAAGATTGACATCCATAAGAGGCAGTTCGCCCTGGCCAACAAGACGGGAGGCATGTCAGGCCCTGCCGTGAAGCCGGTCGCGGTGCGTATGGTATATCAGGCGGCAAACGCGGTGAAGATCCCTGTGATTGGAATGGGAGGGATCGCCACAGCGGAGGACGCCCTTGAATTTATCCTGGCAGGCGCGACTGCGGTTGCGGTGGGGACGGCCAACTTCTACCGGCCGGACGCTACAGCTAAGATTGTACAAGGGATCCAGGACTACATGGAGAAGTATCATATTTCGGATATTACAGAACTGATCGGAGCAGTCAGATAGTGCAGTACGGCGAAAAGCGGACAGTTGCCAGGCAGCGTATAACATGGGAGGTTGAATATATGGAGCAGTATAAGCAGGAATTTATAGAGTTCATGGTGGATTGCCAGGTTCTGAAGTTCGGGGATTTTATCACGAAGAGCGGACGCAAGACTCCATTTTTCATCAACGCTGGTTTTTACCGGACGGGAGAGCAGCTATGCAGGCTCGGAGAATATTACGCCAGGGCCATTCATGACAGCTTCGGGCTTGATTTCGACATTTTGTTCGGGCCGGCATACAAAGGGATTCCGCTGTCGGTGGCGGCTTCCATGTCCCTCAGCAGAATGTATGGAGCGAATGTGGGTTACTGTTCCAACCGCAAGGAGGCCAAGGATCACGGAGAGACCGGAATTCTCCTGGGAAGCCCGATGAAGGATGGAGACCGGGTGGTGATCATTGAAGATGTCACGACAGCTGGAACATCCATCCAGGAGACGCTGCCGATTATGAAAGCTCAGGGGCAGATAGATGTATTGGGCCTGGTGGTATCTGTAGACCGCATGGAAAAAGGGCATCAGGAGAAGAGCGCCCTCAAGGAGATTGAAGAGACTTACGGGATAAAGACGACGGCGATTGTGACTATGGAAGAGGTTGTGGAACATTTGTATAACCGCCCATATAAGGGGAAAGTCATCATTGATGATACATTAAAAACGGCAATTGATGCATACTATGAACAGTACGGAGCCAGATAGAGTGAGGAGGTTTCCTATGAATGAGAAAGCTTATACGACAATGAAGCAGGTAGGAGCTGCCAACATTGTAATAGGGATCGTAGCTGTGCTGACAGGCGTTGTCTGCGGAATTTTGCTGATTGTCCACGGCGGACGTTTGCTTAAGAATAAGTCGGAGCTGACTTTTTAAGGAAGTGCTGATCAAATCAGTACTTCCTTAAGTGAAATACGGCTTCGTGCGCATCGAGCAATTCTATTTCAGAAGGAAGATCATAAATTGAAAATCGAAACCGCGAAAAGAATCCGGTGGCTGGGGACCATATCGTTTCTGGCCTATTTATGTCTGCTGGTTTACCTGATGTTCTTCTTTGAAGGGTATGGAAGGACGACGGAAAACCGGCAATATATGTATAATTTGATACCGCTGCAGGAAATCCGCCGGTTTCTCGTGTATCGGAGAGTGCTGGGATACCGGGTGGTCTTGGAGAATCTATTGGGCAATATCGTCGGGTTTATTCCCTATGGATTTATCCTGCCGCTGATATACAAAAGCAAACGGAAGCTCTGGATTATCACGCTGCTGACGATGGAGTTCAGCCTGATGATTGAACTGACGCAGCTGGTGTTAAAAGTGGGAAGCTGCGATGTGGACGACGTGATCTTAAATACCCTAGGCGGAATGCTCGGGTATGGACTTTTTTCTATATGCAATAAAATAAGGAGGAAAATAGATGGATGACAGACCGATTATCCTGAACCGGGACCCAAAGGAAAAGCAGATATTTGTGGGAAACGCCAATTATCGGTTTGACAATAAGAAATATACGCTGGGGGGATGGCTGTCTCTGGCGCTGGCGGCTGGGGCCGTCCTTGTGCTGGGATTCGCTGTGTATGCGGCCTATCGTCAGAAAGGAGAAGGAGGCCTGGTTATCGGCGGGGCAGGTTTTATCGGTTTATTGATGACAGTAGCCGGTTTTGTGATCAGCTTGATGAGTTTTCAGGAGGAAGATAAAAACTATCTGCTTACCCGAATTGGAATGGGAGTGAATTTCCTTCTCCTGCTGCTGTGGGGCTGCGTTTATCTTATTGGAATATAAGGAAGACAAGAGATCATCTTGCGGAGTATCTAAGAGAACACTGATTTCATCAGTGTTTTCTTAGGCAGAAAGGAAGAGCTGGCATGGACTACAGAGAGTTCCCCCTGGAGGGAAGAGAAGAGCTGGAGGAGAGATATGATCTGGCGATAGAGAGAATTAGGCAGATCCTTACGGAAGAGAGCGTGGAGGAGCCTTACCGGGATTATTTCAGGAAGATGGCGGCATTTATCCTGCAGATGGATCAGGTGCTGACAGATACCCGAAGCGGCAGGCGGAAAAATATGAGCCTTGAGGAACTGGAGGATTATAATCACAGCCTGTACGAAGACATTCTTCCGGGACAGTATGACAGCAGTTACGCCAATCCAGACTATGGGACTCGTACGCTGGGGGAGGAGCATGGACGGCTTCTTAGTTTCCTCTACACAGAGCTGAGGGGAATGATCGTCTATGCCTATGAGTACCGGCTGGAAGATATGACGATTCTGTGCGAGCTGTTTTTGGAAGTGTACAATCGGTTTGAGGAGGAGACGCTTCCTGCGTACCGGGATTTGAAAAATATTCTCTACTGGTTTGTCAGCGACTACAGCGACCGGACTGTGGAGTACCGGATACGGGAACAGGTGGATCCGTCGCTCTCCTTTGCCGCTGACATTATCCGGGAAGCTGATCTGTCGGATGTGCGGTATCTGTACGCGTTTGGAGAATATATCTCGGAAAATGAGCTGGCCACCGCCCGGTTTCTCAACACACTAAGTGAAGAGGAAATCTGCGGTATGGCCAAGACGTTCACGGAAGGATACCGGATTGGCTTCGTCAAGGCGGGGAAGCCCCTCCAGAAGAAGACGAGTGTGAACATCCGGTATACCTTGGGATTTGAGCGGATTGTCCGCCAGGCGATGGAGAATTTCCGGGAAATGGGGCTGTCATGTATCCTGTACCGGGCGGCAGTATCCAGCATCAACAAGCGGCAGCAGGCGAAGATCGGCTACTTCGGCGGCAATCCCAACAAGCAGTATGACTACGACCACAAAGACGACTGCGCCATCTACCTGGACGCCCCTTTCGTAGAGCGGAAGCTGGGAGTTCTGAGAGCGAGTTATGAGAAATACAGTAAATTGGCTGAAGAACATGCCGGCCCGGCAGTGATGGAGACCTTCGGGGAACTTCCATTTATCCCAGAGACGAAGGAGACCTGCTTTAAGCTGAACAAGCGCCAGCAGAAGCTGCTGGTGCGCTACGACAGCGAGGCGGGCAGGCTTGTGAACACATATATTCCGGGGGATGAGAGAAGCTTTACGATCATCGCTTACCCGGTATGTGAGATCGGGAAAGACTATGAAGGGATTTTTCGGGAGACAGTGAAGGTCAATACGCTGGATTACAGGCAGTATGAGAAGATTCAGCAGTATTTGATCGACGCCCTGGATCAGGCAGATTATGTAGAGATCAAAGGTGCGAAAGGGAACCGAACCCATATGCGGGTACAGTTGTGGAAACTGGATCACCCCGACAGGGAGAGTATTTTTGAGAACTGTGTGGCGGATGTGAACATCCCAGTGGGAGAAGTATTTACCTCTCCGGTACTGAAGGGGACAGAGGGCGTCCTCCATGTCAGCCGGGTGTATCTGAACGAGCTGAAATATGAAGATCTGGAACTGACCTTCCAAGACGGCTGGGTGACAGACTATACATGCGGCAATTTTCCAAAAGAAGAAGACAACCGCCGCTACATTCTGGAGAACGTCCTCTTCCACCATGAGAGTCTGCCGCTGGGAGAGTTTGCCATCGGCACCAATACTACAGCCTATGTGATGGGGAAGAAGTACGGTATAGAAGGAAGGCTTCCGATCCTGATCGCGGAGAAGACGGGACCTCATTTCGCTGTGGGGGACACTTGCTACAGCTGGTCGGAGGAAGTGAGGGTATTCAACCCGGACGGCAAAGAGATTGTGGCGAAGGACAACGAAGTGTCGGCCCGAAGGACAGAAGATGTCTCCAAAGCATACATGAACTGCCATACGGATATCACGATTCCTTATGAAGAACTGGGGGAGCTGACGGCTGTGACGAAGGAAGGCAGGAGGATTCCGCTCATCAAGGACGGCAGATTCGTCCTGGCAGGCTGCGAGGTTCTGAATGATCCGCTGGAAGAGCTGGGCGGCTAAACTGCGGCAGCATGTAACTTATTTCCGGAAAATCCTTGACGGGATTATGAGGAACCGATAAGATGATTCATAGAGTGATTAACCATAAAGAGGAGGAGTTCAGGATGGCAAAAGTAGGTATTGTTATGGGCAGCGACTCGGATATGCCGGTGATGGCAAAGGCTGCGGATATTCTGGAGGAGCTGGGAGTAGAGTATGAGATGACGATTATTTCCGCCCATAGAGAGCCGGATGTGTTCTTTGAATACGCCAAGAGCGCTGAGGAGAAGGGATTTAAGGTGATCATTGCCGGGGCCGGAATGGCTGCCCATCTTCCAGGCATGTGTGCGGCGATCTTCCCGATGCCGGTCATCGGCATTCCGATGCATACCACTTCTCTGGGGGGAAGGGATTCCCTGTATTCGATTGTACAGATGCCTTCCGGGATACCGGTAGCTACGGTTGCCATCAACGGGGGAGCCAACGCGGGCCTTCTGGCGGCCAAGATTCTGGCCACATCTGACGATGCGCTGCTTGCAAGGCTGAAGGACTATTCCGACAAGCTGAAGGAACAGGTGGAGGCCAAGGCGTCCAGGCTGGCAGAAGTGGGATACAAGGAGTACATGAAGAATAAGTAGGCAAAAGCGGAGGATGAGAGATGGATTATAAGAATGCGGGAGTAGATATCGAGGCTGGATATAAATCCGTAGAACTGATGAAGAAATATGTGCAGGGAACGATGCGGCCGGAGGTGCTGGGCGGAATCGGCGGATTTTCCGGCGCCTTCTCTATGGAGAAGTTCAAGAGTATGGAGAAACCGACGCTGGTATCCGGGACAGACGGCGTGGGGACGAAGCTGAAGCTGGCGTTCCTTCTGGACAAGCACGATACCATCGGCATTGACTGTGTGGCTATGTGCGTGAACGATATCGCGTGCGCAGGAGGGGAGCCATTGTTTTTCCTAGATTATATTGCGTGCGGGAAGAATGAGCCGGAGAAGATTGCTACAATCGTAAGCGGAGTGGCAGAAGGATGCAGGCAGTCGGGCGCGGCGTTGATCGGCGGGGAGACGGCGGAGATGCCGGGCTTCTATCCGCCGGACGAGTATGACCTAGCTGGGTTCGCTGTGGGAATTGTCGATGAGAAGGATCTGATTACAGGCAAAGATTTGCAGCCTGGGGATACTCTGATTGGGATTGCCTCTTCGGGAGTACATAGCAATGGGTTCTCCCTTGTACGCAAGGTGTTCAGTATGAGCCGTGAAGCGTTGGATACCTATTATGAGAAGCTGGGATGCACCCTGGGGGAAGCTCTTCTGGCTCCGACGAAGATCTATGTGAAGGCCCTGCAGTCTGTGAAGGATGCCGGTGTGAAGATAAAGGCGTGCAGCCACATCACCGGCGGCGGCTTCTATGAGAATATACCGCGGATGCTTCCGGATGGTATACGGGCTGTGATTCGTAAGGACAGCTATCCAATCCCGCCGATTTTCGACATGCTGGCTACGGACGGCGACATTGAAGAGCATATGATGTACAACACGTTCAACATGGGTATCGGTATGGTCATTGCCGTATCCTCTAAGGAGGCGAAGGCAGCCATCAGCGCCATAGAGAGCGCCGGTGAGAAGGCTTATATGATTGGGGAAACCTGCGCGGGCGATAAGGGAGTGGACGTATGCTAAAGGTCACGGTGCTGGTCTCGGGAGGCGGGACGAATCTGGAGGCAATTCTGAAGGCTGTGGAGAACGGTGAGATCCGAAACGCCAGGATTGTGCGGGTAATCAGTAACAACCCGAATGCCTATGCGCTGAAGCGGGCCGAGAATCACGGAATTCCAGCTGCATGTATTTCTCCTAAGTCTTATGAGAACAGAGAAGAATTTCACAGTGCCCTTCTGGAAAGCGTACGCAAGTCCCAGGCAGATCTTGTTGTGCTGGCCGGGTTCCTCGTTGTCATCCCGCCAAAGATGATCCGGGAATACCGGGGACGCATCATCAATGTGCATCCTTCCCTTATCCCTTCCTTCTGCGGTACCGGTTATTACGGGAAGAAGGTACACGAGGCGGCCCTTGCCCGGGGCGTGAAGGTAACTGGGGCGACTGTTCACTTTGTGGACGAGGGAACCGATACCGGCCCCATCATCCTTCAGAAGGCAGTAGAGGTGCAAGAAGGAGATACGCCGGACAGCCTACAGAGAAGAGTGATGGAAGAAGCGGAATGGCAGCTGCTTCCCAGAGCGATCAATCTGATCGCAGAGGGAAGAGTGACAATAGAAGACGGCAGAGCGCGCGTGAGCCGGCAAGAGACAGAG
>CALWRT010000155.1 GCA_944384015.1 uncultured Lachnospiraceae bacterium | reverse complement strand
ACGCTTTGCCTGGATCAAGGCCGGCCGTATCACCGACGAGCAGTTCTACGCCTGGAGCGAACAGGCCAGAGAGATGAAAAAGAAATGCGACCGGGAGGTCATCACCCTGGAGGAATATGTGGAGTGGTTGAAGAACTCCTGAACCACTCACAAGAAAAAGAATACGGGACCGGCTTTCGTAAGCCGGTCCCGTGAGCCTGTCGACAAAGTCGACAGGCTCTCTCGCACGTGCAAGCACGTGCTCGAAGAGATGCAGGCCGCTGCGCGCATAATTTGTCCGGAGCGGCCAAATTCCACACTTGCGGCCTGAGAAGTGTGTTTTCCGACGCACATGTCCCCGGAAAAAACAGGATTGACTTGATTCCGTCGTCTGCGGACGACGGAACTCTGCGAGGCTCTTGCATACGATTTGACATATGGGCACTTTTTCGACAGACTGACGGGACCGGCTTTCGTAAGCCGGTCCCGTATTCTTTGTATAGGCGATGTAGTTTTTGTGCTGCTTACGGGTTTCCGTTGCACTTATGGCTCTGTCTCATAGGGCCAGGTGTTAATGCCACCGAATTCGTAGATGTTGGTGTATTCTACCGTATCGTTCTTGAGGCACAGCAGCAGAAAAACCAGAGCCACAAGTGAGATCTATGAAGATTTAATCTTTGATACAAGCCCAGTCGCCGGAAAAGTGTATAAAAGTAGAGAAAGCCGCAGGAAACAAGGCGTTTCTTGTGGCTTTCTCTGTACTTACCATTATATTCGATCTCATCAGCAGCCATCAAAAATGTGGTTGGCATTAATCCGGGAGCTCCTGAGCAGTGGGCTCAAAGAATAGTTACAAGGCATAGGGAAAATTAAACGGTTCTTTTATGTACGGAAAATTTTTGTCAGGGCCTTAAATATCGCCTCAACATCCACCTCTGTATTTGCTTTACCGAGAGAAATTCGTACTGTCCCTTTGGCATAACTGTCTTCAAGCCGAATAGCCTGTAAGACATGTGATATCTCTGTACGTTTGCTGTTACAGGCTGAACCGGTGGAAATGCAGATGCCGGACAAATCCAGCCTGTGCAGAATGGTTTCTCCATCGGCATTTGGAAATGACAGGCTCAGGAAACCTGGAAGTCTGATTGCTCCACCGTTTCTGATGTATTTGATACCCGAACTGTCGAGCATATCGACGAGTTTGGATTCCAACCGCCTAATATGTCTTGTGTTTTCTTCAAGAGCATCGCAGTTGTTCTTCAGAGCCGCTGCCATTCCTACAATACCAGCCACATTCTCTGTCCCTGCACGTAATCCAGCTTCTTGTGCCCCGCCATCAGAGTAGGGCTGTATTCGGAGGCCGTTTCGAATATACAGGAACCCGACGCCCTTGGGGCCATTAAACTTATGTGCAGATGCAGATAGCATATCCACACCAAGGTCATGTACATCTAATGATACATGACCGACCGCCTGAACGGCATCCGTGTGGAAAAGGGAGCCATTTCTATGTGCCGTAGTGCACAACTCCTTAATAGGCTGTATCGTTCCGATTTCGTTATTAGCAAACATCACGGAAGTGAGATAAGTCTGGCTGTTAATATATTTCCTGAAAATTTCAGTCGTGATGTAACCTTCCCGTGATGGCCACATATAGGAAACGGGATAGCCGTTTCGTTCAAGGACTTCACATGGATGCAGCACCGCATGATGCTCAAATGCGGATGTGACGGTTGCTTGTTTTCGCGTATTCAAGAAAGCAGAACCTTTTATAGCCCAGTTGTCACTCTCGGTGCCACCAGATGTAAAGAAAATTTCTTCTGGTGCCGCTCCAATGCAAGCAGCTATCGTTTCTCGCGCATCCTGCAATGCCTTCTTCGGTCTCCGGGAAAAGCTATATGGCTGTGAAGCATTTCCGTATTCCCCAGTTAGAAATGGTTTCATCGCCTCGAACGCAACACTATCCATTTGTGTCGTAGCTGCATTATCCGCGTAAATCAATCTGCTCATATTTGCACCTTACAGGTAATTATATTGGATATCCGGAATATCTTTCTTGCCCGGAACATTGAATTCCTTCGGGTCTATAATGCAAAGTTGCTTTTTAATTGCACTACGCATCTCTTTTGCGGGCTCCAAACAATACTTAATGAACTCATCAGCAGGTATATCCTTCTTACACGTAGCATTGGGGTATAGCAGCTTCACAAATGCAGCGCAAAGCCTCTTAATAGCTGTTAGGTCTCGCTTATCTGGCTTTGCAGGGACAGCTAAGCACTCGTCCACGATTGCTGCGTAGCTCAAATCATCACGGAGAAGGTGGAGTACTTCAGCAAAGTATTCTGTATTTAGCGCCCAGCCGTTTGCTATGAGTCCTTGATGCATTCTTGGGATCTCCCAACCTGGGATGAAACCATGAAAACGGTCGAGAGAAGCTGACTCACTAAAAACACTACTGACTTCTTCCATCATGTTCTCATTCACGTTGAATCGGCTGGCATTGATGTTGCCAAGTACGATTACTCCAGCATCAGCGATGACTTGAGCGTCAAACCCCTGAACTTCGCCAAATTCCATATAATCCTTCAACGCCGTTTGAATTTGGCTGGGCTTGTCAAATGTCATGGACTGAATTTCATCAAAGCCTACGAAATCAAAGCGGGTCAGCAATCCGCCGGTCTTTTTCTGGTTATCATAAATCAAAGAAGCCCGCGATACAGTACCACCTGAAATCAGCCAGCCTCGCTTACTGATTTTTTGGTAAACATAGCTCTTTCCAGTACCTTTGGGAGCAAGCTCCATCAAGTTTAGTCTTTTCTCTACAAAGGGAAGAAGCCGACGAAGAACACACAATTTTTGCCGTTCGGAGTCATATCCATCAGGATTATAATCGGCGGCAGAAATCAACACATCAATCCATTCTTCAATGGTAAATGCGTTCCGCGCCTCTTTGTAAAACTCCAGATCCACTGTATATGGGCAGAACGGGCTGTACTCAATGAGCTTTATTACACCCTTGCCTTGACGTGAAGAATAGTCTTTACCCCAAATCAGCTCAACAATTCCCCAGTTCTCGCTTTCCTTAAGAAGCGTCTCTTTCCATCGAGCAACAACATCATTCGCAACTTCTCCGGATGCCCCAGCCCGTAAACCGCCAAAATCCGGAAGCTCGAATAAGGTCTTTCCCGTCTTGATATCAACATTTACACGGATTCTGGCCAGAAAGCGAACGGTTTCACCGTTCACCATTTCAAATTTAAACTGCTCAAAATCTTCACGGCTCGGAATGTACTGGCGAATATATCTCAGTACGCTGTCGTAATCAATGACTCCATCATTATCCGAAAACTTCATTACAAGCCAGTCACGCATGTATGACGGCAGGCTTAAATTTGAAAAAAACTCGGTCCTTTCTGGATTTTTCAGTACCACCATGTCAGCAAAAACATCGCACACTTTATCTTCCAGCATTTCGATTCCTCCCCCCATCACAGGAATAGGGTACATCCCTGTTCCTTAAATTCTTGGATTTTTATTTCGAGGTCAGTTTTTGTGCACTCCAGGTATTTTGCCAAGCAGTCCATGCAGTAAAAATCTTCTGTGCCCGTGCCAAGCAGTTTTTTACACAAAGCTACCTCGTCTTTCTTTAGTGCTTTCTCGCACTCGCAGCATCCTATTTTTCTTCTCATAGGCCAATTCCACTAAACGGGTCATCATTCTTGCTGATACCTTGAGCCTTTACCTTCAGCGTTATATCTGGGAGAAGACGCCCATTTGCTATCACTGAGAGGACAATATCATCAGTAGTAACACCATCCAGGATGACAAGCCACGACCCATCCGAATTCATCGTACAGGTGGCCTCCTTACTATTGTAAGATACTTCAAGTGTTGATATGGGCCTGCTAAACTGCAGGGCCTTTTCTACATGGCCGTTTTTCTTAGTAACAAACAAGCCGCCTTTGGGCCTGCATGTTACTGGAGGAAGCGGCTGTTTCCGCTTGACAACAATAACAGATACGAGTCGCTCTTCTACTGTATTTCCGCCGTGAATCTCTCCAACAACATCATGCTCATCCGTATTCCTACCAGCAGCATTTCCTCGCACTGAGAAATGCTGATAATTATCCATAACCAAATAGCGCTTTCTGTTTGAAGTAACTGACACTGTGTTCGGCAAAGCGATAATGTCTTCAGAATTGTCGCTAAGCTCACAGAAACGACCAAAGCTACGAACCGTTGACTTTAGGGGAGCAGTAATTGGTATAACATTCCTCTCGTGAAATGCAAGCGCTGCAAAACGACTGCTTCCGTGGTCGCCGGTCACAACTACATATTCATGGTTTTCCAGGAGTTCTTCGACTCTTTTCGCAGCGTCAGAAAACACGGAAAGCTGATGGACTATGCAGGAGTAGTAGCTTTTGTCATCCGGCATGCCCTTGTGTGAAAGGGAATCCAGTCTATCCCACTTAATCGTCATTGGATCGTGATCATTCCACTGATGATTATACTCTGTTTCAGTAGGCAGAAGCGCGGTGGCCAGTCTTACAGATTCCGGAACAATACCCCGTGCTTTTAGTTCGTGTAGGAACAAGGGGGTGTACTCAGCGCCAAATCCATCAATCCAAAATGATATGCAATCCTTGCCCTGCAATTTATGCATGAGCTTGTAACGGGCATCAAATCGGTCAAAGGTCATTTTGACCGGGTATTCGCCCGGATACCGATTGATGAGTTTGTTTTTACGATACCACATCAAATATTCGTCTATGGTATCATCGCAGCCTATCGCATCTTTCATGTAGGAAGCTAAAGCCGGATAGCTTTGCTCCAGCAAATTGGAAGCTATCGCACCTGGTTCCGCACCGCCCCGAAGCATATTGCTGACAATCTTGACGGCATATGTTTTTTCCTCATGTGTTTGATAGGTTAAGAGTTTTAACTTTGTCTCATCCAAAGGTAGCTTGTCCATGAGAGCAAAATATGCGTCATCAAAGGAGCGAAAAGACAAGGCCCGAACAGCCGCCATCCGCTCATCAATCCATCTTTCACTCCTATTTGAAACCAGTAGAATCTCATCCCGAATCTTCTCTGGAATTTCGGTTGCATATAACGCCTTTTTACAGGCATAACTATAATACTCATCGGTCGGATATACCCTATACCAAAGCCAAACGAGATTCTTCTGGAAATCATTCAGAGTTTTCCATCTTGCCGCAACGGAAACAAATTCGAACTCATTGACATTCAGCGCATCCAGTACGATTTTATCGAATGACGCCTTCCCCGCTGCATATCGTGAGGCATAATTAATAGTTCTGTTCCAAAAATCATTGCTTTGCCACTGCTCAGTAAGAAGATTTCCGTCCTCCAAAATGTCCACAAGATATCTGAACGGGCTATCAATGGACTTGATATTTACGGTGCCATAAGTGGTTTCCACATTTCCATACTGCATAGTCACGACTGAGCAGGGCACATTTCTCCTGAGAATAATCTGCCAGTCCCGGAACCACGCTGTCAAATTATCGGCGTCTGGATAAATGGTTTCCTTGAATTTAGGAGAATATACGGATATATTATAGCTTTCGGATGAAGGTGCAGAATCAAGAGTCCAGACATACTCCTCCTGACGCTCATCAATTGCGCCGATAATCCGGTCGAAAATATCTCTGCAATTGAACACAGGAATGATGACTCTGGTCTTAGAAGCCTCCGGCTGCTGCGTCTCCCAAAAGGCCCTGAATTGGCGACGGTCAGGATTTAACTCGCGTTTTATGCATAAACGCAGGTATTCACCAACGGAGAGAAGCAAAATTTGCTGTCCCTCGCATTCCGTCAGCTTATTCTTAATCTGGTTAAATTGAGGAACGGTATCCGGCGCACGGCAAAAGTCGGCCACATTCATCGTGACGTCGCAGATACCCTTCAGCTGGTGTTCAAGTGCAGAATAGTCGTCAAGATTCTCAGCAAAAATAATTCTCACAGGGTACCGAGAACCGAAACCACGTTCCTGACTGAGTTTTTCCTTGATTTCAGCAATCGTCACGATTTAGCCTCCTCACTTAATAAACAGTGTATAAAGGTCAGGATTCTCATCGAGAAGCTGTACGACTTTGTCGCGTAACTGAGATTCTGGCATGGATTTGACTTTCTTTTTTGCTTCTCCGCAGAATTTATCACGCAGGAAAGAATCAATGGTCTTCCTGATTTCTCCTACCTTGTTGCCCCAAGAATAGACATCGGCAGTCAACTTGGCATTAGTTTTCAACCGAGAAACCAGAACCGCCCCAGATGATTCAAAGGCGCTCCGATAGCTCTTACCAATTTGGGAGATAAAGCAATTTGCAATGAATGTTTTATCCTTTAGGGCGCTGATGGTGTGCGTTTCAAAGAACTGAGTAGCATTATAGAGGGCAGTATTATCCGCAATTCCTCCATCCTGTATGGTCTTTAATACTGTGACGTGCGGAAGGGCCTCCTCGCTAACTACCCACTGAATGGGCACGGCATAGTTTGAGCACCAAAGTGCGATGGAGTCAAAACCGCTCTGCTCTTTCCAGAGTTCCTGAATGCGGACTTTGTTTCTGTTATAGGCAACCTTATTGAGCTGCGCGTCAATACGGGTATCAAAATCTGTAGCTGGAGAATTATAGCTCACAGTCTTCAGAGATTTATAAATGCCGTCCAGTTCTTTGTCTGTACAGTTATGCCCATGCGTTTCCATATACCGTTGCAAGAGCGGCTTCGAGGATGAGACAAAGTTCCACACCTTCTGTGCATCTGTCCGCAAAAGCTCCACGTAGACTTCTCTATCCGACAGCTCAATTTTCGACCACTGCGTAGTAGAAATAGTCCTCATTACCTGTAATGCAGGCGTCCAAGCATAACCCAGCTGTTCAATGACGGTTCCGGGAACTTTCATGTGCTCGAACATGTTAGCAATATCGTCGCTGAGGAGCTTGATACTCTTTCGCTTAACGTTAAGTGCATCGTTCAAAATGGAAACAGCCCTGTACTCAATGCATAGCTCGGAAAGTTTTTCCTCAACCTGCGTCTCCGTCCAAGTGGAAACCTGGCCCTGCATCATCTGGTGAATTGCATCAAACAAATCGTGACTTGTAAGGCCAATGGCTTTTTGCAGTTCCTGAAGCTCAGCACACCTCTGTGAAATAAACGCGCTAAAGGCATCATAAACGGTATTCTGGTCAAAGTACAGGCTCGCGAGAGCCTTTCGGACGGGTCCATGCCCCGTAAATTTGACAGTGATATTACTCATGACCTGCTCCTGGTCACCGTTCTCAGAAAGGAAATCACAAAACAGGTCAATAATCTCATCTGCCGTTTGCTTTGCAGGCGCTCCCCCAAATTTCTCCTCTGGCGCATACTTCAGAACCCAAAACGGAGCTCCAGCCTTCTCTGTACACTGCTTGGACATGTACTTCCGAGCTTCCGTTTCGTTAACTGCTTCGTTGTCCTGAAGCTGGAAGACCTTCTGCACATAGGGCTTAAACTTCTGCCATACTTCGGAGCCGGGAGAAAGGTAATTGTTGATAACTTCCTCTTTGCAGAGGCTGGTAATCATTGTTGCGAGGGTCTGGTCGGTCAGCGGCCACGGATTATTGTCACCCTTGTTCCAGCTAAATTCACTGTTCACATAGTAACGAAGTAAGAAACCAAGGATGTACCCACAGGCCATGTTATTATAGTAACCATAAGGCGCCTCCTGAAGTTCCCGCCAAAGGGCATCCAGTTTAATCTGCGTTCCCTGAGAGAATCTCTGTAAGATAAAGCTCGCAATCTTGGCAACCGCCAATGCGCCTTCATTCCCTTTGCAATGCGACAGGGATTCAAGGCCCTCAACATCCCATACGCCAGCTTGCTTCAAGCCATTCACAATATTGCCGACCTGGGTATTAGGTGTAGCTTTCTGAATACCGGCTAAAGCTGTGCTTTGCTGAATTTTCTTGAAGGCAGTGTTCGTCGAAACGATAAGTTCCGGGGCTGCTGTAAAAATGGAGCCGAAAATGATATCCTTCTCCAGTTTCGTAGCGAAGTAGGAGGCACCGAACTCTGACGGATAAATCTTGTCTCCACAGACAGCCATGAGCTGATCGTCCATCGCAGGGGCAGACCACTCTTCGATAATGCTACTCGCTTCATCCGAGTACCGTTCAGCATCACCGCTCTTGCCTTCCTCACCGGCAAGCTCGGAATGTGTCATAGCATTATACCATCTGTCAAGGTGGTCATCGGTGAGCGGTGATTTTAGAAGATAGATTGCTATTCGCCCAGTTTCATCCTGTGTAGCGAGGGCCTTTACTTTCTCTTGCATTGCAGCAAACTGGCTGGATTCAGAAATTGCTATGACAAGGATCCCAAACTTATATGGGCATTTTTTCAGTTCTGCTTGAACCTCTCCAAAGCGAGCGTTCATTGACGTCGTTCCAGAATCACAGGCAGCGATAAACATTCTGCCATAGGACGCGCTCGCCTTATCCCAGATTTTGGTTTCCAAGGACTTGGCAAAGTAGCCATTTTTCTTGAAAAGCTCATACCGGGTATACTTCTTGACAAGCATTTCTTTGCGAACGTCAAAAACATCTGCATTTCCGGTATAGGGGATCTGCAATCGCATGTCCCCGTTGGTCATGGCATCGAGGCGAAGCACACCAATCTGCTCAAGATCAGAGAGGTACATTTCTACATCTTCTTTGGTCAGCTGACCTGCAAAGCACTTATAGAGGGTATTTCTGGTGGCAGACACCTTGCGTTGTGTAGCCTGGCTGTAAAGGTTGCTAACGGTTCCAGATGACATGACCGCAATTAGCAGCATGGCCGCCTTGAAAATATGCATGTGGTATTCGTCTGCAATATATTCGCGTTTTGCCATAAAATGCTGATAAGCGCTCTTCGCCTCTGCAGAAAAGCTACGAACATCGCTCTCTCTGGTAAAGAAATAATCCCACAGGAAGTCTGGAGTCAGCCACCGCCAATCATCAGGGCCATAATTGTTGATGTAGTAGATAAAGCCGACATTCTCTTCGGACTCTTTCGTGTCCTTCATAAATCGGAAGAGCGTACGCTGAGACGCTCCGAAGTTCTGGGCAACAATCGCAAGAAGCGAGAGCGTCATCGGGTGAAGTGGGCAAAGCTGGCGAAGGCGCTCTTTCTTGCTGCTCATATCCAGATTATCGAAGTCGGCGATATTTTTACTGATGGATTTCATCAGCTTATCTTTTTCCGCATTCCACTGTTCCTCCATCCCCGCACGGGTGAGGATAGAACTGCCAATCAGTTCGTAGGCCGCGCTCTCGCTTACGTGGAAGTCAAGAGAATGATAGCGATGGACAATCTGCTCGTAGACCTCTTCTCCAATCTGACCGACCCAGCTCGGTGCTCTGTGAACGATTAGGAACATGAAGAAAGGCTGCTCCTTGCAGAACTCCGAAAGAGGCTGGAGAACATCATCAGTCGGATTATTACGGAGATATGAGGTAAATTCATCCCAGATGAAGATGATGCCGGTATCCTGAAGATTGTTCCCTTCAATGACATCAGCGACCCAATCTTTAAACATCTGGAGAGAAGTAAAGAAGCCCCAACCTTTATCCCGATAGATGCGGGCAACAACATTTGCGGCTTTCAGATTCCCTGCATTTACATCTTCACGGAAATCTTCGACAGATCCGTACTCTTCATACAGAGCGTACGTTTGGTTTGTAAAAAGTTCGTCCCAATTAATAGAAGAATCGTTGACGGCTTCTTGCGCTGCAGCAACGAGGGACCTTTTGCCATAGTAAGCGGAACCGCCATATTTCTCCTTGAGTTTCTTGCGGATGGCATCTTCCATTGTCATCATGAGCTGTACCCCGCTCTTAATGTCAGTGGCCTGGCTCTTCCAGATAACAAGAAACTCTCCCTTTTCCCGGATAGAAAGGAAACGCTCTCTGTATGGAATCAGCATCTGGTTCGAGAGGAACTTACGAATGGAATCGACCTTATCTTCAAAAAGATGTTTCAGAACGATTGCAGCATAGCTTTTGCCGGTTCCGTATGCACCATGAATCCAAAAGGAGCGCCGCTTGTCCTCGTCCTCATATTTCATAGAGTCACAGATTTTTTCTATGGCTCCCTTCATATCTTCATGGACAATGTACTCCTGCCACATATCGGGATGGCGAGATTCGGAATCAATATCCACCACTGATTCGTAGTGTGGACTTAGCTCAATGTAGGAATTATACTTAGCCATGATTCCTCCTCCTTACTTTGCGACTAAATCCAGAATATCAAGAGATTTGTACTCAGGGAAAAGCTGGACATTATCTAAATCTGCAACAAAGGTCGTGCGGATATATTTGTCAAACTGAAGAGAAATATCCTGCAGAATGTTCTTGAAGCGGTCAGGATTGATTCCAAAGATGGATACCGGGTCAACGCCTTTTACCTCAGAGTTTCCTCTGGCTGCGGCCATCTGTCCAAGTGTAAAGGTATAGCGGCCAGTTGCCTCAGCCCACATATAAAGAGCATAAAGAATTGCGACTGCATCCGGCGTGTTCCACCCCTGCTTCGAGAACTTGTAGCTGTTTTTGCTTGGAATCGGGATGCCCTGTTTCAAAACCGTACCGATAGGACTATGTCGAAAGGTTTCAAGCAGAGCGGTCACCGCATTGTCTCGCGTGGATCTCGAATAATCGTCACCGAGCAGAAAGATCAGATCGTTCTTCTCATAGATCTCCCCAGCTGGCACGTAGAGCATGTACCATTTAGAGATAATGGAGTTGTAGGCAAGGTTCGTCCAAATAATCGCCCAGGTTAATGGATTTCCAGCTCCTAATGGCTTGAGCTTTTCAAAAAGTGGTGTCGTAACACCGGACTTCTTCGCCGTAACAAGATTTGCTTCATACAGCCATGTACCTAAGCCTTCGTATTGCTTGCTGCCGATGCGCTGCATGGTAAAGTAATCCATGCCAAACTGAAAGAAGTTTTCAAGCCATAGCCTTCTAAGTCCGAAGTGCTTATATCTATCCATGCCTTTGAGTTTCATATCGGTTCCTCCTGTCGACGCTAATGATTTAGCAACCAAGCAACCTTTGTTTGTAAAAGTTAAGCAGTTATAGCAGTGAACACATTGTTCGCTACGAATATAAATCTTTCCGTCATCGTTGATAGTAAAGGCCCCCGTAGGGCACTGAACACAGCAAGCCTTGCATCCAATACAATACGCCACTTTGTTTGCTACGGCTCTAAGATGGCTAATAACGAATCTATCCATCCTGGAATATGGGTAATAGCTGACTGTAACTGCCGGTTCAGTCCTAATTCTAAGCCTAAACTCTTGATGGCCTATTATTTGAGTGCCGCATCCATTTCCAAATGAAACTATCGGCCCAAGCAGCGGGGCAACAGATAGCCATTCCTGATGCGTTTCGGTGAAGGCGAAGGATATTGAATCATCCTCTGAGGTGGATTCGATAACTCGCTTTCCACCGTTGGGCAATATGTTCCCTCCCATTCGCGCTTTCCAGCCACCTTGCTCGATGTACTTTTTAACCTCAGGCTCTGGCTTAGCTATCATCGCCATCGTTTCAACTTTAGAAAGCAGCGGCTTCAACTCTTCCTTATAAATGTCATTGGCAATACCATCCCACCATACCGAAGACATTGGGCAAACCGCACAACCTACCCTAAACAAGCCATTACGATATGCCTGATTAAACAGAATTTTGTTCTTTAGAAGGTAAATAAATAATTCTGCTGAATTCCACTTCAAGATTGGATGGCAGTTGATTTGATTGATATTCTTTTCTCCGAAACCAATCTCATCATAGCCTGCACGTTGCGCACTTTCTTCTGCCCGTACACCATCATAAACCACAGCTTTAATTTCGTAATTTCCTGTTAATTCGCGAAGTAGCAGAATGGTGGGAACAGATTTGTGAACAGCGCAGCACCATCTCATCCTTCGGCCCGGTGGGCCGAACTCATCCCAGCTGTCCGTGGGGGAAAGGTGGCTCTTGGCCTCATAAAACTTAAGCGACGACCAGTGATTTTTTGCTTTCTCCACAGCCTGGATCGTTGTAGACAACTCCATTCCTGTATTGCTGAAGACCACATAGAAGCCATCAGGAGACAATATTCGACTGACAAGGTCGAGGAGTACCAAGGAATCCTTTCCCCCACTAAAAGCAACAGCAAAAGCCATTCCTTGTTTTTTATATTTATCGTAGGTCTTTCGAATAAAGTCCATCGAGGTTTTTTCAAGCCCCAGCATCAAGCGCTCATTTTCCTTCCAGAGGGCATCAATATCAATGGGTTCAAGATTCAGGCCTTTAGTGTAAATTTTAATGGTCGGTTTCGTATAAAATCCACCACCCGTGGCTTCTGCGACGCAAGCACCGTTTAGAATGTAGCGACGAATCCCCTCGGCCCACAGCAGCGGTGCATCCGTGTCCGGATATGTCCAATACTCGTTGAGGCCAAAATAATCCAGTTCCTCTTTGAACACAGGACGAATCTCTTTTTCAATTTTGCTGTTGACGGATAGACGGTAAATACCGTTTTGACCCGTCCATTCATATCCGTACATAAATCGACCTCTATTCCAATATGCAGCGATTATTTATTACCGCGTACATATACTGTTTTATTTTCATTTGACCACGCGAATCGGTAATCATTCAACGCCTTTGGAAGCGCATATATCATTTCACCATTCTCCAGCATTCCTGCATCACGCAGTTCAAGACGCAAATTCTCACCGGGCATACGCATAGGCAAATCATGATGTTCTTCCATAAAGAGCGTGACCACATCAGGGAAGGTTTGAAGCGGCGAGTCAATCGGAACAAATGCGGCGGCAAGAGTATCATACGTCTGGTTCAAATCCGGAGTAATGGATTTGAAGCCGATGGCGGGATACTTATCCAGCACTTCCTGCAGTAAAAGGCGTGTCCAATTCAAACCATGCGGCAATAACGGCAGAGTTGTCAGCCAATCAGTATTGATATCTCTCGGTATAACATATGCAACATTTGCCTTGCGGAAAAGGTCGTCCAGATGGTCGTGCATCCGCATACACCATACCTCATCGATTCCCAATGACTCACTTAAAAGATAGCGGTCTGAATCGTAAATAAGGAAGGTGTTAGAGGAGCCAAGCTGTAGGAGCTGGCCAATCCCACCATAGGTGAGCATGGTCTTCTGAAGATAATCCTTAGCATCAGAGGCATACAGAAGACCGCCATTACTTCTGGCAAGATGAATCATCAGACCACGTAGTGTCATCGGGTAGTCCGGTTCCTTCTCGAAGATATGCGGCGGGGAGAATTTGTAGGAAACTCCTGCCACTGCCTTTTTCTCAAACAGAAATCGTGCAATGGCATACACTTTGTCGATGTTTTCACAGTCATTATCATTCAAGAACATGGAGAGCTCTTGAGAGGCGGCTCCGAAGAGAAGCTGGTTATTACTGTAGCCGTCAAACTGGGCAAAATGCGTCTTCAAAATTCTGCCCATAGTTTCTTCGGCTTCGTCCAAATCAACGAAACAATCAACATGGACGTATCGGTTACCCGGCATAGCTATCACATTCATGCTGCTATTCAATGCAGCAGCAGTAGATGACATTGCTGCATCAGGCTGGACTGCCTTGATGATTTCTTTTGTCGTGGCTCCGAGGAGACCGGCAGACTGAAGAAATGTTTCAGATTTTTCTATTGGAATGCCATAACCCGATGTGGCAGATGTTTTGCATTTCTTTTTCACCGGCGATGACTTAGTCTCTCCTGTCGACGAGTACTTAGGCACACCATAGAGGACAATTTGATCCTCTGTATATCCACACCGCAGGCAAAGCGCTCGTATCATCTCTATAAGTCTGGGAATGCTATAATTTACACATACCCAATTCCCATTTGAAAGCTGTGCACAATGAAGGCCCTCAATCCGCTTCTCCAACAGGTAGGGACAGCCTTTTTTTGCGGCAATCAGGGATTCCTTATATAGCCCGTCCATTGCCGGATTGTGTTTAGCGAGTTCACGCTCCGTGATGCCGATGAGAATACGCGCCCAGTTTTTTTCTTCGATGAGTACTCCGCCTATGGAACAATGAATCGGAAATGTGTTAGCAAAGCTCTGAGAATTCGCAAAGTCAAACCTTATCCAATCGGGCTGGACATCAACCGCTCCGGGTACATCCTCTGGCTCGTCGTGAGGCGCTTCCTTCTCGCGAAGGTAGGTAATATAAGCTGAAAGAAGCTGTGTTACTGAATAGCGGAGGCGCTTATTTGCAAACGTGCGTTTCGTGCGGCGTAGAGCAAATTCCACTTCGTCTATAGAAGTGATATCAGTGAGGGCCTGCGGCAATACTTTAGATTTAATAAGCAGGATATTTAGCTGTGCATACGATTTTTTAATATCCGCTAACACTGAGGCGGTCACAGCAGCAGGAAGCCACTGGAAAAAATCCAGCTCAGCAGTGTTTTTATTTTCTGCCATCTGTCCGTTCCTCCTTTTCACCTCGACTTTTTTCTGAACGTCAGAGACTGATTCATCATGTATAGTGTCTTGCGATGCTTCTTTCTCAGCACTCAACAGTTCTTCATACTGAGCTCTGTGGTTCTTGTAGAGTAAGACTGCTTCCGCAAACATGGTTGTTCCCGGAGTAGATTTTGATTCCTTCCCCTCGTAAAGACCGCCCAGACTGCGGAGACGATTAACTAACCCGCCTGCACTACGATAGCTATCACTGACTTCGTAGCCTTTGTTCTTTGCGAGACTGCGCAGGCGTACAGATGCTTTCTCTGCAGCCTTAGTAATCGGCATGCCATTCTTAACCAGACTAAGATAGACATCCAGCAGCACGACTGCTTCCTGCAAATCAAATGGGCGTTTAATTAAAAGTGTCCCAGAACCCTGTACTTGCATCTCATTCTTTCTCCCATAGCTGCCAAAATTGCATGAGGATGCCTATTTTTCAGTATCGCTTTTTTCGGGTGGTTGTTCGGAAAAGAATCCGTAAACAGGTCTCGTTGCATCATTAGGAATCATGTAGTTTGTTCCGTGCGTTACCACACCAGGTATTCGATTCATTTTACAGTGGTTTTGCACTTGCCTCTGTGTGATACCCCATTTTTCAGCAGCTTCTTTAGTAGTCATATAGCCGTTCACAGAATCAACCTCCTATAGCATCAAATTTGTACAATAAATTAAGATAGTTTACCATAGAATAGACGAAACGTCAATGCGCCAACGCGAAATGTGGGGTTCTATAAACTCACATAGCGTTTGATAGATAATTCGTTTCTACATATTGTAGATTTTCCGTTTCCTTTCTAATGGAACTAAGTTATTAATCGGATCGTATATATTTTTCATTGGCAACATAGGCACTAAGCCTTGAACCTGAGTTCTAAAAACGGTTCAATAAAACGTCAGGAATATCCAAAAGTTCTTGTGAAATAAACGTGTGAACACATTGTTCTAACTAAATATAGGCAACCAGGCAATCACTACGACCATACAGCGGAAGGGATTGCAGTGGCATTTTCGACTTCTAAGTAGACAAAACAAGTGTTCCCATCTCTGAGCTTTATTCTTTGTTTATTGCCCTCTCAGAATTGATACGCCCGCCGCACAGAAAAGACTTGCTTAACACCCTCTACAGAGGTACAATAGCCCAAACAACAGAAAGGGCTATATGATGGGTTATCACCGTTTTTCTTCTTGGCAGATAGGCTGCCTGTAAGAGAGCATGTTTCCTTGACGACTCTTGCAGGCGGCCCGAACTGTCAAGGAGTGAGCACAATTGAACAGAGACCGTAGCTTCTATCGCAAACAGCGCATGTGCGCGATCCATCGCAAGGAAACGATTCTCCGCCAGCTTGGAGGAGAAGAGAATGTCCTTGCGTGGGAACACGGCGCCGCTGGACGGCTGTCCAAGGGGAAGATC
>CALWRT010000154.1 GCA_944384015.1 uncultured Lachnospiraceae bacterium | reverse complement strand
ATTGGCGATATGAACTTGGCTCTGATCCATCCATCGGTAAACATCGCCTCTCCAAAGGTACGGGTCAGCAATTCTGTCAAGGTGCAGAAAAACTGTGCCCCCTGTACGATCGGTATCCGGAGATTCCCTTTCCGTGCCGTCTCCAAGTTATTATGAATGTTTGTCACAAATTCACCGACTCTAGAGAATACCGCAGCCTGCTCTGCTGTAATAGTTTTCTGCAGCGGTTTCAATACGTCTCCAACCTGTACGCCATCCTTGACATTCTCTATCACATGAGGATTTTCCGGTATCTCTCCGGTCACCTTCTTTTCCGGAGTCGCAGAAGCCCTTCCTGCCACATTTCCGGGGATTGTCTTTAAAATTTCGACCCCGCGGTATCTTACAATGCTTCTTCCATCTTCTCCTTTTGCTCCTGCCTCCAAAACCACATAGCCCTGTCCTCGTTTCACATAAGAGTCAGTATAGTCTCCCTCCAATGTTACAATTTCATTCTCGTATGCTGGATGATCGAACCAGAGCTGTGCCTCTGTATGCAGACCGATTACCTTGCTCCCTTTGTATTTCAGGGTAAAGAGCTGTACAATATCATTTGTCAGCAATCCAGCCTGACCGATTCGTTTCCCTTCAAAAGGGCTTGTTCCTTCCTGCATTGACCACGGCAGATAATCATCTAATTCAAAGGCATATCTCTTAATCTTATGGTCATCTATGATTTCTTTTACCGGTCCTAGATGTTCCGGAATTTCCAAATTCTCAAATTCTGGCTCTTTCAATCCGGCTTCCAGATCATCTACCCATTCTGCTCTCCTGGGATCTGTGATGTCTCGCCATATGGAAGTTTCCTTCTTGTTTTCCATCCCGCAATCTCCTTTCGCTTGTTTTTGTTTTGTTTTTGTATTATCTTTGTCTTATATTTCATACTATACTCTCAATTCACCATGTCGTCAATATACAATTTTCATATAAAACCCCATCATTTTTTATTCACATTGCCATTATTTTTTATTTTTGTATTTATTTTATTGCTTTTTGTCTTTTGTTTTAATATACTATAAGCGAATTGGGTATTATATTATATTTATAATATCCATATAATCCCATACAATTCTATTTTTATTTAGGAGAAGTAGACGAAAGGACGAAAGGGGTATTACTATGGGAGCACTATCAGGCATTAAAGTAATCGATCTATCTAGAGTAATTGCCGGCCCGCACTGTACAATGATTCTCGGAGATCTCGGGGCGGAAATTATCAAGGTAGAAAAGAAAGGCGAGGGTGATATCAGCCGGGGCTACGCCCCTTATTATGAAGGGGAATCTACCTATTTTATGACCCATAACCGCAACAAAAAGAGCATCTCTTTAAATTTCCGCCACCCTAAAGCATTAGACATTTTATACTCTCTTATTCAGGACGCGGATGTATTAGTAGAAAATTTCAAGGCAGGCACATTGGAAAAAATGGGACTTGCTCCTGATAAACTTCTTGAGGTGAATCCTCGTTTAATCATCACAAGAATTTCTGGCTTCGGGCAGGACGGCCCTTATTCCTCTAAGCCGTGTTTTGATGCTGTCGCCCAGTCTTTGAGCGGTCTGATGGATATCACCGGATTTCCTGACGGCTCGCCCACTATGATTGGAACTTATATATGTGATTTGGCTTCTGGCCTTTATGCGGTAATCGGTACGCTGGCGGCATTACAGTCCAGAAATGTAACCGGCAAAGGCCAAGTGGTTGATATCTCTTTGCTGGACTGCGCCTGCGGCTTGACCCATTCGGCCATTATCAATTATTATCTGCTGGGATCGGTAACACGGCGCAACGGAAACCAGGACCGCGCTTCCTGGCCCGCCACGTTTTATCCTTCAAAAGACGGCAAGCTTGTGTTTATACATGCCGGACAAGATCCCGCGTTCGCGCAGCTCTGTAAGATGATTCATCGGGAAGACTTGCTGGAAGACCCAGAATACCGTTATCTGTCAGGCCGCGCAAATCACATTGAGGAATGTGACGCTCTCGTTTCTTCCTGGACAAAGGAACGAGACTGCGCTGACATCTTGAAGCTCTGCGAGGAATTCGGAATTCCAAGCGCAAAAGTCAATGATATGGAAGATATGGTACATGATGAACAGCTCATCTACCGAAAAATGATCCGTCAGGTCGAAGACAAGAAGTTCGGTACCATCACCACGAGCGGCCCTGTTATCAAAATGTCTGAGACGAACCCGGATGTCTACTGTACAGCGCCTCGCCTAGGAGAGCATAATTTCGAGGTTTACAGTGAAAAACTCGGGCTTACAAAAGAAGAAATACAGAATATGTATGACGAGGGGCTCATTTAATTGGGCAGATTCAGTTTTTGTGAAAGATGTACTTACAAAAGGCCCTGCGCAAACAGCGACGCTGTTTGCGCAGGGCCTTTTCATAAAATCATTATCCTTCTAATATTGTCTTTATATATACCGCGTCCTTTTTCATAGCTTCAATTCCTTGTCCGTCGTACATCAACGGCGGTTCATTGTAGTGATTTTCCAGAAAAAACCAACCTCTGTATCCCCTTTCTTTTAACAGGCGTATCGATTCTTGTATATCGGGAATTCCTGTGCCGAGCAGGCAATAATGATCCAATGTCTGTCCAGCCTCCTTGATATGTATATGGTCGATCTTGTCCATATCCAACATGAGTATCTCCTCTGTCGGTTCTCCAAATCCGAATTTTATTGGGTTCAGCAGGTCATAACACAGCGTAACCCCTGCTGCCTCTTCCAGAATCCGCCTGACTGTTTCCAGATCCGAAAACGCTTCCAACGTCACCCTTACGCCTTGATCTTCTGCTATTCTTACGTATTCTTTCAAATTCTCTATTACCCTTTGAACCTCATATCGGTTTTCCGGCTTGCCGTTTTGATAACAGGCCAGCATCACGACCGGAATACCATATTCTTTACAGATCTTCACTGATGTGCGAAAAATTCGAGCCCCCTCTTTCCCCCGATCGCTGTTGAGATCATACTTAAATCCAAGTTCCCGGCTTAGAGATATCGCATGGTAAGCATATATTTGAAAGCAGCCGTCCCCCATTGCCTCCCTGTATTCATCTTTGATAGCGTCGTTCAATAATGGATAATTCCGAAGATGTCCCCCCAGGTCTCCGATTTCTATCCCATCCATTCCGATTTTCCTGCATAGTCTGATCGCTCCCGGCCCTGAATAAGGAAGATACCATTCCGTCACTCCTATTTTATTCATATATTACTTCCTGCTCCCTTTCTCAACGGTGGTCCATTCTCAAAAGAATCCCTTTGGGATCAACTTCCTCCCTTAAAATGCGCAATTCCTCCTCTGTCGGCGGCGGCGTCGTCGGGACGTTATCCAGATTTCCCAAATCAAATCCTGTATTATCAATCACTTCCTGCTTTGTCACCCCGGGATGAATGGATTTGACGTAAATTTTCCCCGCCTCATCAAAGGAGAAAATACATCTTGGCGTATATATATAAGCCGGCCCTCCTCCTCTCAGCCCCAGCTTAGCCCTTCCGTCCCTGCCTCCCGGGAAACCAACGCCAGAAATATAGTCTACCTTCTCAACAAAGTTTCTCCGTTCGTGGTGCGGCATCATAATATATTCTCTTCCAAACAGCGCCATATGTTCTGTCAGAAAGATGGAACCCACCAAAGCCACTTTCGGACGGCGGCAGTCGCCAATACACACACTGTTAATATTCCCTTCCTTATCCACCTGTACGCCAGAGCCAAACCCGAAGCTTACTTCCCCTCCCCTTGCTGCATATGGAGTCGCTGGGTAATCATACTCCTGGGCTTCACAGGGAAGGTACATCATTTCTTGTTCAAATTCTGATTCTGGCATTCTATCCAGAGAGCTCCAATCCGCATTGGCGTACACGCCGCACAGCCAAATGTCAAGATTTGGCGCATGCGTCCTCTTGGCAAGCTCCATGGCCGCCAGCGGAATATTGGTAATATAGGTGGCTGCCGCTTTTCCTGTGGCTAGTCCGGTAAACCCCAGCTCTCCATCCTTGAAGGTACGAGACATATCTGCCGCAAGCAGTTCTTCTAATGTATAATTTATCATATTCCCCTTTTCAACTCCTCAAGTTTTTCTTTTCCAATAAACTGCAGATATTCTGAAAAGCTCTTTGTCCCATAAATATATCGATCCAAAAATCGCTGAAACGTTTCTTTTGTGCCAGATATATCTGCGTAATACCTGAAAAATCCTTCATCTGTACGGCTGGCAAGAAGTGTTGGAGTCGGGTGAGAGCCAAAGGGCGCGTGGACAACGCACGTTGTTTTAAAAGCCGGCACAATCGTGTTCTCCGCCTGCGCTCTAATTTCTTCATTAGAGATAATTTTCTCCGCTGTGACGATCACTGTCTCGCATCCTCTCGTAATTGCCGCATTCATACTCTGCGGCATCATATGCCGTCCCTGAATCAAGGCATTTCCATATTGATCAGCCGCGTGAACATGCACAATCGCCACATCCACATTGGCGGCAGGGACTGCATACATCTGTCTCCCTGTCATCGGACATCGGAACGGCTTAATTTCTGGATTTTTGTTGAGAATATCTGATCCCCCCAAGAAATCCACTGTATAGAAAGGCATTCTCTCCCTCTCGGCCAAAAATCTGTCCCACGCCATCATTTCAGAATAGTGGACGACTTCTATCTCGCCTCCCTCATATGCGCGGCGAAAATTTTTGGCAAGTCCAAATTTTTCCAATCCCACATACGACGTTTCGATCTTTGACAGGCAGCCAGCTCCAATCAGCATGTCTGCATCTATGCTATGTGTAGATCCCACCAGCGTCAAATTCTTCTTTTTCTGCCGGATCAGCTCATGGACAAACGCCATTGGTTTCTGATATACAGAAAACCCGCCAGTCGCAATTCTCATGCCATTCTCGACATACCGCGCAGCCTCTTCCATACCGCACAGCTTTATTTTTCTTTCCTTCATTCTTCGTTCCTCTACTCTCCAGGCTATATAACCTTCTCTTCTTTCAGTCTCCTTATCTCGCCATCGTTTAAGTCAAGCCAGTCTTTTAAAATTTCTTCACTGTTTTCACCGAGCGTCGGCGGGGCATATCTGATGGACATTCGGCTTCTGGAATAATCCATGGGAAAGCCCTGCATCGGAACCGCTCCGACTTTCGGGTGTTCTATTTCAATAATTTTGTTCCGGTATTTTAGCTGGGGATTTTCAACTACCTCCTTCATTGTAGCCACTTTTGCGCAGGTGAGTCCCGCCTTGTCACACTTTTCAACAACCTCTTCCGCCGACCATTGTCCAATCCAATTCGCCACGTACTGGTCTACTTCATCTTCATGTTCCAGCCTCTTAGCAATACTTCCAAATCTCTCGTCTTCCAGTAAAAATTCTTGTTCCGATATCATTGCAAACGTTTTAAAGAACTCATCCGATCCCGCAATAAAGAGAACCCATTCCCCGTCTTTTGTTTGGTAAACATTTGCCGGCGCCGTAACGCCGTCTCTATTGCCCATTCTGCTGACCGTGTGATGAAGCAGCTGCTGATATGGAATGCCTGTCAACAGGACAGAGACAGCGCTGTCAAGGAGGCAGGCTTCTACTGATTGTCCCACCCCGCTTCTTTCCCGCTCATACAGCGCTCCTTGAAGCGCGATCAGCGCATACATCCCGGTCATATAATCTACAGCAAAAAGCCCTGTCTTTGTAGGCGGCTGATTGGGATGCCCAGTAACGGACATCCATCCCCCCATGGCCTGCGCGGCAGCATCAAGTCCTGGTCTTTTCGCGTACGGCCCCTCTTGTCCAAATCCAGAAATATTTACAATGATAATCCCTGGGTTCGCCTCCCGCAGCCGTTGTTCATCAAGTCCCATTTTTGCTAAAGTTCCCGGTTTAAAGTTCTGAACAAGGACATCAGCTTCCACAGCCAAATCAAATAATAACTTTTTCCCCTTTTCACTACGGAAGTCTAACGTAAGACTTCTTTTATTTCGGTTCAGCACATAATAATACATGCTTTCGCCGTTAACGTACGGTCCGTAAGTGCGGCTTATATCCCCCTCTCCGCGCTTCTCAACCTTAATGACATCTGCTCCCATATCTCCCAGAAGCATGGTACAATATGGGCCTGAGATAATACGAGTTAAGTCCAGTACTTTCAGTCCCTCGTATACGGGCCTTCCCATTTTGTGTTTCCTCCCCATTGCGTATTTCTTATTTAAGCAATTGTTGTCTGTATTGCAGCCGTTCCTCCCTCACATCCCGTACAGTAAGCGCTATCCGAAAGGCTTCCTCCGCTTCCAGAAGATCCCTGTCTGTTATTTCAGCTCCAAAATGAAATTTCATCAGTTCTTTTTGCTGATTAATAGCCATCCACATGCCGTTTACTGTTCTCAATCCGTTCCTCTGCGCTCTCATCAGAAAGCTAGATTGGGGATAGAGAACATCCGCCGCGACACAGTGTTTCGGAAGATAATCCATGAATTTTAAGGACTTAAAGTCTTCTGCTCCAGGGCCGCCAATGCCCAAGCTTGTACACTGTATCACCACATCTCTGTCGCCGGCTATCGCGCTTAGAAATGAATCGTCCAGGCTGCCGCATTCCACCTTTATATCTTTAAAATTTTCCTCCAGCAGCTTTGCCAGACTTAACGCCTTCTGTACCGTTCTGTTCGCGATTTTGAAGTCTCTTGCTCCTCGTTTATACAGATCCGCGGCAATAGGCCCCGCCACAGCTCCGGCCCCGATCAGCAAAACCCTCCTCATGTTGCCATTGCCAACGGCTTTTTCGATTGTTTTTCCCATCCCCATACCATCTAAGCCGATGCCAATCAACCTGCCGTTCTCGATTTTTACATGGTTTACCGAGCGGAATATTTTGCTGGATTCATCACACTCATCCAAATACGGAATAATATCTCCTTTATGAGGCATTGTCAGATAAATCCCGGCAGCCCGCAGCAGCTTTGCCGCTCTAATAAATTCCGGCAGCTGTCCCTTTTTAATTGTCACGGGTATACAGACGGCATTCTGGTTGACCAGTTCGAACATTCGGTTATTCACCAATGCTGTGCAGCTATGTTCCATTGGATCTCCAATTAGAAAATATAATTTTGTATCGGGATTGAATTTTATTCTCATATATCCTCCTTAGCCGCAATCGTTATCTGCAGACTATTTTACCGCGTTTAAAAACGATCTCTGATAGCTGTATATCGTCGGAGATCCTGTAAATCTCGCAAAATATTCCGGTTCGCACGTAACAACTACCCTCTGCTTCATGCACGCAAATTCCGGCTCCACCAGCATTTTGTCCACGTCATAATACATCTGCGCGCTCTTCATATTACAGATGATTAATCTCGTTTCCGGCAAATTAGCAGTTTTCAAAAGCCGCAGCCCATGGCGGGCATTATCTAACCCGTCTTTTCCGTCCTCCGTATAAAATCCCCGATATGCCACCAGCTCGCGGGCAATCTTCTCAGCCTTCCCCGGATCTTTATCATCGCTCGCAAGTATATCGGTTTCCGCCATATATTCCTGCAGTCTCTCCCGGTATTCAGGTTCTCCCGTCTTATCCAGCAGTTCCAGCAATCGAGCCATCTGTGTTGTCTGTGTATGCCTCCTCTCTACAAACGCGTTGATAAAATATGGCTTTGCCAGCAGCGCCAACGCCATCTGATGGGGATCAGACATGAGCGTAAAATTCACACGATACCCTTTCTCCTGGAGCTTATAGGCAAGGTTGTGCCCATAGAAGGCGCTTTCCGGCTCCTCTGAAAATACAGATGGATAATTTCCATTTAGAAAGTCCTTCACATTCTGTTTATTCAGCGGACCGGTATGGGGCACTTTGACAACCAATCGGTATGGCGTCAGAATTTCCTCGAACTGCGCGATCTCCTCCATCAATGCACTTTCATCCGCAAACGGATTATTTACCTCTACGCTGATATCTACTCCAGGACCTACCAAATTCCCCAGTTCTCTCATAACTTCAAATCGATCCTTGAACTGGTTATTTTTATTCGCCTTGGGATTATTCAAAAAATGGTCATATATAATCTGCGGATTAGTAGTGAGATTCGCGATAAAATTTTTCATGGTGGCAACAGTAAATGGATTAGCTGTATTGGCGGAAAACAATACATTCGTTGCTCTTCTCTTCCCATTTTCTTCATATGCAATGTCTCGGACCAGGTCTACGCGCATGCTCCCATCGCCCTCATAAATCAATTGCCTCCGAAATCCCGCAGGCGTAACACCGTCTCTCACACGGAACAAGTGAATAACCTTCTTAAATTCCTCTGTAACCCCCACTGCTCTTACATACTCTGATATGCCCGTCACCTCTTCAAAGGCAAAATCAATGTCTTTGATCCGGTCAAACATTGCCTGATCTGTATCAGCGGCCACCGTCAACTTCCCAGTTGCTACAAGGGCTCCTAATGTACATCGCATATTCTTTATTTTCATGATCTTTCTCCTCCTTCTCTCAATTTCACAAGTCTTATAAATATTCCTAGCAGCAGCCCAAATCTTGTATCATTTGTCAAAAGCAATCGCCGCTTTCATAATTTCCTGTTTCTTATTCAATGAATCCTCAAAAGCTGTCTGTACTTCTTCAAAACGGAACATACTGGTCACTACTGATTTCGGATCAGCCTTCCCGGCTATTACTGTTTTCATCGCTATTGGATAGATATTGGCATATCTCCATACGTGGATCAAATCGCATTCCTTTCTGGCTGCTTCGTAGAAGTCGAACGGCGTCGGTGTATGATTCAATCCTACAACCGCTATATTTCCTCCCCTTTTTACCGCCGCAAGCGCCGCATCCATTGCGGCAGGTACTCCGGCGGCTTCCAGCACATGATCTGCTCCTCTTCCATCTGTCATTCTCAAAACCTCTTTCTCCACAGGCATCCTGGAAGAATTTACAACATCGGTAGCCCCCAATTCCTTTGCCATTTTCAGCCGGTTATCGTAAATATCCGACACGATAATCCTGGCAGCCCCAGCCGCTTTACAAGCCATTAAGCACATGAGGCCAATGCATCCAGCCCCTGTTATCACAACAGTATCGCCCAGCATTACCCGTGAACGTTTTATTGCATGTACCCCTATGCTAAAAGGTTCAAGCATCGCGCCATCTAAAGCCGTCATCCCTTCCGGTAACTTGTGGACGAAGTCTCCTGGGTGCGCGATGTACCTTTGCAGAGCCCCTTTTCTAAAAGGCGGAGCTGCCAAAAAATCTACATCTGGACACAGATTATATCGTCCAGACCGACAGTATTCGCAATGTCCGCATGGGACCCCCGGTTCAACCGCGACTAAATCTCCCGGTCTGATATCTTGGACAGCTTTTCCTGTCTCTATAACTACGCCCGCGCATTCATGCCCAAGTACGATAGGATACGCCGCTTCCCTTCTCCCCCCAGATGTCGGATCTACAAAAAAGCCCAAATCTGATCCGCAGATGCCCACCTGTTTTACTTCAATCAGCACATCACCGATTCCCATAGCCGGCATTTTTGTGTCATCAATTTCTATTTTTTTCGGTGCAGTCAAAAATGCTGTTTGATTTTTCATCTTTCTCCTCTTTTCTTTACCGCTTTCTCGATTATTCAGTTTTTATAAAATGTATACGTTTTTGTATTTATGTATTCTTTTTACAATTAAAATCAACATTTGTCAAGATGATTTATCAATGTTCTACTATTTATCCAAAAAAGCATCTGTCATTTTGTCGAACATTCCCATTATTGTGTCCTATTTAACCTATTAATTTTATCCAAAACCCTCTATTTTCAAATAATCGTATACATTTAATATCCATTGTGTTAATATGGCTTTGTGGATAAATAAATGCTTTATAGATATTAAGGAGGATAATCCGTGCAAAATTACTCATCAACAACAGAACACGGCAAAGTTTCAGAAGCTCTCCCGCTGTCTGAAATGGTATATCAGCATATTTGGAATAAAATCCTGAATAAAGAACTTTCAGGCGGAGACAAACTTGCGGAATCGCAAATTATGAAGGAAATGAATATAAGCCGGACACCTGTCAGAGAAGCAATCCAGCGCTTTATTGGGGAGGGCCTTGCGGAATCCGTATTAAATCATTCTGCAAGACTCATTACGATTGACCCTCAATTTCTCTCTGAATTGGGAATTATGAGGCTTTCCGCCGATATTCTCGCCGTAAGGCTGGCTATTTATAACGGAAGCAACCGGGATTTTGACGAGCTCCAGCAGATCGCGGAAGAATGCCTAGCGGCTGACCAAAGCGGAGACACTTTGCAAAGAATTGAAAAGGATATGTTTTTTCACAAGAAACTGGCGTTAATATCAGGCAATCGCTTTCTAGCCGAGACAATTGACCGCTTACAGAAAAAAAATCAACTTTATTTTGTAGAGACCGCCAACGCCTCCAACGATGTAAACGACAGCCTGGCTCAACATTTTGAAATTGTCGATGCTCTAAAAACACGCGATATAGATGCCTCCATCTCACGTGCGGCTAAGCATTTAATCCCATATTATCACATACAAAAGGCGGTCGATGATATCGGCTTATTTCAATATCTCTAAATCTTTGCAGAGATAAGTTACTTCGATTATCCTCTTACAAACAAGAGAGAAACCTTCTATAGGAACCAACCTATTTCTTAGAAACGGGCAATAAAAATGAGAGCGCCGCAATTTCAGCAGCGCCCCCATTTTCATTGTACTTTCTTCAGTCCTATCCGCAGCCAGCTCATTAGATTCAAAAAGTCTATGCCCGGCTTATCCAGCAGATATCGTTTATCACTAGATCTCATACAGCTTTTTCACGATCTCATGACGCTCCATGTATGTCTCATAATACTGCTTATATGTCATATGTCTGCCGCTGTCCGGCAGAAATTCCCGCTTAATCTGTACGGCCGGCAAGCCTGCCATATTTCCGGCCAGCGCAATGGCAAGAAGCATAGCGCTTCCCATCATCGTCGCTTCAGGCACCTCTGCGGAGTAGTACTTCTTGCCTGTGATATCCGACTTAATCTGCAGCCAGAGGGGGCTCTTAGCACCTCCCCCTATGGCGATCACCTCATCAAAGGCTATGCCAGCCGCCCTGCCCAGCTCAATGATTCTCTCCACGCTGTATCCGCTGGCTTCCATAATACCACGGAAGATATGCTCCGGACGATGAGCGTGCTGGGCCCCCACAATCGTCCCGCGAAATCCCGGATTCCAGAACGGAGTTCTCTCCCCGGCCAGGTTCGGGTATACGCACAGTCCTTCACATCCGGGTTCCAGTCTCGCCGCCCTCTCATTCATCTCGCCAAGATCCGCACTTCTCTCCATCAGAGACTCCAGCAGCCAATCCACAGTCCCTCCATACATTCCCATAGGCCCTCCAACCAGCCATAATCCAGGAATAACATGAGGATTTACAATCAACCCAGCAGTTCTATCCGTCTTCCAGTGGTCTGTCACCATGAAGAACACTTCTGTCGTGCCCATAACATTGACAGCCATGTTTTTCCCGGTGCCTCCTGCTCCCAATATAGCGGTAGAACCGTCCACGCTGCCTGTAACCACCGGAATACTGTCTGAGAACCCAAATTCCAGCAGATAATCGTTCTTTACTTCACCCAATATCTCCCAAGGTCTCTTGAGCGGCGGCAGTTTTTCCCGATCCACCCCTGCTTTTGCGATAAGGTCATCACTCCACTCCGCCCCTTTCAGATCATACAGCATCGTATAGCCGGCACTGGTATGGTCTACCGCTCCAATGCCCGTCAGCTTCATGTTGATGAAGTCCTTCATCGACAGCAGGTATCTTGCCTCCTTATATAGATCAGGTCTCTCTTCCTTCATCTTCTTCAGCTTAAACGCAGCCCATTCCGGATTAATCCTTCGGCCGCACACCGGATATATCTCGGCGTCAGTATATTTGACGCAGAAAGCTTGGCAATAATCATTCTCCTGATGCATATAAGAATAGCACGGGGTAAGGGCTTTCCCTTTCTCATCCACGATCACCCAGCCAAGAAGAGAGGATACCGCAATCCCGCTGATCTCCTTCTCGGTCTGAGATATTTTGCGGATCATCATGCGGATACTATTCCATTCTTCTTCTGCGTCAAAGCAAACGTCAGCCACCCGCTTGTTTGTCTCCACCTGCAGAATCTCTAAGCTATCATTTACAAGAGCTACTCTCAGAGAGCTTGTTCCGATATCTACAATCAAATATTTCTCCATGTCTGTCTCCTCAACTGTCATCGTTTCAGCGTCATCGTCAATGTATAGCGGTTCGATACATAACAGCTCTCCGAATATTCCAGACATTCTCCCCTATCCGTATATGCTGTCCTGTTCACCTGGAGCATGCACGTCTGCTCCGGCAGTTCCAGCAGCGCTGCTATTCGGTAGTTGGACATAACCGCCTTAATTGTCTGGCTCGCATTGTCAATCTTTATCCCAAAATCATTTTCCAGTGTCTCATACAAAGAGACGCTGGTAAGACTCTTCACATCCAGATTGCGGCATAAATTGTAAGACAGATACAGCACCTGATAACACAGCGGCTGTCCGTTAGCATATCTCAGCCTTTCAATTTTCAGAGCCTTTGTATCCTCAGTACCTTCCATTTTTTCCTTTAAATCCGGCGTCATATTCACAACCTCAGAGCTCAGGATAAATGAAGAACACTTAATGCCTGCCTTCTCCAGCTCTTCATGCAGCCCGCCCAGTCTATTTAAGCTTCTCGGTACATTTTCACACTTTACCGTGGCTGTCTTGCCAAATCCGCGCTCCAGCACATCCTCATGAATCAATTCGTTGATTGCCCTGCGAATAGTCACTCTGCTGGCTCCGTATTCCTCACAGAGCCGGCTCTCCGTTGGCAGGACATCTCCCGCCTTGTACTTCCCCTCCTCTATCTGACTTTTTAGGTTTTCTTTGATTACAAAATACAACGGCCCGTTCTTTTTCACAGTTTCCACATTTCTCACCCCCTTTTGTATTATAATTGTATTTTTTATATAATAACAATATTCCGGCTTCTTGTCAATAACAGAACGTGCTTTTCTAAGCAATATCTTTTCCGTTTGTTTGCAATTTCTACCCTTCTCTTTCCTTTTCGAATTAAATAAATTTTATCTTCATCCGATAAATGTTCTGCATCAAAAATATATTTCCCTTCTCCACATTAACATTCTATATCTTTTTACAAAATTTCTCAATGCCCAAAATAGAATAGTATTGCTATTTTATTTTTATTATCTCCTATTTTGTCAAAAATCCATTTATTTACTTTTTATTGTATTAATTTTGTTGTATTTTGGTCTTCTATTTTTGCCCCCTCACAATACAAAATTTTATTTCTCAAAATTCACATTCTATCGTTAGAACTTTCATTTGACAAAAATATTTCTGTACTCTCCTTGTGCCATTCGCAAATCTTTCTGAATGAACAGATTTTCAGTATGAATAGAACGGTGTATATCTTCGATCTCACTTTTTTATGTAAGTTTCCCCCGCATCCGAATTGTACCACAGACATATCCGACACCATTTTGATGCTTCAAGCGGTCTTTTGCAGGCAAACGCCCCGCCGTCCGCAGAAATAAAACCGCAATCGAGTAGGGGAGATTTTTTTTCTCCCCTCTCACACCACCGTACATGCCGTTCGGCATACGGCGGTTCAACATAACTTCAAAGCTTGACGCTCATTGTAATAGTCAAGGCAGCTTATAAGCCCTGCTTTGGTTAGTACATCT
>CALWRT010000153.1 GCA_944384015.1 uncultured Lachnospiraceae bacterium | reverse complement strand
AGGACGAGTACGCGCCGATCTTCGACGTAGCGGACTTCGGGATTGTAGGGGATGTGCATAAGATCATCCCGGTATTCACGGAGAAGCTGAAGGAGTATTTAGCAGCGAAGAACTAACAGAGAAGCTGTGGAATCGTAAGAAGAGCTGCCCTTAGGGGCAGGGGAATGGAAGCGGGGCGTCCTTCTTTGGACGCCCTGCCGTTTATAGCAAACGGCCAATATAGTTGTCGTTTGCTAATAGACCCTCCGGGGGATGCGCACGATGTGTGAAAAGGATTTTCTGTGCTATGCGCAGCAAAAATCGGCGCAGGAAGCGTCATAATAAAATGATTATGCCGTTTCCTATTGTTGGCAGTCATTGTTCATGCTTGTTTTACATCGTTCAGGAGAGTTTTCTATGGAAATAAGTTACAATACCATACTGGAACAATCCCAAATTATGTCTCAGAACCAGATTCAATCGCTTCAGATTCTGGCAATGGATAATGCGGAATTAAATGAGTACCTGATGAATGAGTACCTGGAAAATCCGCTTCTGGAACACGAAGGAGCGGATGGGAGAGAGGATCAGAAGACCAATCTTTTAGACAGCGTGAGAAATGAGACCTATAAGAGTTGGAATCAGGAGTCAAAGGGATACGACATGGTTTCCGAAAATCCGCTGGAGCTGAAATATTTTCTGCTGGATCAAGTGAACCAGCTGAAATATAACGTGCTGGAAAATAAAGTTATGGAATTTCTGATAGAGTGTCTGGATGGCAGCGGATTTTTTACAACGCCGCTGGAGGAAGTGGCAAGAATGACACGGGCGCCGTTGGAGACAGTGGAGAAATGTCTGGAGGTGCTGTCCGGCCTGAAGCCGGACGGGATTTTTGCCCCGGATTTGGCCCATTGCCTAATCCGTCAGCTGGAAGTAGAGGGGGAGGATGATAACTATATCCGGGATATTATCCTGAATCACCTTCAGGATGTGGCTGAAGGGAAGATCAGTACGATTTCCAGAAGCCTGAATCTCTCTACGGCACAGGTGCGCAAATATATTGCCATGATTAAGCGGCTGAACCCGAGGCCGCTGACAGGAATTGTATCAGGAAGAACGGAATACGTTATGCCGGATGTTATTTTTTCCTATAAGGACCAGCAATGGACGATTGAACTCAACGATAAGTGGATGGGAGATTATAAGCTAAGCACCTACTATATGAATCTGATGAAGACGGCCACTGACAAGGAGCTGCTGGAATATTTCCGCAAAAAGATGGAGAGCACGCGGTTTATTATCCGAAGCGTAGAACAGAGGCGGATGACGATCCTGCGCATCTGCGAGGCAATTTTAAACTGGCAGATGGACTATTTTATGGGGAAGGGTCCGCTGAAGCCGATGACAATGGCAGATATTGCGGAGGAAATCGATATGCATGTCTCTACGATCAGCAGAGGGATTAAAGGAAAATATCTGCAATGTCCGAGAGGGACAATACGGATGAAATCTCTGTTCCTATCCAGCGTGAATGCAGGGGGGGATCTGCAGGAGACGCCGGATGTGGTGAAGGAGAAGATCAGAGAGCTCATTGACGGAGAAAATCCGGAAAAACCTTACAGTGACCAAGAGATTTCCGAACTATTGGAAAAGCAGGAGATCAGCATATCCAGGAGGACTGTGGCAAAGTACAGGAAAGAACTTGGGATTAGTACGACTTATGAGAGAAAGTACAGTAAATAAAACGTATATGGGGTAAGAAAGAGGAGGGCGCTGTTCCGGAAACAATGTCCTCCTCTTGGTTATTTTGTTAAAAGAACGGCGCCTTTCGGGCTTGGCCCGGCCAGGCGGATATCCTGGCTGGGGTACTACGCGCGCGCTCTGCCGATCTCATCAGCCTTGTAGATAGCGGCTGCCACATCCTCTTCTGAGACCGGGAAAGGAAGATTCTTGGTAGACTGTGTCTTGACGCAGGCAGCAGCGGCTGCAGCTTTGATCTCTTCCTCTTTCACTTCTGTGATTCCCAGATCAGCCAGCTTTGTGGGAAGCCCAACAGCCTTGCAGAACTGGAATACCTGGTCAAATTCTTCTGCGGGAGCCTTCTCTAAGATGAGCTGGCACAAAGTGCCAAAGGCGACTTTCTCGCCATGCAGTGCCCCGTGAGCCTGGGGAATCTGGGCAAAACCGTCGTTGATCGCATGGGCAGCAGCAAGCCCGCCGCTCTCAAAGCCGACTCCGCTTAACAGAATATCCGCCTCTGCGATATCTTCCACGGCGGAGGTTACTTCGCCCTTCTGCACCGCCTCATAAGCTTCCACGCCGCTCTTCATCAGCAAATCGAAGCAGAGTTTTGCCATAGCGATGGCTGTGTTGGGAGCTGTGCCTCGGCAGTAATTCCGCGCTCCGGATGCCTGGCAGGCACGGGCCTCAAAGTAGGTGGAGAGGGCATCACCCATTCCGGATACGAACAGACGTACAGGAGATTTGGCGATTATCTCAGTGTCAACAAGGACAACATCAGGATTGCGCTTGCCATAGATAACTTTGCAGACGACGCCTTGATCATTGTAACATACAGACAGGCCGCTGCAGGGCGCGTCATTGGAGGCGATTGTGGGGACAACAATGACGGTCGTATCCATACGTACAGCCACCGCCTTGCCGGTGTCAATTGCCTTGCCGCCGCCTACCGCAATCACGCTGTCACAGGCCTTTTCCCTGCCGGCTGCAGCCAGACGGTCGATCTCTTCAAGGGAACACTCGCCGCCGAACATCTCAAAATCACAGGTGTATCCGTTCTCCTCAAGAGAAGACTGAATACGGCTGCCGATCTCGCCGTAGTTCCTCTTGCTGATGATGACCAGGAACTTTGTGCCCATGTTCTTCACGTGTTTGCCAAGATTATCCAGTTCGTTAGCTGCCTGGATATCTTTTCCCGGAGCTTTCATTATTTTTGCCATAAAACAATCCGCCTTTCTTAAAAATCATTCATCGACATTATAGAGCAAAAAACGTGCCAAAAATGGGCTTTCAGAGTCGCGCGGTTTATTGAAAATTTGTTAAGAAATGATTTAAAAATGCAACGAATTGCAAAAATGCAACAACACACTGAAATGAACGGAAATAGAGGAAAGGTGGGCAAATGAACCAAAAAAAGGCTTAAATTGGACAGCGTTGTTGTATAATTGCAACGAATGAAGATAGGATGTTTTTATATTTATAAAGTTGAGTTAAAATATTTTTTATAAAGGATTTATAATTATAAAAATGCCGGATTTTGGGCATTTTCGTTAATTTTCAGACAGTCATTCCGGGACAAAAAAATAGAGAGGAAGAGCATGTTTGGCATTGTATTTGCTCTATATAATGTTGTGCAAAGCTCATAAACAATAACTTATAAAGGAGGAGAATATTTTATGGCTATGAAAAGAGAATACGGCCAGGAACAGCCTTATATTCCTGCCGGTATATTCAAAATCAGACTTCCTTTCATTCACTACAGATGGGAAATTTCTGAGTGCTTACAGGCTATTTTTATGTGTGCGACATGTCTGGGAGCCATCCCCACTCTGCAGAGTGTTATGGGCGTATCTTATGATGTTGCCTGGTCAATGGTTATCATCAACGGCTTCTTCTACAGCATCCATGCTCTGTTAGGCGACCCGGTTGTTCCTGGATGGATTACACCGTCTATCCCGCTGACCACCGCATTCCTGACAATGTATGAGGAAGGTGCGGTAAGGAATCAGCACCTGATTGCCCTCCAGCTGGAGGTTGGTCTTATCTTCCTGATCATGGGTATCACAGGACTTGCACAGAAGGTTATCGACTGGATTCCTGCATCCCTGAAAGCTGGTATTCTGCTTGGAGCAGGTATCGCAGCTATCGCCGGCGAGTTTGTGGAAGGCGGACGCTTCAACCTGTATCCGATCACAGTAGGTGTAGGTGCTTTGGTTTCTTATTTCCTGTTGTTCTCGGCTCTGTTCAAGAAATGGATGTTCAGGCATAAATGGGCGAAGTTCCTCGGCAACTTCGGTATGCTGCCGGCTATTTTGATCGCCGTTGCAATCGGACCTCTGTCCGGAGAACTTCCGGCACCGATTCTGGAGCTTGGATCAGTCTTTAAGATTCCGAACTTTGCAGCTATTATCGAGGAGATTTCTCCTCTGGGACCGACCGGCTGGCCGGGAATCTCCACGTACGTTGCTTGTCTGCCGACAGCGTTCTCGATCTACATCATCGCATTCGGTGACTTCGTATCCGCGAAGGCTCTGATCGAAGAAGGCGGCGAGGCTCGTCCGGATGAGAAGGTTGACTTCAATGCGAACAGATCCAACCTGTGCAGCGCTATTCGTAACCTGGTACAGTGCGTGATCGCTCCTTACGTTAACATGTGCGGACCTCTGTGGGCAGCTGTTACCGCTTCTGTTGCAGAGCGTTATAAGAAGGGAAGAGAGGAAATGGATTCCATCTTCTCCGGTGTAGGTACTTTCCGTTGGATGACATTTATCTGCGTGGCCTGCGTGCCGATCGCAAACTTCGTGCAGCCGATCCTGCCTGCCGCATTGTCGCTGACACTGCTTGTTCAGGGCTATGTCTGCGGTAGAATTGCAGTAGACGAGATGAAGACAGACGAAGATAAAGGTATCGCCTGCGTTGTTGCTACGATCCTTTACCTGAAAGGTTCTGCGTGGGGCTTGGCAGTTGGTATTATTCTGTACATCCTTGTATGCCTTGGCGGCGAGGAGAAGAAGAAATAAGCTGCGGCTTCGGAAATATCGAATGTGTTTATGAGCGCAAATGATGGAGTAAAATGAAATACATAGTTGTTAGTTAAGAAATTCATGCATGTATGATAAATAGCTGGCAATGAAGAAAAGAAGGGCTGTCCCTGTGTGCGGGACAGTCTTTCTTTTTACTACTTTTCACTTTTCACGGGTTGTTCCGCTGCGAATAGATACCGCCGGGATAACCGTCTGGCGGACGCGTTGCTTTCCTCGCCTCTTTTCGCGGGTTGTTCCGCTGCAAATACGTTGCTTTCCTTGCTTTGCTGTGCCGCCTATTGCAGGCGGCACAGCAAACTCGCTCCCTTGCGGGGCTCAGACAGTTGATTTGCTCGCCTGCGCTATGCTCGCAAAGCGGCGGTGCCTATCATTTGCAGAGGAACAGCCCGCGAACGTAAGCACACATCGAGCTGTGCCACCCCATCGGCAGCACAATAGGCCTGTGAACCCAGATGCAGAGAAGACATGTCCGGTGCTGCGGAGCCCTGCCGCCCTTGAAGCAGGCGCGGCAAACCAAGAAAATCGACATGTTTGCGAGGAAGATGTCCGAGGGCAGCAAAGAACCTCTTCAGAACCGCTGGAAGCGCCCGTAGACAGCGGCAAGGACCCTTGCGGGAGACGCAGAATAAGGCGCCGCTCTCGGTTTCCCAAGAGACGGCGCCTTGACAATTACAGGCTATGTAAACCTCTTATGAATTAATACTTCTCTGCGAAACGTTTCTCGAACTCAACTGCCAGATCATCTCTGAACTGAGGAGCTGCGATGCCAATCAGCTGACGGGCTCTGTCTCTGAGCGTTCTGCCTTTCAGCTTCGCGATGCCGTATTCTGTTACGACATAGTCAACATCACATCTGGATGTGGTAACCGGAGATCCCTCTGTCAGGAACGGAACGATCTTGGAAATGGTTCCCTTCTTAGCAGTTGCAGGGAATGCCAGGATAGCGCGTCCGCCCTTGGAGAATGCTGCGCCGCGGATGAAGTCTACTTGTCCGCCGATGCCGGAGAACTGCTTCATGCCCATTGCCTCAGCACAAACCTGGCCCATCAGGTCTACCTGAAGAGCAGCGTTGATGGATACCATATTGTCGTTCTGGCCGATGATGATCGGGTTGTTTACATAGTTAACAGGCATCATGGAAATGATCGGGTTGTCATTCGCGAAGTCATACAGTTTCTTGGTTCCCATCAGGAAGGTGATGATCATCTTGCCCCTGTTGAAGTTCTTGGCCTTACAGGTGATAACACCTTTCTCATACAGGTCAGCAACACCGTCAGATACCATCTCGGAGTGGATACCAAGATCTTTCTTGCCGTCCAGGAAAGTCAGAACAGCGTCCGGGATGGAGCCAATGCCGAGCTGCAGGCAGTCGCCGTCGTTGATAAGAGAAGCAACCTTCTCGCCGATGGATTTCTCAACATCGCCGATCTTCGCAATTCCAAGCTCCGGAACCGGATCGTCGCCTTCTACGATAACATCAATGTCTCTTACATGGATAAAGTTGTCGCCCAGTACTCTTGGCATATTCGGGTTTACAACGGCGATAACTTTTGTATGAGGATCCTCGGCAACCGGCTTCGTGTAGTCGCAGGATACGCCGAAGCTGCAGTAGCCGTTCTCATCAGGTGTGGATACGGTTGTCAGAAGGATATCTGTGGGATGTACCTTTGTGAACAGATCCGGAACCTGATAGAAGAAACAAGGAGTGAAATCTCCGCGTCCGCTGTTAACGACGTCTCTTGTGGGGCCGCCCAGGAAGCAGGGATTTACTTTGAAGTACTTCTCCATGCCTGGCTGTCCGTACAGGCCGTGTCCCATAGCGACCAGCTGCTTGATTTCTACGTCGTGCAGATTGTTGCTGGAGACATATTCAACCATCTTGTCTACAAGGCTTACCGGCTCGCCTACCGCATGAGCGATAACAACAACGTCTCCGGATTTTACATTCTTTACTGCTTCCTCCATCGTAGTTACTTTGGAAGCGTACACTTCTTTCCAGCCCATTTTAAAAACCTCCTTAAAAGTGATGTGGTGGAGGGCAATTCTATCTGGTATATATTGCCCTAATTTAAAACTTTGTGGGATAGAAGCCTACCCCACAAAGTTAAAATTCCTATTGGTGAAGTACCTGTTAAATTATTCGCTGATCTTAGCGATTGCTTTAGCAAGCTCTTTCTTCATAGCGATGTTGCCCTGACGAGAAATCATAATTCTCTGAGCCTGCGGAGATCCAGCTCCGTGCATGGACTCTGTCCTGTAGCCAACAGCAGCGGTTCCAAGAGTCAGGTTCTCGATCAGTCTCAGGCAGCGAAGTCTGTTCTCTGTGGATACAGAAGCAACGCCTCTGAAGTATTTCTCAACATAAGGTCCAACAACAGGATCTCTGAGGTCTTTCTCAGAAGGAGCGGTAACCATAAGGCCGCCTGCGATGTCCTCTGCAAGACGAGCGATCTCGTAAGGGAATCTTGTTACGTTCTGCTTACATACGTTAGCAAGAAGCAGGTCGATCAGGTAGTTGCCGGACTCGGTCGGACGTCCTTCTGCAGAACATGCAATACCGCAGCAGTACAGCGTCTCGTTCAGGTGAGTCATCTCGATCAGTTTATCCTTAACGTGGGAAGCCTTCTGAGCTCCGTTGTAATCAGCAGCCAGAGCAGCAGCGCCGATCAGAACATCGCCAACGCCTACTTTACATCCGCCGTAGGACTGTCTGTGATATCCAGCGAATCTCTCAACCAGCATTCCAGCGAACTCATTCTCGCCGTTCAGGAAGATTCTGTCGTTGGGAACAAATACGTTGTCAAATACAACGAGAGCTTCTACTCCGCCGAACTCGCTGTTGCCGACATCCATCTGGCTGCCTTCCAGCTTCCTTGTATCACAGGACTGACGTCCGATGATCATGGTGATGCCTTCTGCGTCTGTCGGAACTGCGAAGGAGATCGCATAATCTTTGTCATCCGGTCCCATAGCGATCGTAGGCATTACGATAACTTCCTGGGAGTTGATGATACCGGTCTGATGAGCCTTGGCGCCTCTTACAACAACACCGTCTTCTCTTCTCTCTACAACATGCAGATACAGATCCGGATCAGCCTGAGCGTGAGGAGCAAGACCTCTGTCGCCCTTAGGGTCTGTCATGGCGCCGTCAACGGTAAGGTCTTCATCCTGTACCATTCTCACGAATTTCTTGAAGTTCTCATGATAGTTGGTGCCATATTTCTTGTCGATTTCATATGTAGTAGACCACTCAGCATTGAAAGCGTCCATACCAACGCATCTCTGGAAGCAGGCAGCTGTCTTCTGTCCGCACAGTCTCTGCATTTTCACTTTCTTGATCAGGTCGTCTGTGTTTCTGTGGATGTTTGTGAAGCGGTTAACTTTTCTTCCGTCCTCCAGAGTAACGGTCATCAGATCTTCATACTCAGGCATCTGAGCCAGATCATAAGTAGCTTTTACGGAATTCAGCGAGGGGCGAAGAACCGGGTCGTCTACAGGGTTCTCGATCTTCTTGCCGAACATATAAACGTTCAGTTTCATTTTCCGCATGCTCTCTACATACTGTTCTCCTGTCATTAATGCCATAATTCTCATCCTTCCTTTTCTTTGTGAATTTGGATTTTAGTCAGGTACAAACCGTCCCTTCCTGTCTTTCTATAAGAGCAAATAGCGTGCCAAACTATGCAAACGTGCCAAAGTACGGTATTTCAGGGTTCTCCGTTTTATGACATTTGTATAAATGAAACAGAAAAAGAAAAGTTGCAAAAATGCATTGCATTTTTGCAACTTTAGTTTCCTTATTTTTCCAAATCTGCCATATACTTCTTGCGTTTGCGTACAAAAGTAGATGGATCCATTCCCAGGCTTGCCGCCGCCTCCCTGACGTTGCCATATTTGTCGTAGGCTAAGTTGATATATTCCAGCTCGATCTGCTCAACCATTTTTTTCAAATTTGTTGTCTCAGCCGGAAGCTTCGTGTGGATAGATACCTTCTTCTCTGACTGAAGGAATGGGAGATCCTCCGATGTGATATGATCGTCGTTGCTGATAATAATAGCCCGCTCTACAATATTCTTCAGCTCGCGGATGTTGCCGGGCCAGTAATAATTCTGAATAAACTGCAGGGCAAGAGGAGTAAAGGATTTGTGAAAACCATATTTTTTGTTAAATGTATTCACATAGAGTTCCAGCAAAGGGACGATATCATCAGGGCGCTCCCGAAGCGGAGGAATAGATATAGGAAAAACCATCAGCCGGTAATACAAATCTTGACGGAATGTCTTCTCCTTGACCATTTCTTCCAGATTTCTGTTGGTAGCGGCGATGACGCGGACATCTACTTTTACAGGGGCTGTCCCGCCAATGCGCTCAATCTCCTGCTCCTGCAGGACACGAAGCAATTTTACCTGCATATCCAAAGGGAGTTCGCCAATTTCATCTAAGAAGATGGTGCCCTTGTCTGCGGCTTCAAACAAACCGATCTTGCCGTTTTTGCTGGCTCCTGTGAAGGCTCCGCGTTCATAGCCGAACAGTTCGCTCTCTACAAGGCTGGGAGAGATTGCGCCGCAGTTTACTTTGATAAATGGCTTATTTTTGCGGGTGCTGTTCTGATAAATATATTTGGCGAACATTTCCTTGCCAACTCCGGTCTCACCGAACAGGATGACGGTTGTGTCAAGAGCTGCCACCTTATTAGCTAGATGCAGGACTGCTAGAGAATTCTCATCTACACATATCAGATCCTCAGAGAGGGATAATTTTTCGCGGAGTGAGGAGAGATCGTCAGGGGATTTGGCCGGCGGGAGCTTTACCCGAGCGACTTCTTCCTTCAAATTATAAATCTCGGTCAGATCCCTCACGTTCGTGACAACCATTGTGATGTTGTTATGCTTATCAAAGACAGGAGAACTGGTAATGAGAGCCTTCTTCCCAGTCTTAAATTCCTGATGGAGAGTGATGGCATGACGCTTCTGAATTGCAAGAAGGGAGCCGGATACGGAGACAACATTCCGCTTCATTAAGTCACGCATATTATAGCCCATCACTTCGGAACGCTTCAGCCCGGTGATCAGCTCGTAAGCTTTATTCACTTTTATTGTATTCCCATCTCCATCAGTGATATAAATCCCATCGAAGGAGTTCTCGATGATGGCATCCAACTTATCGTTCGCTTCCTGGAGATTGTGGAAAATATTTAAAGTGGTCGGTTTCGCCGCTTCGGCAACAATTTCAAATGGCAAGCTGCTTCCTCCTGAAAATTGTAAAAAAATGATGATAGTATATGCTTCCCTAAAATTATTTTCCTTATTAAATATATTAACATGTTTGAGGGGGATTTACAACTTGAGTTTGTACATGCTACACTATTTTTTATATGACGGTGCAGGCATCATGCATACAATGATCAGACCGTGCCTGAGCGAATTCTCTCGTCCTGCATATGAAGAGCTGAATGCCTATATATGGGCAAAGTCAGCTGGGAAGACCATAGGCAAGGACTTTAGAGCAAAGCGAACGGAACGGATGAGGCAAAAGAGAAATTTGTGCCGGTATTTGTGAAAAAATTATCATCCTTGGCACGTTTTTTGCTCAACATATAAATGGCAGAGCCTGCTCTGCAAGAAAGCTGCGTACGAGGTGAGTGAAATGGTTCAAATGGAAGAAATCGAGAAAGTACTGGATGAGAAGGTGCGTCCGGCTCTCCATGCCCACGGCGGCGATGTTGTGGTGAAAAGTTATGAGGACAGCATATTGAAAGTGAAGATGGTGGGAAAGTGTTCCGGATGTCCGTCAGCGCATGATACCAATGAAGAAATCATTGCGGCGGAAGTCAAAGAAGTCTTTCCAGAGATCAAAGATGTGATCCTTGTAGAGGAAGTAAGCCAGGAACTGATCGACATGGCATATAAAATTTTGAAGCATGAGGTATGACAAATGAAAATTGGCATCAAATATTGTGGAGGCTGTAATCCGAGATATGATAGGATCGGTGAAGTGAATAAACTGAAGGCAGAATTTTCGGATATGGATTTTGTGACTGCCGCCGATCATCCGGACTGTGACGTGGTGATTGTGGTGTGCGGATGTTCTGCGGCCTGTGCGGACAGGGGAAATCTTCGTTATAAAGACGAGATGTTGGTGCCCTGGTGTCTGGAAGATATGCATAAAGTAAGGGAGAAGCTTCTGTCTCTGCGGGAGAAGGAAGCGGTCTAGGATGATATGCGCGGCGTGCAGCTGCGGCAGTCAGGCAGGAGAAGACAGAAATGCTGCGCTGATTGCCGCCGGATCAGAACAGAACTTGACATGCCGGAGAAGAAGTCGCAAGAGTTCTTTGACAGCCAGGGGTTAGGGTGTTCCCTAAGCCCGGACTGGGCATGTTCAGAATATTAAGTATGGAGGAATGTAAAATGGATTTCGTATTGAGCAAAGAACACGAAATGGCGAGAACTCTGTTTAGAGATTTCGCGCAGACAGAAGTAAAGCCTCTGGCCCAGGAGGTAGATGAGACGGAACAGTTCCCATGGGAGACC
>CALWRT010000152.1 GCA_944384015.1 uncultured Lachnospiraceae bacterium | reverse complement strand
AATTCCTATGTGTACTTGTATTGATCCGATTTCCCTGCTATCATAACATAAGAAAAACCATATGGAAAATATTGAAATAATATAATATATATATGAAAAAAGTATACAAAGGACAGATAGGAGAGATTTGAAAGGGGATTCATAGGGATGGATTTGAGAAAATTGGAATATTTCGTGTCGGTGGCAGATGAGGGGAATATTACCGCTGCAGCAGGCAAACTGCACATGTCTCAGCCGCCCTTGAGCACACAGCTTCGCCTGCTGGAGGAAGAGCTGGGAGTTAAGCTCTTCGAGAGGGGAAGCCGGAGCATCCGACTGACAGACGCCGGGACGATCCTCTATCATCGGGCGAGAGGCATACTGGATATGACGGAAGATACGGTGAGAGAAGTGAAGGATTTCGGGGATGGACTGGGAGGAAGCCTGAGGCTGGGAGTGATATCAAGCGCGGGGAGCGAACAATTCTACCGAAATATTCAGACATTCAAAGAACGTTATCCCAGGGTGCTGTTCGAGATCAGGGAGGGGAACACGTATGTCCTGCTGGAACTTCTGCGCCAGGGACAGATAGAAGCTGCTCTGCTGCGCACCCCCTTCGCCACAGAGGGGATGCAGTGCCGGTATTTGGAGAGAGAAGCCATGATGGCCGTGGGAGCGGAAGAATATTTTGCCGGCATATTCCCCAAGGCAGCGCCAGGAAATGAAAGGAGCCCAGAAGGCGCGGCAAGCATCCCGCTGCGGGCGCTTGTGGGGAGGCCGCTGATTGTATATCGGAGATGGGAGAGCACTCTTCTCGGAGAATTCCACAATCTCGGGGAAGAACCGTTCATTCTGTGCAGAAATGATGATGCCAGGACAACAGCCGCCTGGGCCGACGCGGGGCTGGGCATTGGAATCCTTCCAAAATCCGCGGCAGAGAACACATCCTGGCGGACGGGAATACGCCGCGCCGCCATTGAGGAAGAGACACTGCATACGAAGATGGCCTTGGTTACACGGGATGGGAAATATGTGTCCAACGCGGCCAGGCGGTTTGTAGAAGAGTTTTGCTGATGTAGGAATAGACAGCGGTTATGGGAAGAGGAGTTTTCCCGCATAAGGGATTTTTTTCACCGCGAACACAAGGATGAGAGCGATGATGTATACTGGGATATGACCGAACAGCTGCCAAGTAAAGCTGTAAGTCCGAATCCCGGTTATGGCGACAAAATTATCCATGATCAGCATATGGATCAGATAGATACCTAAGCTGCAGCCGGAGATTGTGGTGATCACACGGCGGAAAGCCGGGCTTTTGATCCGATGGAATGGCAAATTTTTAAAAAATAAGAATACGGCTGCCCCGAAGCCGTAGCTGGCGAAGGATTCGTAGTCGATCAGATCCTTCCAGAGTCCGCCCTCTGCCTGGCTGATGGACAGCGTGCCGAAGTACATATATAGGGCGCAGCCAATGCCTACTGCATAGATGAGCCAATGGACGCCTCTTGGAATCTGCGCGTTGGCAAGATAATACCCAAGGAGCGCATAGGGCAGATAGTTGACCGCCATAGGGAATACAATATATTCGCTGTAACCCATGTCGATGCGGCCAAGGATATAAGGCAGCAGAGAATTTATAAAAATACCCAGGAGAGAGAGGTACAACATGTAGGGCAGGTATTTTCGGTCGGCAAACAGAGAGACGACCGGAATGGCCAGGTAGATGCCGAACAGCGGGAAGAAGAACCAGTAGACGGTCTCCAGGCTGCTTGTCAGGAACAGGAAGACAATGTGGCGAAAATCTTCTACAATCAGCACCCCGGTGAAATGCTTCCATAGGAGTATGATGGCGCTCCATATGAGAAACGGAATCAATGTGCGGACGACGCGGCGATACAAGAACTGCCCGGTCGTCTGTCTCTCACGGTAATGAATCAAGTTTGCGCCGGAGAGCATGAAAAAGCATGGGACAGCAAAGTGGGCGACAACCTGCACAATGAGACTCAGCCGCCAAAGATCTGTGCCGTCATAGGAATACAGGACAGAATTACAATGTATCCATATGATACAGAAGCAAGAGATAATATTCAGCACGTCGAATGACAGAATGCGGGGCTTTTGGGTCTTGATCTTTGGGCTCATATCAGTTGTTCCTCCTTACTTTTTATGATAATTTCTGGACGGGGCGGCCTGGCCCCATCAGATGATAGATCGTTCGGGCGACGCCCTGCTCCCGGTTGGACGGGGCTATATAATCTGCCTGGGCCTTCAGTTCCTCGGAGGCGTTGCCCATAGCAACGCCAATGCCGGCGTAAGCGAGCATCTCTTTGTCATTTTCCCCATCGCCAAAGGCGAGAACCTCCTGGCTGCCGATGTTCAGCAGAGAAGCCAGATAGGCGAGTGCCGCCTCTTTGTGCGTCCCGCCGGAAGCGAATTCCAGATAGTGGGGAACCGATGAAGTGACATAGAGATCAGGGATCGCTTCTGCCTGCCTGCGGATCTCTTGTTTGAGCTCCATATCCATAAGAACGATATCCAGGGCCTCTACCTCGGTGATGTGTTTGGAGATAAGGGCGGGGATATCTGGGCAGGGCCTGCGGGTAGTCCGCACATAGGTGACTGAGCGCTGCGGAAGGCCGTAGCTTGCGGGATCATACACAAATGCTTCATCTGCGAAAGCCTCTCCGTTGATAAATACTTCCGCCGGGACATGATACCGCCTTATCAGGGCAAGAAGTGCCTGCAGGTTTTCTTGGGACAGGGGGTGACGGTACAGGCAGGAACGGTCTTTGAGGCGGTAGATGGCGGCGCCGTTGGAAGTAAGCGCATACTGAATATGAGGACAGGACGCCACAGACGGCGGGAGGGCACACAGCGCCCTTCCAGTGGCCGCGGCAATGGAAATTCCCAGGCTCGCGGCATGGGCGAAGGCCTGAAGAGTGAAGTCATCCAGATTTCCTTCCTCATCCAAGGCGGTGCCGTCCAGATCAGTGGCTATCAGCCGAATATTATGAGAATACATGCCAGTCCCCCTTTCCGATTTATCTTATGAAAAAAGATCATGTGCCAGACAACCGACTGGACCATGATCCTTTTACGAAACAAACATGGTGTGACACAAGTAATTTATGATATAACCACACAGCAATGATACCGGCATCCTATTTACAGTGTAGCAGAAAGCACTGGTTCTTCGCAAGCTGGAAATGATTTTGTTTACAAAATGGGACGGACAGTGTACAATATTTCTAATATGAGGGTGTTATTACGGAGGAGAAATTGTGGAATTAACATTTGGAGAACAGGTGAAGATACTTCTGAAGAGAAGGAAGATGACGATCAAGGATTTGGCTGACATGATAACGGAAGCGACTGGGAAGAAGATGTCGAGGCAGAACCTGACGCAGCAGCTTGGAAGGGATAATTTCCAGGAGCAGGATATGCGGATGATTGCGGAGATACTGGGCTGTTCCATGCAGGTGGTGCTGGTGAGCGAAGAGCTTGGCACAACGCAGAGCGCCGTCTATGAGGAGAGAGGCTATGCCCAGGCAGGGGCCGCGTCTGTGAAGGCAGTGCCGTCGCCTGTGCGCAAGAAGCCGAAGAAGCCTATTCTAGGTGAAGTAGATCCGAAGACTGGAGAAGAATATAAGAGCAATACGGTGCGGACGCATCCGGTGCTGCGGGGCTATGTCCAGGTATATGACAGCTCAGAGCACAAATGGATCGACCTGATCGAGGAACAGTTCCTGAAGTTCCAGGAAGAGAAGCATGCGATGATGGGCAAGGAATATGAAGCTCCGGTATATATCGACTAGGAGAGATAGAGACAGAGGTACATATTACACGAGGGAGACAAGGAATGGCAGACTATACGAAGCTGACAGAAGAACTAAAGTGGGCGTTGGTGGGAGCGGGCTACCGGCAGCTCTCCACGAACCTGCCGGGTTTTTCCCTGTTCCACAGGTCTGCGGATGGTCAGGGACTGGGCATCTTGCTGGCGGAGATGCAAGGATGCACAGAGCTGACGAGAGAACAGTTTGCGCAGATTCACAAGCGCGCCTATGAGGCGCTTGCGGCTATGGGAATGCCGCTCATCTTCCTGACTGTGGCGGCAGACGTCCAGGTGGGGAACCGAAGAGAATTTTTCGCGGGCATTCCCGCCTGCTGGCTGTGGGAACTGGATACCGGGAGGCTGCTGATCTACGAGAATCAGCCCGCTTCTTTCTACGGAGTGGAGAAACTGATCGAAGCCATATCGGCTCGGGCAGAAGAGGCGAAAGCCGGCAGCAGGGAGAACTGGGATTCCCGGGAGAGGAGATATGCAGATCCGCCCAGAGGGAGAGGAGGCGGCTGGAATTTCGCCTCGGCCAGAGCGCGATGGGAAGGCCTCTGGAGGAGCCGGGCAGTCATGAATACGCTGATGGTCATCATCAATATCGCTGTGTTTATCGTGATGGAATTTATGGGGAATACAGAAGATGCCAGGTTCATGCTGACTCACGGGGCAGCTTTTGCCCCTCTTATCCGGGATTACGGACAGTATTACCGGCTGTTTACTTCAATGTTCCTCCATTTCGGACTGGCTCATCTCCTGAACAACATGTTTGTCCTCTTCCTGCTGGGAGATAACCTGGAGAGGGCGGTGGGCAAATGGAAATATGTGGTGATCTACCTGCTCTCAGGCATCGGCGGGAATGTACTGTCCCTGTGGCAGGAACAGATGTCGGGGGACTATGCCGTGAGTGCAGGGGCGTCCGGAGCTATTTTTGGGGTGGTTGGAGCGCTGTTCTATGTGGTAGCCGTCAATAAAGGACGGCTGGAGGATATGACCACTAGGAAGCTGGGACTGCTCATTATTCTGACACTCTATCATGGATTTACAAGCACGGGGGTGGACAATTTCGCCCATATCGGGGGACTTCTGACCGGGCTGCTGGCCGCAGTCATCTTATACCGCAGACCTGCCGGAGATGCGCGGCAATTCCATTCAGAAAACTTTTAAAATTATGCTTGTGAGGAAATATTCCATATTGTATACTGTAAGAAATACATCGCTGCTAAGAAAGCGGCGCGGACAGTAAGAATACATGAGCATGGAAGGCTGCAGCTGATGCAGCCAGTTATCATATTAGAGAACCGCAGAATCCATCAGCACTTTCTGAGAGGCAGCAAGAGGGAGAAGGTGGTTCCGGCTTCCTGGGCTGAGCTGTATGTTAGGGAACCGCCGTGGGCCTGGACAATTTCTCGGACAATGGGAAGGCCAAGGCCGGTGCCGTGAGATTTGGTGGTGTGGAAGGGAAGAAAGATCTGCTCTTGTTCCTCCGGCGGGATACCGCAGCCATTATCCGCCACAGCAAGAAGGGCCTGTCCGTCTTCTGCCTTCAGGCTGACGGCGATACGTCCTCCGTCGGCGACTGCTTCCTGAGCATTTTTCATTAAGTTTATGATTACTTGTTTCAGACGGACGGCGTCGCCTTCGACGACAATATGAGAGCGGACAGAGCGGGTATTCAGGCGGATTTTCCTGCGGTTAAGCTCCGGCAGGAATGAGGCTGCTGTCTCTTTCAGGAGGACAGACAGATCGCAGGGGGCAGAATGCCGCAGAATACAGGCATTGTTGAAGGAAGAAATATCATCTAATAACAGACAGAGATAATTCAAATCATCTTTTATATAATTCCAATATTTTTGAGACTTCACTTGGGGACAGGACAGCTCAATGAGCTGAAGTGAGCTGTTAATCAGGGCAATCGGGTTGCGGATTTCGTGGGAAATAGCTGAGATTTCTTGACGATGCTGCTCCTTGAGCTGAAGAAGCGCATTTTCCAGGTCTTCGGACATAGGGAGACACCTCCTGCAGAAAATAGCCGCAGATGATCGGCAGATCAGGCAGAGCCGCGGCAGGAATACTGGTTTCTGCTATTAAGGTAGCATACAGAAGCGGATACATCAAATAAAACCGTTCGACAAATACCGACGGCGGGGAGGGGAAAGCGTCTCGAAAGCATAGCCGGCTTGGCCTGCGAGCAGTCCACCCGTCTCTGCTTTGAGACTAGGCGTGGGGAATCTTGTGAATAAAAGCCTCGAATGGCTGCGCACAGAGTGCTCCCGCCATTCGCCCCCATTCGCAATGCGGCCTGTCGGCCTACTTGCTCATAGGGGAAAGCGTCTCGAAAGCATAGCCGGTTCGGCCTGCGAGCAGTCCACCCGTCTCTGCTTTGAGACTAGGCTTTTATAGAAAAATATCTGTGGGCGGGATCAAGGCTGCCTGCGGTTGTGATATAAATTGTTATGGAAATAGAGTTGTACATCGGAAGGAGAGAGGATTTATGAGAGACAGTGAGTGTATTTTCTGTAAGATTGCCGGTGGGGATATTCCGTCCGCCACGATTTATGAAGACGAGAAGTTTCGGGTGATTTTGGATTTGGGGCCGGCGTCTAAGGGACATGCGTTGATTTTGCCCAAAGAACATTTTGCCAATATTTATGAGCTGGATGAGAAGACTGCCGCAGACGCGTTCATCCTGGCTAAGAAAATGGCCGGGAAAATGACAGAAGCGCTGGGCTGCGATGGATTTAATATCGTGCAGAATAATGGGAGTGTAGCGGGACAGACCGTATTTCACTTCCATATACATTTGATCCCTAGGTACGAGAACGACGGCGTAGGTCTGGGCTGGAAGCCGGGGCAGCTGACGGAGGAGCAGAAGGAAGAAATTTTGTCGAAGATGCGTGAATAAAGAGAATGAAGGGATGCATGTGAACAGGACAAATGAGGAGAGATTTACGGAATTGTTCTGGAAATACAGAAATCTTGTCATTTCGATAGCATACCGCCGCCTGAGGGATTTGAATAGGGCGGAGGATGTCTGCCAGGAGACATTTTTGCGGCTGTTCACATCGCTGGATTTATCCCAGGAAGATGAGAAATTGAAAGGATGGCTGATGGTAACCGCAGATCGGCTGGCCTTAGATATCCTCAAAAAGGGAGGACAGTACCGGGAAGTGCTGGACCCTGATATAGGCACAGTTGGCAGAAATGGTATGGATAAGGGAGAAGCCAAGGCATTTGATCAGATAGAGCAGGCAGAACTCTGCGGCCGTCTGCTAAGTAGCCTCAGAGAACATAATCGCGGGCAGTATGAAGCGATTATGCACACGTATTGCAAAGGAATGGGACTGGCGGAGGCAGGCAAGCATCTGGGGATGACATACAGCCAGATTGCAAACCGCATTCAGCGCGGGAAAAACTGGCTGCGCAGAGAGTTCAGGGAAGAATATGAGCAGGACAAATGAAGAGCGGTTTACAGAATTGTTCTGGAAGTACAGGAACCTCGTCGTTTCTATCGCAAACAGGCGGCTTCGAGATATGGAAAGGGCAAAAGATGTCTGTCAGGAAGCATATATGAAAATGTTTGAAAAGCTGGATTTGACTATCGAGGATGAAAAGATAAAAGCGTGGCTGATTCATACCGCAGATAATGCCGCGAAGGATATCCTCAAAAAGGGAGGCCGCTACCGAGAGATCGCACAATCAGGAACAGAAGAAGAGACGGCAGCCGAACTGAGCAAGGCATCCGGGCCCCGAGATGACTACGAAGAACTGCTGCGGGCCGATTTCCGTTCCAGGCTGCTGGATGAATTGAAAAAGCACAGCGAAAAGCAGTATGAGGTCATGGTATACACATGCTGCCTGGGTATGAGTCTAGAGGAGACTGCACACAGAATGAATATGAACTACAGGCAGGCCGCCAACTGTCTATACCGTGCCCGCTGCTGGATTAGAGAGCATTTTGCCGGCGAATATGAACAGCTGCGGCATTAACTGCCGCCTGCTGTCCGAAATATTCAGGAAAAGCGTACAGCCGGAATCATTCCAGAAGGGCAAGTGCCTGTCTAGTTTATTCCAGGCACAGTTCTTCAATGAGACCGGCAATTGTCTCAATGGAATCACGCTGTCCGCTGTCCGACATGGCTTTGATATAGTCAGACCGATGTTGATACAGCGTATTGACTGCCTGAAGAAGGGTAAGATTGGTCACTTCGTCTTCTTCCAGCACAACACTGAAGCCTTGGGCTTCAAAGGAATGGGCGTTGAGTATCTGATCTCCCCTGCTGGCGTTTTTGGAGAGGGGAATCAGCAGATTTGGCTTATGGAGGGCCAGAAGTTCGCAGATAGCGTTGGCGCCGGCCCGGGATATGACAATATCCGCCAGGGCGAACAGGTCGCGGAGCTCCTTCTTGATATATTCAAATTGGACATAGCCTTCTAGACCGTCATATCTGGCGTCCAGCTTGCCTTTGCCGCACAGATGGATTACCTGATAGGTCTTCAGAAGTTCCGGCAGCACTCCGCGGATGGTGTCATTGATGGCGGCGGAGCCCAGGCTGCCTCCCATCACAAGGATGACCGGCTTGTTCGCGGTAAAACCGCAGAAATCTAAGGCCGCGATCCGGTTGCCCATAAGAAGCTCCTGTCTGATAGGCGAGCCGGTCAGCACTGCTTTGCCGGCTGGAAGATGAGATAATGTCTCCGGGAAATTACAGCACACCTTCGTGGCAGATGGAATGCAGATTCGGTTGGCAAGTCCGGGGGTTAAATCGGACTCGTGGAGAATGACCGGGATATGTAGCCTGCCGGCAGCCAGGACAACAGGGACGGTGACAAAGCCGCCCTTGGAAAATACAATGCCTGGTTCCAGCTGCTTCAGCAGCTTGCGGGCTTCGCCGAACCCTTTCAACACCCGGAATGGGTCCGTGAAGTTTTTCTTATCAAAGTAACGGCGAAGCTTGCCGGATGAAATTCCATAATAAGGAATATCCATTTCCTCGATAAGCTTTTTCTCAATTCCATCGTAGGAACCAATATAATGGATATCATAGCCAAGTTCCTTCAGGCGGGGAATTAGCGCGATATTCGGCGTGACGTGACCAGCGGTTCCGCCGCCGGTGAGGACGATTCGTTTCATGCTGTGACCTCCGTGTATTCTTGTTTAGACGCTACTAATACTATGATACGGCGGCTGGGAAAAGTCAAGGGGAATACGGCGGCAAAAGGGAATTCAGCAGCAGTTTGGCCTTCATTGCGGAGGATCACGTCAGGGCGGCGCGGACAAAGGGACAAGCAGCATGGCGGCGGATACGGCGGGCAGGATGGCGGCAGAAATGACAGCCAGGAACGGCAAAAATGTGAAGGACAGACATGGCAGGCAGCGTTCTGGAAAGGAACAAGAACAGCTGTAACAGATAAGAACAAGGAAGTAAACGAAAGTACAAGAGACCATAAGAGAGCATAAATGAGTGGAAAGTAATGCTGGATTTTAAGACTGGCATAAGGGCAATAGAAACAAAAGGTATGCAATGAGACGGCCCGATACGATGTTAGAGGGCGAAGAACTCTGCAGGATTGGGGACATTAGATGAAGGAAGAACGCAGACAGC
>CALWRT010000151.1 GCA_944384015.1 uncultured Lachnospiraceae bacterium | reverse complement strand
ATTGCCGGCCCTTAACACTTCCTCCTCGTACTCCTCCGCGCCTTCCTCACAGGCAATCACCAGCACCTTCTTGCCTTCCGTGAACTCCTGATCCGCCAATATCTCCTTGATAAAGCTCGTCTTGCCGCTCTCCAGAAAGCCTGTCGCTATATATACCGGTATCTCCAGCATGATCTCACATCCTTATTATCATCCTATTTTCTTACAGCCCGAAAGCCGCCTCAATGGCAGCGGTATTGATCTCGGTTCCAATTACGCACAGACGCCCGGTTACGTCCGGGGTCCCTTCCCGCAGTTCATATTCCTGGGGTGTCAGGTCGAAGTAAATCCATGTGCCGTCTTTGGCTGCCACCATTCCCTTCGCCCGAAGCACAATGCCGAACTCTTCGCTGTCAGCCATCCTCTTCAAGATACCTTCCATCTCGTCTCTGTCATATTTGTGGTGGGTCTGGGTCCCCCAGCTTGTAAACACCTCATCCGCGTGATGATGCCCGTGCTCATGATCATGATGGTGATCATGGGGATGCTCGTGCTCATGATGAGGACCATGTTCATGCTCGTGCTCATGGTGAGGATCATGTTCATGCTCATGGTGATCGTGGGGATGCTCGTGCCCCGGCCCGTGATCGTGCTCATCATGGTGGTGATGCTCATGGGGATGGTCGTGGTCGTGGTGATGGCCGCATTCCGGGCAGATATCCTCTTCTTCCATCAGTTCCATCACAAAGTCGTTCTCCTGCTCCATCGCGGCTAAGATCTGCTGTCCCCCGATCTCGTCCCAAGGGGTTGTGACGATGGTGGCCTTCGGGTTTTTCTCCCGAATCATCTGTACGGCGGCATCCAGCTTTTCCTCCGCCAGCTTCTGGGTGCGGCTCAGGACAATCGTCTTCGCGCTCTCTACCTGGTTATTATAGAATTCCCCGAAATTCTTCATATACATTTTGCACTTCGTAGCATCGGCCACTGTCGTGTAGGTGGACAGCTCGATATCCGCATGCTCCGCCACATTCAATACAGCCTTGCATACATCTGACAGCTTGCCTACTCCTGACGGCTCAATGATAATCCGGTCAGGGGAAAACTGCTTCAGCACATCCTGCAGCGCCGTCCCGAAATCCCCTACCAGCGAACAGCAGATGCACCCGGAATTCATCTCTGTGATCTGCACGCCCGAATCCTTCAGAAAACCGCCGTCAATACCGATCTCCCCGAATTCATTTTCGATAAGGACAATTTTCTGCCCTTCGAAGGCTTCCTTCAGAAGCTTTTGAATCAGCGTAGTTTTACCGGCTCCAAGAAAACCGGAAATAATGTCTATTTTTGTCATTCTAATCCCTTCCTGTTCTTCTAACATAATAGTTATTACTGTCCAGCGAAAGAAATGCTGATTTTATCAGCATTTCCTAACCTGCGGTGCATTTAAGGAAACACGGATTTCATCCGTATTTCCTTAAGTATTATATATCCATTTCCCCTTTATTTCAAGAACTCCATTCCTATTCACAGCCGATTCCGAATGAACAGCCAACGCGTCGTGCTTGCACGTAAGCGCTGGTTGTTCCTTCGGAATTAGAACTGTCAAGAGTCACCCCAATAGGAATCCTTTTTTTCTCATTGACATTCTCCTCCTCCTGTGCTATTCTATATTTAGATATTTAGCTAATTATCTAAATATAGCATGAGACATTCACCATCGTGATTGGGGGGATCCTATGAGCTTTCAGCAGACATTTAAGGCCCTGTCAGATCCGACCAGGAGGGAAATCCTGGATCTTCTGAAAAGCGGCAAAAAATCCGCCGGAGAGATCGGGGAACATTTCCAGATGACGGGAGCTACCATTTCCCACCACCTGTCTATTTTGAAACAGGCCAACCTGATTACAGACGAGAAATCCGGCAAATATATTTTTTATGAATTGAATTTAACCGTATTTGAGGAAATCCTAAGCTGGATTCAGAGCTTTCAAAAGGAGGGGTAAATTTATGGAACGTCCAAAATTTTCTTTCAGCATTCTGATTATTCCGGCTGTGATGCTGGCCATCGCCGCCGTCGCCTGGCCCCATCTGCCAGAACAAATCCCTGTCCATTTTGATCTGCAGGGAAATCCCAACGGCTACGGTTCCCGCTGGGTTTTAATCGCCCTGTCTTTCATGGCGCTGGGGATTGGAATCTTGCTTCAGGCTGTCCCGTCCATTGACCCGAAGAAGGAGAATTACAGCAAGTTCGGCAGAGAATACCGCCTGATTATCTGGGCGTCGGAAGTGCTGATGCTGATCTGTCAGCTGTGTACCATCGGGTTTGCCCTTGGATATCCAGTCAATATTGCTTTTGTCATCAGCTTTGCTGTCGGCGTGCTTATTGCCGTGTGCGGCAATTTCATGCCCAGGTTCAGCTTTAATTATTTCTGCGGGATCAGGACGCCATGGACGTTAGCCAGCGAGGAGGTATGGTTCCGTACCCATCGGATGGGCGGCAAAATTTTCTATGTCTGCGGTCTCCTGCTCATCCTGCTTCCTTTTCTGCCGGCAGCTGTCCAGGGCGTGGTTCTTGCCGGAACCATCCTTCTGCTCTTTGTACCGTGCGTCTACTCTTATTTCTTATATAGAAAGCTGAAAAAGGGACTGTCATAGTTAAAGGGGCGCAGACAGCCGATAGATGGCTGTCTGCGCCCGTCTGCAAATCTGAAAATACGGTAACTATTTTTTCCCGGCTCCGGTCACGGCAATGCTGAGCCATCCGAACAGGACGCCGATAAAATTCGCTCCGCCGATCCACAGCATGGCGTTCAGCAGCGGAGGCAGGCCCTCAATCGCCATATACTCTCCCGCCCCGTAGCCGACGAACAGGCAGGAATAGGCGTTGAAGGATATCAGGGAAATGCCGCAGGCCGGTATCTTCAATGTCAGCATCAGCAGAAATACGGTGATGATGACAGCGATGATCGTGGCCGGCATCGAGGGCATCACGCTTCCCAGCGCGTCAATCAGCAAGAAGGCCGCCGCCGCAAGCACGGACCCGGTAATCAGCGGCAGCACGCTCTTCTGAATCAGATCTGCGGACGCTCCCAGGGCAAAATACCATGCCCAGCCCACAAACAGCGCCCACACCGGGACTGACAGATACATAAACAGGCAGGATACTCCCGCCAGAACAGCGACCGATACGTCCAAAGCTTCTATTTTCTTCATAATGTCTCCTCCTCATCTATCAACAAACTTCCCTGTCAGCTGACGCTGACACCGCCGTCGAAAAAAGAATCCTGCTTTGAAGGATTCTCCGCCTGCGGCGGATCGCTTCCCGCAGTGCGATCTGTGCTGCGGAACTCATCTGCCCGCCACAGCCGGCTTTTCGCGAAAGGCCGTACAGTAATTGACCTCTTTATCCTTTCTGCACATGGCACAATGCACGCACGTTGTCGTGGAACTTATGCCCTGCCTCCATTTTTCCAGAAAATCCGGCTCGCATAGGAAGGGCCTTGCAAAGCTGAACATGGCGATATTCGTCTTCTCGTACAGCTCTTCAATATAGGCCAGGCTGTCCAGGCCGCCCACCGTGATGACCGGGATATGCACCTCGTCTGCCAGCACCCTCGCGTACTCGGAAAAATATCCGTGTTCCTTAATCTCGTAGCCATCCAGCACTCTTCCCACAAGCTTTCTGGCCGCGCTGTGGCAGTTGCCGGACAGTTCGATGGAATGAAAGCCAAGCTCTTCTAATTTTTTACAGATTTTCAGCGACTCCTCAAAGGTCAGCCCAGTCATCGAGAGATCGTCCAGCTCGACAACCTCTCCTGTCCCACTGACAAAGATGCCTCCCGACATGAAGTCACTGGCTGTCATCTTGATGGACACCGGATAGCTGTCCCCCACCTCTTCCCGGATAGCCTGGTACACTTCGGCCAGAAAACGCATCCGATTCTCTGTGGAACCCCCGTATGCGTCGGTCCGGTTGTTATAGTACGGGCTGAGGAACTGGTTCATCATATAATTATGGGCACAGTGCAGCTGCACCCCGTCAAACCCTGCCTTCTTGACCCTTCCGGCCGCTTTCGCGTAGCTCTCTGTCAGGTAATGGATATCTGACACCGTCATCGGCGTCCCCTTCGTGCCGGTGGAAATCTCCGGAATATCGCTGGGGGCGAGTATGACCCGCTCCCCCACGCGGTAATCTGTGCGGGTTCCTCCGTAGCCAAGCTGGACAAAGGTCTTGCAGCCGTATTGGTGCATGATTCCGGCAAGCCGTTCAAAATCCGGCAGGAACTCGTCGCTGCAGAGCGTCGTCTGCCCCGGCAGACACTGTTCCTCTCGGACAATACCGGTCACCTCCACATTCACCACACCCACGCCTCCCCGGGCGAGGGCCTCATAGATTCCGTACAGTGCTTCGGTGAAATGTCCGCTGCGGTCTGCCATGTTCATCCAGACAGCGCTTCGCATAAACCGGTTTTTCACTTTTACCCCATTGAAATCATAGGGCTCGAACAGGCCTCTCTTCATTCACAGGCCCCCCTTTCGTCCCATTCGCGCGAGCGCTCATCCACATGGGCGCTGTCTGTGCAAGCAAGCTTGCCCGTCGGGTGCCCGCTCGTGCAAGCACGGCGGCCGTCCTCCGGGCGTATCGCGCAAAGCAGGCGCCAAAAGAGCTTGCCTCCTTTGGCGCCTGTCATGTTTATACTGTGTGGACCTCTCCCTCTACTTGAAGTATCCGTCCAGATTCACCACCTCGATGCCGGCGGTCTCCATCGCCTCTCTCACTGCCTTGGCCACCTGGGAGGCGTTCGGGGCGTCTCCGTGGATGCAGACCGTGCAGCCTTCCACGTCAATCAGCTGTCCGTCGATTGTGTCAATCTTGCCTTCTTGTGCCACTCTCAGCGCTCTGGCTGCCACCTCCTGGGGAGACCTGGCTTTCTTCACGCGCTCCAGCATCCAGTTGCCCTCCTGGTCGTAGCCCAGGTCCACCAGCACCTCCGGGGCAGTCTTCAGGCCCCTCTCCTTCGCCCTCTTCAGCGCCTCGCAGCCCGTGTGTAGCATGATGTAGAGTTCCGGATTGTACTCCTCGATCGTATCCAGGAAGGTGTCGATATACTTCTCCTGCTCTCCTACCATGCGGTACAGAATGCCGTGGGGCTTCACATGCTGCATCTTCAGCCCGTGGATTTTCAGAAAAGCTTCCATCGCCCCCAGCTGGTACAGAATGTCCGAGCGCAGCTCCTCCGGGGATAGATCCATCTGCCTTCTGCCGAAGCCCTGTCTGTCCGGCAGGCCGATATGCGCGCCCACCGCCACGCCATACTCCTTCGCCCACTTGATTGTGCGCTCCAGCACGAGGGGATCGCCCGCGTGGAAACCTGTGGCGATATTGGCTGACGTCACATAGGGCATCAGGCTCTCGTCGTCTCCGAGCGTATATCTGCCGAAGCTCTCTCCCATATCCACGTTGATATCCATCTTCATACTGCCCGCCTCCTGTATTATTCCTCTGTCTCCAGAATGATCATCGGAGATCCCACATCCATCTCATCCCACTCGGCTACGAGAATCTCTTTGACCACGCCTGCCTTCTCTGTCTGGCAGCTCATCTCTGTCTTCATGCAGTTGATGACCGCCAGCTCCTGTCCTTCCTCGACCTTGTCTCCTACCTCGCATACGACTCTCGCTACCAGACCCGGCATATGTGCCTGCAATGTATATGTCATCATCATCTCTCCTTTACTATTTTTGAATAGATCCTTGTGATCTTTCGCTTCATCTTTGCATAGAGCTTTGTTCTATTTCTCATCTTTCGCATAGCTGCTGCTTGGCCGCGGCAAATGCCCCGAATGTCCTTCCCGCCTTCCCGGGACTGTCACAGGAACAGATCGTCTGCCTGGAACATAGCGGCTCTCTCCCTGCGCGCCTCAATGGCCTCTTCCGTCGTGGTCAGCTTGAAATGCACCTTATCCCGGGATGGGATGCCCTGGCCGATCTTCCACAGATCCGCGTTAATCACGTTGGCCACACACACAAAGCCTCCCAGGGTGGGGCCGTCGGCAATGAGCAGGGAAGGGGTATTGCCTGTCACGTTGATCGCGCCTCTCATGTTGTAGCCGTGATCCACAATGTTGGACGGATGGCTTCCGCCCTTGCCGCCGTCCTCCCTCGCCCAGAAGTAGTCCGGCACCTCCTCCAGGCGGTATGCCGCCCGGTTCGCGTTGTGGGAGATCTTAAAGCTGTGGCTGAACAGATAGTCCATGCCCTCCTCTGTCACATAGTCCGGCGCCGAGTTCGGGCCCGGGATCGTCCGCAGCTCCCAGTCGTTCTCATAGGCTGGGATGTATTTCGGGTTCAGCTTCCTGCCGTCCTTGCCTGCAAGCTCTGTGGGATAAACCTTCACCACATCATCCTTGGCCAGCTTTCTGCCCTCAAATCCGCCGTAGCTTCCGAACAGGCAGGTGGAGCGGCTCCCTAGATAGACCGGCACGTCAATGCCGCCTGCCACGCACAGATAGGAGCGGAAGCCCTTCTCCCCGAAATGGGACAGCTTCAGCCGGTCTCCCTCCTTCACCGCCACCGATTCCCACATGCCCATGGGCTCGCCGTTCAGCGTGGGAGACATATCAGCCCCGGCCATGGCGATCACACCGTCCCGGGTAAACGCAAACTCACAGTAGCCTCCCGCGATCTCCAGCCCGGCCGCCGTAAGCTCGTTGCCCACGAGGCGGTTGCCCAGCTGCAGAGCCAGGTTATCCATCGCCCCGGCCGCCGCCATTCCAAGTCCCATATAACCAAGACGCCCCGGCCAATCCTCCGTCAGCACTTCAATTCCACCGTTTATCACTTTTATCATACCGATCGCCTCCTTCTTCCTTACAGCTTCGGGGCTGTCTTAGAGCCCTCCTCCTGCTTCGCCGCGAACTCCTGCGCGCCCTTTACAACCTCCGGATCTCTCAAGAACTCCAGATAATCCTTCACCACAATCTGGCTCTCCTGGATATCGTATACATAGTCTGTCTTGTCATGCACATGCTCATAAATATCCAGAATCTCCTTCTCCGTCGTCTCCACAAAGCGGATCCGGTCTCCCGACGGGCGGTACAGGAACGGGCCGTCCTTGAACTGCGGGTGCTTCATGCTGAACTGGAAGGTGGGAATCGTTCTCCCGAACAGCTGATAGCCGCCGCCGGTGGCCGTTGTGTAGGTGAACAGGCAGGCGCCGCCGATGCCCACCGCCCCCTCCGGCGTCCAGATACGCGGCGGGTTGTACTTCGGCACAATCATCTTGCACCTGGGGTCCATCGGCCAGAAGAATCCGCCGCCCGGCCAGAATCCGCATCCGCTGTTATACCAGTCGGTGGTCAAGAGCATGTGCTTGATATCCTCCACGGTGCAGCCGTTGCACTGGGCCATATAGTCCAGGTTGTAGCCGTCAGCGCAGTTCGGCGCGTCGGGCCTTACCTGCTTCAGGTACATCTCTACCGCCTTCTTCGTCTGGCTGTCCTCGAAGGCGATGGGCAGCGTGATGATTCTGGAATCAATCACCATATCCTCCACCCCGGGGATCGACTCCTCGATCTCCTTGATCCGATCGATCAGCTCCTGGGGAGAGATGATGGTCGGGTCAAAATGCACCATATTCGCCCGAAGGCTCGGCAGTGTCTCGATCAATCCCTGGATCTTGCTGTCCTTGATTTTCTTGTCTGCCGCAAGCATGCGGAAAGAGTCCAAAAGCTCCACTCGCTGCTCATGTCCATATTCCACCTGGATAAATCCGTCCCCTGCCTGGCGGAACAGAATTTCCACCCTGTCGCCTTTGGCCGGGAGTGTGTCAATGATAACCTCGTATTTGTTCATGCCTTCTTCCTCCTTTACATGCACTGGTTGATAGCCGCCTCCAGAATATCCAGGCCTGCCTCCAGCTGTTCATCCGTGATGCACAGCGGGGCGAGGAACCGGATGACGTTCCCGTATATGCCTGCATTCTCTATGATAAGCCCGTTCTGGACGCACTGCTGTACCACAGCGGATACCAGGGCGGGATTCGGCTCCTTCGTCTCCCTATCTTTCACAAGCTCCAGGCCGATCATCGCGCCCATGCCGCGGACATCGCCTACAACCGGATACTTCTCTTTCCAGCTCTCATAGCGCGCCGTCACCTTCTCCCCTATCTGGCGCGCCCGGCCGGCATAGTCTTCTTTTTCCATAAGACTGATCACTTCCAGGGCAGAAGCGCAGGCCAGCGGGTTGCCGCAGAAGGTGCCGCCGATGGTGCCCGCGGCCACTGACTCCATGATCTCTTCCCTCGCTATGATCGCGCTGATGGGAAGTCCGCCGGCGATGGATTTGGCCGTGCTCAGGATATCCGGTTCCGCCCCCGCCTCCTTCCAATATTCCGAGGCGAACATCCTTCCTGTCCGGCAGAAGCCGCTCTGTACCTCGTCGGCTATGAGAAGGATGCCATATTTGTCGCAGATGCTGCGCACTGCCTTGATCCACGGGATGGGAGCCGGGATAAAGCCGCCCTCGCCCTGCAGGGGCTCCACCACAATCGCCGCCACATAGTCTGCCGGGGAAGCCTGCTCGAACACCTTCTCCACACTCTCCACATAGTAGGCGATCGCCTCCTCCTCGGACATTCCCTTCGGGCTGCGGTAGAGGTAGGGGAATTCCGCCCGGTACACCCCGTCCGGGAACGGCCCCATTCCGTAGGCGTATGCCTTCTTGGACGTCATCGCCATGGTCAGCATCGTTCTCCCATGGAAAGCGCCGGAAAAGACGATAATGTTCGGCCGCTTGGTGTACGCCTTGGCCACCTTTACCGCGTTCTCATCTGCCTCTGCACCGCTGTTGGCGAAGAAGGCCTTCTTCTTCTCTCCGCGGACGGGTACGATGCCGCACAGCTTCTCCGCCAGCCTTACATATCCCTCATGGGTTACGATATTGAACATCCCATGAAAATAATTTTCCGCCTGCTCCTGCACCGCCCGGATCACCTCCGGCCTGGAATACCCGATGTTCAGCACCCCCACGCCGCCGACCCAGTCCAGCAGATAGTTGCCGTCCGCATCTTCAATCATCGCGCCTTCTCCGCGCTTGATCACGACCGGGTAGACACAGCGGATTGCCGACGGCACCGCCGCTTCCCTTCTCTTGATCCATTCCGCCGCCTTCGGCCCCGGCAGTGTCCCGGTTACAATTTTCGGCAATTCCTCTCTCAGCATATTCATAACTCTCCTTCCCGTCTGTCTACTCCGCCAGATGAAATTTCCGGCGCACCATGGCCACCAGCACCGCCGCCGTCTCGTCTACGCCGCCGTACAGGCTGCTGTCGATCAGGATATCCTTGTACTCCACATTTTCGCTGTATGTTTTCGCGTAATGGTACGAGTAGGAGCTGCGCGCCTCGTCTACCTCCTTGATCATCCGCTCCGCCTCCTGGGGAGTCAGATGCAGGCTCTTCACACAGTTCTCCATGCGCGCCTCGTAGGGAGCGTAGATGAAGATACTGAAATGGTTGTTGTGGTCTCTTAAAATATAATCGGAGCATCGCCCCACGAAGATGCAGGACTCCTTGTCTGCCAAATCCAGGATGATCTGCTTCTGCGCCTCGAAGATCTTATCCTGCTCTTCCTCGGAATTCTTGCCGAGGGGGTATTTCATCCAGCCGAATTCCGCGTTGTCCAGCTCTCCGTCGCCCACCTCCGATACCGGAAGCTGCATCTTCCTGGCCACATCGTCCACAATCTCCCGGTCGTAGTAATTGATGCCCAGCATCTGGGCCATCTTCTTGGCGATCGGCCGTCCCAGGCTGCCGAACTGGCGGGAGATGGTAATGACATAGTTCTCCAGTCCGATGTTCACCCTCTCGTTGGTGAGGAACGCGGTGTTGAAGCTGCCTCCCGCAAAACTCTTGTTCCGCATGATCGCGATGTCGGTGGTGATGGTGGTGGACACCCCTTCTATGACGAATTCCCTCAGGGCTTTGATCATGTTGGCAATGCAGCCCTCCCGGTCC